>DATHDH010000262.1:0-4261 GCA_035319145.1 Dissulfurispiraceae bacterium | reverse complement strand
TCTGCTCGATCGGATAGAAGGTCTTCAGGAGCTCTTCATTAGAGTAACCAAGCGCCTTAAGCACAATCGTCGCCGGCAATTTCCTCCGGCGGTCGATACGGACATACAGCAAGTCCTTCGCGTCGAATTCGAAGTCGAGCCATGAGCCTCTGACCGGAATGACACGCGCAGTATATAAAAGCCGGCCGCTCGCATGTGTCTTCCCTTTATCGGGCGCAAAATAGACGCCAGGGGAGCGATGCAGCTGGCTGACGATGACCCGTTCAATACCATTGATGATGAAGCTTCCGGTTTCCGTCATGATCGGCATTTCGCCGATGTAGACTTCCTGTTCCCGCGATTCTTTAAGAATGCGGGCATCCTTCTCATCCTTGTCCCATATATTGAGACGCACCTTTATTTTGAGGGGTGCTGCAAACGTGACGCCCTTGACAATACACTCGCGCGGCATCACCTTGGCTTCGCCAAGCGTATAATGAATAAACTCGATTGAAGTCGTATCGTTGTAATCCGTTATCGGGAATACACTGCGGAATGCAGACTGCAGTCCCTCATCGCGGCGTTTCTCGACTGTCGTCTCCTTCTGTAAAAAACGGTCAAAAGACTTTCTCTGGAACTCGACCAGATACGGCACATCCAGCACCTGGGCCACCTTGCCAAAATTCAAGCGCTCTCGTAAAAGCTTAGCCATGGCTCTCCTAACGTTATCGGTGAAGTGGTTTGTCCGGCGTACGACTGGCGGGTATGCCGATTACGCGGCATACCCGCAGATCCTCATCAAAAAAAATTACTTGATCTCGATCTTCGCACCCTCGGCCTCGAGCTTGGCCTTCATCGCTTCAGCCTCTTCCTTCGAAACGCCGGTCTTCAGCGGCTTCGGCGCGCCGTCGACTACATCCTTTGCTTCCTTGAGTCCAAGACCGGTCAATTCGCGGACCACCTTGATGACCTGAATCTTCTTGTCGCCAGCCCCAACAATAATAACGTCGAAGCTTGTCTTCTCTTCAGCAGCAGGCGCTGCAGCTCCGGCCGCCGGGGCAGCAGCTACCGCAACAGGGGCGGCTGCGGTCACCCCATAGCGCTCTTCGAATTCCTTGATGAACTGGGACATCTCAATGATGGTCATATTGTCGATAAACTGAAAAACTTCGTCTTTGCTGATAGCCATGTGCTTCCCTCCTGAATATAGTTAATTAGGCAGTTTTCTTGTTCTTGACCGCTTCCAGCGCATACGCAAACTGGGCAATGGTCGCATTGAGCGCTCCGGCGAGCTTCTGTGCCGGGGCCTGCATCACACCGGCAAGCATACCGAGCAATACCGGCCGTGACGGCAGCTTGGAAATTGCTTTGGTCTCGTCGGCGTCGAAAAGCTTGCCGTCCATGACAAAGCTTTTCACCTTGAATTTGTCGTTCTTGCCGGCAAAATCAAAAAGTTTCTTTGCAGCCGCGACCGGATCGTCATAGCCGAATGCAATGCCTGTCGGTCCGGTGAGTGACGGATTGGCCGCCTCAAAGGGCGTTCCCTTCGCTGCAATCGACACAAGGGTGTTCTTGTAAACCTTATACTCGGCATCGATCGATTTCAGTTCTTTCCTGAGGTCCGAAATCTGCGCAACCGTCAGCCCCTTGTATTCCGTCAGGACGATTCCCTTGGACTTCTGTAACCGTTCCGACAATTCACCGACCTGGGTTGTTTTTTTGGCTTTGGTAATCAGATTGCTCCTCCTTTCCCAGAGACCGTGGGCATGTTAAAGTTGAAACGCCATGCTTTCAACCGTCTCGGCAGGTGAGTCGCCTCATTAAAGGTCCCCATCGGGGGACACTGCCTGCTGTCTCTGACCCTCTGAAAACAGGCAAAGCCTGTGTTTGCCAACGAAAACATAGCGAAAGCGAACAGAAGACGGTCCTCTCCTGTTCGTTTCTTCAGACAACACTATTTATAAAAAACTACGCAACTTTCAGTTTCGTTACGTCTATCTTGATACCGGGCCCCATGGTAGATGAGACCGAAACCTTCTTGATGTATTTGCCTTTTGATGTCGCCGGCTTCGCACGCGTAATAGAACGAATCACGGATACGGCGTTTTCCAGCAGCTTATCTTTTGCAAACGACACTTTCCCAAACGGAATATGAACAATGCCCGCCTTGTCGGTCCTGTATTCTACCTTACCGGCCTTGATCTCCTTGACCGCCTTGCCGACCTCGAATGTGACCGTCCCGAGTTTCGGGTTCGGCATAAGACCCCGAGGACCGAGCAATTTCCCGAGTTTTCCGACCAAACCCATGAGCTCCGGGGTCGCAACTGCTTTGTCGAAATCGAGCCAGCCGCCCTGTATTTTTTCGACTATATCTTCTGCTCCGACGAAATCGGCGCCCGCATCTCTCGCTTCCTTTTCCTTTTCCCCCTTTGCAAAGACAAGTACACGGACCGTCTTGCCGGTTCCGTGCGGGAGGACTACGGTTCCTCGAACCATCTGATCAGATTTACGAGGATCGACGCCGAGATTGAAGGCAATATCAACCGTCTCATCAAATTTTGCGAAGGCCGCCTTCTTGACGATATCAATCGCATCCTCTATGGCATAATCCTTTGCGAGGTCCAGCCCTTCAAGTGCTTTTATCATTTTCTTGCTCATACCGTCCTCCTACCCCTTTATCTCCACGCCCATGCTGCGGGCGGTGCCCTTGATGATCTCTTTGGCCGCATCAAGCGTCGTGGTGTTCAGATCGGGCAGTTTGGTCTTCGCAATTTCTTCAACCTGCGCCTCAGTGAGCGAACCGACCTTGTCCTTATTCGGTGTTCCGGACCCTTTAACAACACCTGCCGCTTTCTTGATCAGTTCAGATGCCGGCGGGGTTTTCAGGATAAAGGTAAACGAACGGTCATTGTAAATGCTCAGGACCGCCGGAACGAGCGTGTCGCCCATCTTCTGCGTAGCAGCATTAAACTGCTTGCAGAACTCCATGATATTGATGCCGTGCGGGCCGAGCGCCGGACCTACAGGTGGCGCCGGGTTGGCCTTTCCGGCCGGGATCACGAGTTTAACCTGTGCTACTACTTCCTTCTTTGCCATATATGCTGTCCTCCTAGCCTGTTCTGTCTCGCCTTAAGCCTTTTCAGCCTGCGAGAATGCTAGTTCTACCGGCGTCTGGCGGCCGAAAATGCTCACCATGACGCGCAGCCGTCCGTGGTCCATGTCGACATCGTCGACATACCCGACGAAGCTGCTGAACGGACCGTCCGTAATACGGACATTCTCGCCTTTTTCGTACTTCGTTTTGATAACCGGCGCAGGGCCTTTCTCAAGCTGCTGCAGGATGACGTCCACTTCTTCCTGCGGAATTGGAATCGGTTTGGTGCCGCCGACGAAGCCGGTAACCCGGAGAGTGTTCTTGATGAGATGCCACGTCTCGTCATCCAGCTCCATTTCAACAAGGATATAGCCCGGATAGAATTTCTTTTCGGACTCTTTCTTCTTCTTGCCCTTAAGCTCGATAACGCGCTCCATCGGGATTAGAACACGCGTTATCTTCTCGTCGAGACCCTTTTGGCGGACCTTCTCTTCGATCGCCATCTTCGCTTTTTCTTCAAAGCCGGAATAGGTATGAACAACGAACCAGTTTTTTGCCATTTTCTTACCTGATCATGAAATTGACGATCTTCGCAAGAAGGAGATCGATAGCGCCAAGATACGTCGACATGACAATAACGGTGATGACGACTACCCATGTCGAGCCGACAAGCTCATCGCGGGAAGGATAATTCACCTTCTTGCCTTCGATGTTCACTTCACGGAAAAATGCCTTAATCTTTTCGATCATATCAGCTCCCTCCCTGACAGCAGGGGAAAATGGCAGGCCAGGAGGGATTCGAACCCCCAGCCCTCGGATTTGGAGTCCGATGCTCTAGCCGTTAGAGCTACTGGCCTATCTCCTCGCGCCACTTTCAGAAGGACCATGACCACGCTAGGCCTTGGCTTCCTTATGCAATGTGTGTTTCTGACATGCGCGGCAATATTTCTTGCGCTGCAGCTTGTCAGTCGTATTCTTTTTGTTCTTCAGCGAAGAATAGTTCTTATTTTTGCACTCAGTGCACTGAAACAGAAAAATATCTCTCATGGTCTTACTCCAGCACCTCGGTCACGACGCCCGCACCCACCGTGCGTCCGCCTTCACGGATTGCAAACCGCAGCTCTTTTTCCATCGCTATCGGTGCAATCAGTTCGACCGTTATTGCTATATTGTCTCCAGGCATTACCA
>DATHDH010000261.1:0-14492 GCA_035319145.1 Dissulfurispiraceae bacterium | reverse complement strand
TATACACTTCCCCCCTGCCTACACCAGATGTGGAAATGATTGTATACGGGCCTGCACCGCTGCACAGAAAACTTCAGGTAGTAACTGGAAAGTTTCATTGGCACCCAAAAACTAAGCAACAGGGTTATGATAAGTTTCCTCAGTATTTTATTGTCAGAGTTGATGGCTTGGATGAGGTCTTTGAGCAGAGGCGAAGAGATGACATCCTTTATATAACCGACGACCCTAAAGAAATGGCGACAATTAAGAAATGAGGTCTTCCTGAAACAGAGCTTTCCCTGTCCTGCTATAATGGGGCATGTTTCAAGCTGAATTCCTTTTGTTTGAGATAAGGTGAGCACTGAGACGCAACGAAGGGAGAGCTATTGAGTAATTCAAATAGCATTCTTTTTGTTGATATAATGATTTTGAGGATAGTTGAAATGAAGGAGGCGACACATATGAAGAACTTCAGGATTATAATCTTGCTCGTTACGTTGATGCTTTTCGCCTCAGAGTCTAAAATTATGGCTGAAACAATGCCATCAGATCAACCGACAAATCATTCTGCAATGCAGGTACATAGTATGTCTCATTCACACCTAATTTTGCCTGGCAACGATGCCTTTGGGGCAATTCAAGAAGCGATTCGGCATCTTGACGGCGATCCTAAAACGGATTGGAGCAAAGTGAATCTGGAGGCATTAAGACAACATCTCGTCGATATGTACAACTTCACTATAAATGTCCGGGTTCTGTCTCAAAAACCTGTTGAAAACGGTTTAGAGACGATCATTCAGCCAACTACAAGAATTGCTGAAGAGTCACTGGATAGAGTATTTGCCGTGCATCCGCGACAACTTAAGAAGGAAACCGGTTGGAATATGCAAGTTGAAAAGACGGGAGATTTGTTCACCATAAGAGTGACGACTCCGAATGAGGCCGAAGTGACTCGTATGCGCGGACTGGGTTATATAGGAATCATGGCAATCGGAGAGCATCACCAGATTCATCATTGGGGCATCGTGACAGGAGTAAATCCACATCACTGATTATTGCGCGTGCAAGGAACGGATTTGCATTATCGATATTCGGGAGTCGCGGAGCTGCTCGGAAATTATTTTGACTATTTTTCAGAGGGAACCGTCAGCAGTGATGCATACTTCCTGAATCATTGCATCCACGCTTTTGCTATAATGGTGCATACTTTAAGTGCAATTACCTTCAATTGTATTCGCTAAGCGGCTCATTAGAACCTGAATACCGACGAGAAGCAACATGAGAGGTGCATATGATTACAGCCATTACTTCTTTTGCTTTGTCAAAGCCGATCACTCATGAGGAAGCTCGTAGTGTTTTTCTGAGTACAGCACCAAAGTATCGAGGCGTACAAGGGTTGTTTCGGAAGATCTATCTGCGCTCTCAAGACGGGTTAACAGTTGGTGGTGTCTACTTGTGGAGGTCGAAGGCGGAGGCGGAATCAATGTTTACAGAATCATGGCGCTCATTCGTCCGCGAGAAGTACGGGACCGAACCGACAGTAACTTACTTCGAAAGTCCGGTGGTTGTCGACAACGTTGCTGATCAGATCCTTACCGACGAGTTGGCATGAACGTGAACGTTGTTAAGGAAAACGGTGAGGCATTATTGAATAGCCCTATGAATATGAAAATTACTTATGAAATAACTATCGTCCAAAGCGACCCACTTCTATAAGCGGGTATTTCCATTTATCTGTTTTGGGTTTCTCGGTCTTTTTGTCTGCATCGGAGTGCTCCCGACAGTTTCTCATAATGGCCCAGGCATCGTATTTCTCGTGTTTCCGATGATAATGGCCATTTTCAGCTACTTCATTATGAAGAAGTCAGTATGGGACCCAATCGATGAAGTCTATGATGATGGCACCAGTCTCATTCAAGAAGGATAATTGGCATACCAATATGACCGCTTTCGAAGGCTCAAACGGCGTTGAATTATGACCTATTGCAGGATACGAAAACCGCTTGACGCTATAGAAGTTGACGATGGCGAGAGTGGGTCATCGTTGGATGCCGATTATGGATCAATAGTTCGCACTTACCCTATAAATAATCATTTGGTGCGTGTTTCAATCGCTAATGAGCACATTCGCTAATGTCATCACGTGCATGACTTGAAGGGGTAGCTCTGCACCCTACGACGTCTTTTTCCGTTCCTTCTCCAAGGCGACGCAATGCGTATACGGGATGCGAAAGAAACGCAGGCAAGCGTTACATGATATGCAGTCCGCCGTCTCTTTGCCGCCGCGCATGAGCTTCGGGAGATTCGGCTCACGGATGATCGGGCGCGAGAGTGATACGAGGTCGGCATCGCCTGACGTCAGAACGTCCTCCATGACCGAGCGGCTTCTGAGTCCACCAACCAGAATGACCGGGATTTTCAAATGCTGCTTGAAATATCTGCTCATGTCGCGGAAGTAGGCCTCGGTTTCGGGGCCTTTGATGTGAGGTTTTACGGTCACCGGACCTGATTCATATATCCCGCCGCTGATCTCGACGGCTGTAACTCCCATAAAGGCAAGTCGTTGAGCAATTGCAAGGCTCTCTTCAGGTTGGAGCCCTCCTTCTACAAAATCCTTCGCATTCAGCTTGAAAAGGACTGGCAGGGCATCACCCGCCTCGCGGCGGATGGCAAGCAGCACTTCTTCCGCAAAATGGAAACGGCGTTCTTCGTCGCCTCCCCAGTAATCATTGCGGCGATTGGTATGGGGCGACAGGAATTCATTGACAAGATACCCGTGAGCCGCATGGATCTGCACGCCGTCGAAGCCTGCCTCTGCAGCTCGCCGGGCGGCAGCGCCGAAGGCATCGGCGAGTTGCATGATCTCTTCGTGGCGCAACTCGCGCGGCGTGATCTTCAGGGTCGGTTCATAAACCGCCGACGGAGCTACCGGCGCGGCTCCGGCAAGCATGGAGGGAAAACTCTGCCGTCCTCCATGCACGAGTTGGACGACAATCTTCCCACCTAGTTCGTGCACAGCTGCGGTCAGGTTGCGTAACCCTGCACTATAGAACTCATTGTGTATGCAGATCTGCTGCGGCACGGATCGTCCGCTAGTATGGACAAGGGCATTGCCGGTGACGATCAGTCCGACGCCGCCCTCGGTCAAGTCTCTGTAAAGGTCGATGAGGCGTTCGGTGACAAATCCGTCGTCGTCGGCCATTTTCTCGTAGGTCGCAGAGCGGACGATGCGATTCGGCAATGACAAGGTGCCAAGCTGAAAGGGTTCGAAGAGCATCATGGCGTGCGCAGGCGAGCGGCGAGAAGAATGGCCTCAATCATGCTCTGAGGGTTGGCGATTCCCTTCCACGCGATGTCGTATGCGGTTCCGTGATCCGGAGAGGTTCGTATGATCGGCAATCCGACCGTAACATTCACGCCGGAGTCGAATGCAATCATCTTGAGCGGGATAAGCCCCTGGTCGTGATACATGCAGACGGCGATATCGAATTCTCCCTGATACATGCGGTGGAAGAGGGTGTCCGGCGGGTAGGGGCCGGATACTGGAATCCCAAGCCCCTGAGCTTCCTCGACTGCTGGTTCGATTGCGGTCTGTTCCTCCATCCCGAAAAGCCCCGATTCCCCCGCATGAGGATTCAGCCCGGCTACCGCGATGCGCGGATCCTTCAGCCCCAGCATCGCGCATGCGCGAAGCGCAAGGCGGATTGTGCCGAAGACCCGCTCCTGCGTGATAAGGCGAGGGACATCACTCAGCGCCGTGTGGATTGTCACGAGGATGACGCGTATCGGCCCGCCGCAAAGCATCATTGCATAGTCCCGCGCACCGGTCAGTTCGGCAAGAAGTTCCGTATGCCCTGGCCACGGATAGCTGGCGAGCTTCAGAGTCTCTTTCGTAATTGGCGCAGTTGTGATCGCGTCGACAATCTTCAGCCGCGCAAGTTCGACGGCTTTTTTTATGGAGCTGACTGCTGCATGCCCTCCGGCCGGAGTTGCTGTGCCGCACGCAAAATCTTTCTGGTGAATCACGCCGGGAGAAAGGATATCAAAGGCCCCGAGGTCGAGGTTGACGCCGAGATGCTCGTTGGCCCGCTCGATTACCGGCCTGTCTCCGACGATGAGCGGACGGCAGACATCTCGCACCTGCGGTGCCGCAAGCGCCTTGAGTACGACTTCAGGGCCTATCCCTGCCGGGTCTCCGATTGTAATGGCAATCTTTTTCCGCACGGTTTCTTATTATTGCGCAAGTCGAGCGCCTTGTCAAAAATATGGCCGCTGGAGCATGCGCTCTTCATGCGGTAGAATTAGGGAGGAGCGAGGTGAACCAGTGAAAGACATCGCAGTCGACATATTCCGGGCGGGGCTTGCGGCCGTGAATCCGTATGATGCCGTCAAGGCGCATATTCTGCGAAGCGCCGATGCTTACAGACAGGAGAAGTGTACTAGGTTATTTGTCTTGGCCGTCGGGAAGGCGGCATTCCCGATGATGCGTGCTGCAGCGGATATGATCGGCGATGAGATCGGCCACGGCATCGTGCTGACGAAATATGATCATGCCGAAGCGGGGATTCTGCCTGCATCCGTAGAGATCCATGAAGCAGGTCACCCGGTGCCCGATGAAAGCGGTCTCTCGGCGACGCGCCAGATTATGGGGCTCCTGAATACCGTGGATGAAAATACGATGGTTCTCTGCCTGCTTTCGGGCGGGGCGTCCGCACTGCTCGTGGCACCCCACGAGATTGTCTCTCTCGAAGAAAAGCAGCGCGTGACGCGTATGCTGCTGAAGGCAGGGGCTACGATTCAGGAACTCAACGCCGTGCGCAAGCATCTTTCACGGGTCAAGGGCGGCCGTCTAGCAGAGCTCGCATTTCCGGCCAAGGTGGTTGCTCTTATACTTTCCGATGTCGTTGGCGACGCCTTGGATGTCATCGCATCGGGACCGACGGCCCCCGATAGTTCGACGTTCAGCACGGCCCTCGAAGTCGTTCGCCGGTATGGGCTTGAAAGCAATCTGCCGAAGACGGTCTTGCATGTGCTGAATGAAGGCGTATTCGGTTTTTATGCGGAAACGCCGAAGGCCGGCAGCCCGATATTCCGGCGTGTCGAGAATATCATTGTCGGAAGCAACCGTCTTGCCGCCGAAGCGGCTCGGGCGCGTGCCGAGGCCCTCGGATTTGATTCCGTTATTTTAGGAACCGAATTCGAAGGCGAAGCTTCTGTTCTCGGGAGACATCTCGTGCAGACGGCGCGTGCGTCTCAGAGAGACATGATTGATGCTCACGGCAGAAGGCGGTGCATTATTGCCGGAGGAGAGACGACGGTCAAGGTTCGGGGGAACGGCTTGGGCGGCCGCAACACGGAAATGGCTCTCGTTGTTGCTCAGGAACTCGCCGGAGGTGCAGGCATAACATTTCTCTCGGCGGGCACCGACGGGACGGACGGTCCGACGGATGCGGCAGGGGCGGTGGCGGACGGCTCTACGGTTAGGCGTGCGGCTGCCGCGGGACTCGATGCGTCCGCATATCTGGCTGATAACGATTCGTATCATTTCTTCAAACGCCTTGATGACCTTGTTGTTACCGGCCCGACCGGCACCAATGTTATGGACCTGCAGGTGGTGCTGATAGAACCGTAAATCACATTATGTGCGGCAATTGATGAATTACTGTGTCGCGAGGTCCTGCATGGCCTTCATTCTCTCCTCGGTTGGAGGATGCGTTGAAAGGTAATTGGTGATGTTCCCGCCCGTGCCGCCTTTTTGTCTCAGATGGGCCTGCTCCAGCTTCATGAGGAATTCGCCGAGCAGAAGCGGGGAAAGGTTATTCATCTTCAATGCTTGAGCCGCGTAGCGATCCGCATCGCGTTCGAAATCGCGCGAATACTTCGCTTCAAGCAGCCATCCGCTTACTGCGCCCCCGAGCGTACTGACGTCTCCGATATACGCTGCAAGCACAAGGGCGACGACCGACTGCTGTATGATTTGGCGCAGACCGTGTCGGTGCGCTGCATGGCCTGCTTCGTGGGCGAAAACTGCAACCAGTTCGTCATCATTCTCTGCGAGCTTGACGAGCTCGTCGAAAAAAATAATAGTGCCGTCCGGCAGCGCAAAGGCATTCGGGCCGAGCATCCCTCCGCTGCGAAACTCGACACGCGTTGTGACCCCATCGTGCGGCGGCAGCGCGAGCGACGCGAAGTGTTTCCGCAACTTTTCCTGACGATTTTCAGGTAATTGAGACGGGAAAATCCATTTCCCCTCGACCCCGGCGATGGCCTGTGAGCTGATGCGTTCGAGTACCGCGTGCGGCATCCTGAAGGCAAGCTTTTCTGCAGCAAGGGGAAGCACCCATCGGTATCCGGCAAAGAGGATTATTGCCAGGGCCGCGAAAGCCGCGGCCACCAGGTGCCAGCGCCGCTGGGTGCGCACTACCAGCGACTCAGCGTGCCCGGATGCAGCAAGATGGGCCGCAAGCGCTGGTGTATCCTGAAGTTCGCACGATGCGCCGTCGCTGAACCTGAGCGTTCTCGGCGCCCCGTCGAGCGGCTCGGAAATCTCGAGATCGGCCAACGCGGCGGCACGCGACAGGCCTCGGCCGTTTACGGAGAGCATTCCCTTATCAAAGCGGATAGAGATATCAAGGGCGCGGCTGCTCCTGCCGTCGAAGTAGAGGCCTCGGAAATCAGCCGGGCTCTTCTCAGAAGGAGATGTCGAAATTGAGAACGTCGGTGACCTCCTCTCCGGCAGCGGACATATCCGATTCGGCATCGGCGGTAAAATGATCAACGCCCATAGGGGTGGCGAATGCAAGTGTCTGTGCCCGGTAGCGGGCAAGATTGACGGCGGCCCACGGCCAGTAGAGGCCGAGCGTGAAGAGCGTCAGGAGCGCGTTTTTCGCCCAGATCGCCGCCAGCCCGCGAGTTGTCTGGATTGATTCGAATCTGCCCGAGCCGAGTCTGAGGTTTCCCCAGAGGAGGTTTGTCATGGAGGCCTGAAAGAACGGATACACAATGAGCAGGACGAAGAAATAGAGCGCGAAACCGAGAACGGGCGCGATAAAGGCGTACTTTGTATGCGCCCCGGTAAATACCGCAATGCCGGCAACCCCGACAACGACAAGAAAGGCTCCCGCAAGCCCGGTGCCGAGCATGAGGAATACGGTTTTGACAAATACGCCGAAAACCGGGCCGGCACCAATGCCGAGGCGAAAGGCGGTCTTTCCGAAGGAGGCGTTGTTGAAGCCGAATGCACGGAGCCTGTGATACAAAGCAGGGTAGCAGAGTCCAAATGTGGCCGCGGCGAGCAACCCGTACCCGTACAGGGTTTTGGCGGCGTCCTTCGCCATGCCGTGAAAGCGAAAACGAATGCTCCGCCAGCTGCTGTTGTGCAGGCGAAATGCAAATGATCGGGTGAGCAAGAAAGGGAAAATGAGCAGCACTACGACCAGGATGACAGAGTAGGCAGTCATGCTCACCTGCGGAGAATACTGCAGTCCGATAGCCAGAACTGCCGCGATGATGCGTCCTTTCAGAATGGCGAGCGGCTTGCCGTGATAGTCGAAGCTCGCCCCCCCCATGCTCATGTGTCGGTAGAAATATTGACTGCGGCGGACCTTCGCCCATGCCGAGTAAATTCCGAGCGTCACTATCGTAAGAAGCAGGTTCACTATCCAGATGCGGAAATATTCGCTGCCCGATCCGCTGAAGGAAAAGGCATGCCGGGCAGGTCCGACGGAGAGGAGAGGGGCCGATACAGAATCGGTTTCTGCGCCGGGGGCTCCCGAAGGCTGGAGGTGAGGCATATGTGGAGCGTCACTGCCGGCGATGGATCCATATGGCCGCCAAATGCCCGCACCATCATTCCAGACCTGAGTTTCAGAGGTGATGACACCATCCGCCACAAGCTGCTGAAACTCCTCTTCTGTGAGCGGACCGATGCTGCGTCCGCCTTCGCGATAATGCCAGATCATTCTTCCCCCTGTTGCGCCTCTCTTTTTATTATCTCGTTATCGTGGGATAGTGTCCTGATCCTTAGCCTACATTGTTCACGGCCGGGGCGGAATGTCCGTTCTCTGGCGAGTTGATCAGTCCTTGAGCAGCAGAGGAAGGCATAGGAATAAAGCAGCCGTCGCATCTCCCGATTTTATGAATAAATCAGGTTAGAGGCCGTCAAATCCCGGTCGCCGATCTTTCCGGCGTAGGGCTATTTTGTTCAGGGCGTTGATATACGCCTTGGCTGCGGCAACGATGATGTCCGTGTCGGCACCTTGACCGCGCAGCGTCCTGCCGTCCTCTTCGAGGGCGACGACTACTTCACCGAGCGCATCGGTACCGCCGGTGATGCTCTTTACATCGAATTTCAGAAGCTTGCTCTTCGTCTTGGTTATTGACGCGATGGCCCGGTACACCGCGTCAACGGGACCGTCGCCGTGCTTGGTCAGCTCAACCTGCCGGTCGGCTAACTTCATGGTGACTGCCGCGGTCGGCTTTGTCTGCGTTCCGCTCATAATCGACAACGATACGAGACTGTATATCTCGGGAACTTTGGAGACCTGTTCGGATACCAGTGTTTCGATGTCTTCATCGAAGATATATTTTTTCTGGTCGCAGAGCTTCTTGAACTTATCGAAGGCGCGGTTCAGTTCATCATCCATCAGATCATAGCCGAGCTCCAGCAGCCGGGCCTTGAACGCGTGGCGGCCCGAATGCTTGCCGAGGACAAGCTTGGACTGCGGGATGCCGACCACTTCTGGTTCCATAATTTCGTAAGTGGAGCGTTCTTTCAGGAAGCCGTCCTGATGGATGCCTGCCTCGTGCGCGAATGCATTCGCCCCCACGATAGCCTTGTTCGGCTGCACGACCATGCCGGTAATTTTCGAGACGAGGCGGCTCGTTTTGTATATCTCCGGGGTGACGATGCGCGTGTCGGCATGAAAGAATTTCGGGCGGGTCTTCAGCGCCATGACAATCTCTTCAAGAGAGGCGTTGCCGGCGCGTTCGCCGATGCCGTTAATCGTGCATTCGACCTGCCCCGCTCCCTTGAGGATGGCTGCGAGACTGTTGGCAACCGCGAGGCCGAGATCATTATGGCAGTGAACCGATATCGCAGCCTTGTCGATATTCGGAACCCTGTTGAACAAATACGCGATCAGTTCCTCGAACTCCTGGGGAACGGTGTACCCTACCGTATCTGGGATGTTGATGGTTGCGGCGCCGGCCGTGATCGCGGCTTCGGTGACATGGCAGAGGTAGTCCCGGTCCGATCTCGTCGCATCTTCAGCCGAAAATTCGACGTCGTCGGTGAAGTTGCGTGCATGTCTCACCGCCTTAACCGCCGCATCAAGCACCTCGTCGCGGCTCATGCGAAGTTTGTGCTGCAGGTGGATGTCGGATGTTGCGATGAAAGTATGAATGCGGCCCGACTCGGCAGGTTTCACCGCGGCTGCCGCCCGTTCGATGTCCTGTTCTCTGGCGCGAGCCAGCGCGGCAATGGTTGCTCCCCTGACCTCCGATGCGATGCGATGCACCGCCTCAAAATCACCCGGGGAGGCGATGGGGAACCCGGCCTCGATGATGTCGACGCCGAGCTTGACGAGCTGCCGTGCGACTTGCAGCTTTTCGTCGACATTCATGGACGCACCAGGCGACTGTTCGCCGTCGCGCAATGTCGTGTCGAATATTTTAACGGTTTTCATCATGACCCTCCGATGGCAAGGCCGGCGGTGCCGGAACAGCGGTGGTTGCTTCCTGCTGTCTGCGACGCCTCGTCAGGAGCAGGTAAATATTTTCGAGGACTCCGACACTCACGTAAATCACGGCAAAAACAAAGATGGCAATCTGCGGCTGGAGCAACAGGAAAAAAAGGACGATGACGAAAATGATCAGCAGCCAGAACGGTTTCTTCTCGCGGAAATCGATCTCCTTGAGGCCATGGAACTTCAGGGTGCTCACCATGAAGAGAGATGTCACGATAGTGATGACCGGAAAGATGAAGTCCTTCGGTGGAAGCCCCGACCAGAATTCATAATAAAAAATCACCGTTGAAGCAAGAACCGTAGCCGCGGCAGGAATCGGGAGCCCTTTGAAGGCCTTTGATGTCGAGGTGCCGGTCTGGATGTTGAAACGGGCAAGGCGAAGCGCTCCGCACGCGGCAAAAAGAAATGCCGCCGCCCATCCAAGGCGCCCGAACGGTTGCAAGGACCACTTGTAAACCATAACGGCCGGCGCGACACCGAAGGCGACCAGATCGGAGAGCGAGTCGAGCTCAACGCCGAAACGCGATGTGGTGTGAGTCAGTCGGGCGATCCAGCCGTCGAGGCCGTCGAATATGTTCGCCACAACAATGGCCCATGCAGCGAGCAGATAGTTGCCGTCGACCGCCTGGATGATAGCAAAAAAGCCGCAGAACATGCCGCAGAGCGTCAGCGAATTCGGCAGCACATAGATACCCTTGCGGGCGGTATCCTGAAATTTTCCCTTCTTCTGACGGAATCTCATGATCTATCGCGCTCCGTATCCCTTCAGCTGCATTTTATACATCCGTGAAGAGAGCCCTCCGGCCTCTTCATCGAAGCATCACTATTTTTGCCCGATACGCTGCCAAATAGCAACATCGGTCTTTTCCCAGCTGACATGAGCAAGTTGTGACGAGTCTGTGTATAATGGATGCACGGAATCTATGGATATGAGATTTGTGCAAGGGGAGGTCTGCCATGAAATGGGAGGATGAGCGGCGAAGTGACAATGTTGAGGACCGCCGGGGGATGCCGATTTCGCGGGGAGCGCTGGGAGGCGGCATCGGGACCCTCATCATTGTGTTGGCCGCGCTGTTTCTGGGAGTAGATCCGACGGCCCTTCTTACGCAGATGCCGCAGAATCAGGTTCAGGCACCTGCCTCGAAGCCTCCGGCGCACGACAAGATGGCTGAGTTTGTCTCTGTTGTCCTTGCCGACACCGAGGATGTCTGGAAGGATATTTTCCGCCGGAGCGGCAAGACCTACCGTGAGCCGAAACTCGTGCTATACAGCGGCGCCGTCCAGTCTGCGTGCGGGTTTGCAGAATCGGCGATGGGGCCGTTTTATTGTCCGCAGGACGAGAAGGTGTACATCGATCTTCAGTTCTATGATGAACTGCAGCGGCGTTTCAAGGCCCCCGGCGATTTCGCTCAGGCGTACGTCATAGCCCATGAAATCGGCCATCATGTGCAGAAATTACTCGGCATCACGGATCGCGTTCACACCATGCAGGGCCGCATCAGCCAGAGCGAATACAACCGCTTGTCGGTCCGGCTCGAACTGCAAGCTGATTGTTTTGCAGGTATTTGGGCACAGCAGGCCGATCGCATGAAGAAGATTGTCGAACCCGGCGATTTTGAGGAGGCGCTGGGCGCGGCCAGCGCGGTCGGCGATGATCGGCTGCAGAAGCAGGCGAGGGGTTACGTGGTTCCCGACTCGTTTACGCACGGCAGCTCCGAGCAGCGCATGCGATGGTTCCGGAAGGGCTATGATGCTGGGCAAGTAAGTCAGTGCAATACGTTTGAGGGTCAGGCCCTCTGAGAGAGAGGCAGCTCCTTATCGCGAATAAAGCCGCTCTCCCGCTCCCCCCTACGAGATAACTGGTCTTGGTGGAGGTTATTCGTCTCGCTTGGCAAGTATCGTTTCTCCCGCAACGACTGATTGACCGAGGCTGACGGCGACTTTGCAGTCGACAGGCAGATAGACGTCGACCCGCGAGCTGAACTTGATGATACCGTACCGTTCGCCTTTACGAAGCTGCTGCCCTGTCTGTGCGCGGCAGACGCAGCGGCGGGCTACGGCGCCTGCAACCTGTGTCACGACGATTCTTCCCATCGGCGTTGCAAGTACCATCGCAATGCGCTCATTTTCCAAGGCTGCTTCGGGTTCAAACGCCTTCAGGAATTTGCCCGCCGTGTGTTCCACGGCTTCGACGGTGCCGTCGCATGGCGCACGGTTTACATGGACATCGAGGGGAGACATGAAGATGCTGATCATGATTGCATCCGCATGCAGGTAACGGTCTTCGCGGATCGACTGCACGACGATCACCCTGCCGTCAGCAGGCGCAACGAAGAGGGAATTTCCCTCGGGCGCTCTGCGCTCGGGGTCACGGAAGAACCAGAGCATAAAGCCGGTGAGAAGAAGCGGCAGGATGGCCAGCCAGACGTTGCCGAACAGAAAGGCCGCAATGCTCAGAGCAGCAAATCCCGCAATAAACGGATAGCCTTCAGACGCAAGCCGCACGACGCCTCCTTTGCGAGAATTTCCTTTCTAAAAACAGAGCAGGAGCCGGCTCAGCCGCCTCCTGCATCCGGGTGACTACGAACAACCTTTTTATGCCTTCGATTTGTCGACGAGCTTGCCTTTCTTGAGCCATGGCATCATGGCACGAAGACGGCCGCCGACCTCCTCGATCTGGTGCTCCTCGCCCTTTCTGGTAAGGGCATTGAAGACCGGCTTATTCACCTTGCACTCGCTCAGCCATTCCCTTGCGAATTTGCCGTCCTGGATTTCGGTCAGGATCTTTTTCATTTCTTTTTTGGTATCCGCCGTGATGACGCGCGGACCTCTGGTGAGGTCGCCGTACTGGGCGGTGTTGCTGATCGAATAGCGCATGTTCGATATGCCGCCCTCATAAATCAGATCAACAATCAGCTTGACTTCGTGCAGGCATTCGAAATATGCCATTTCGGGCGCATAACCCGCCTCGACGAGCGTTTCATATCCTGCCTGAATGAGCGCGGTAACGCCGCCGCACAGCACCGCCTGCTCGCCGAAGAGATCGGTTTCGGTCTCTTCCTTGAATGTCGTTTCTATGATACCGGCGCGACCGCCGCCGATTGAAGAGGCATATGCAAGTGCGAGTTCTTTCGTGTTGCCGGAAGGATCCTGATGGATTGCTATGAGGCAGGGTACTCCGCTCCCCTTCGTATATTCGGAACGGACAAGGTGTCCGGGGCCTTTCGGGGCCACCATGAGGACATTGATATCGGGCCGCGGGACGATCTGGCCGAAATGGATATTGAAGCCGTGCGCAAACATCAGGAACGCGCCTTTTTTGAGGTTCGGAGCTATTTCGGCGCGATAGACATCGCCCTGCAATTCATCGGGCAGGAGAATCATAATAACATCGGCAATTCCCGCCGCATCCGAAGGCGTCATTACTGAAAAACCGGCAGCGGATGCCTTGTCCCAGCTCGGGCCTTTCCGCACGCCGATCGTGACGTCCATCCCGCTTTCTTTAAGATTGTTGGCATGTGCATGACCTTGGCTGCCGTACCCCATCACCACAATTTTTTTGTTCTTCAGGATATCGAGATTCGCATCCTTGTCATAGTAAATCTTCACCATGGCTCTGCCTCCGTAGACATAATTGAATCACTATTATACAACAGAATTATACAACAGACCCTATGAAAAAGGCTGATGAGCGCCCTGCGCGGCCGACAGGGTAGAATGACGAGTGGACAATCTCTGGATCCTTTATGCCCTGACGGCTGCCCTTACGCTGGCGACCAGTGACGCGCTTACCAAAAAGGCGCTGTCGGGGCGAAGCGAATACGCGATAGCCTGGCTCAGACTCGTCGCAACCGTCCCGGTTCTGGTGCCTGTCCTCATGGTTTCGCCCGTGCCTCAGATAAAGCCGGCATTTTATACGGCTGTCGGACTTTCGATACCGCTTGAGATTGTTGCCGTGCTCTTTTATGTGAAGGCGCTCAAGCTGTCGCCGCTGAGCCTCACCCTGCCGTTTCTTTCGCTTACGCCGGTCTTTCTGCTTGTTATTCCCGTACTGGTGCTCGGCGAAAGCATCACTCCCGTTGCTGCAGTTGGTGTAATCCTCGTGGCAGCGGGGGGCTACTGCCTGAACGCGGGTGAAAGGGGTTCGGGATGGTTCGGGCCCGTGAAGGCCATCGTCCGGGAACGCGGCTCGATGTACATGATTGCCGTTGCGCTGATATACAGCGTTACCTCGACCCTCGGCAAGCAGGCAGTGGAGTCATCGTCGCCGCTTTTTTTCGGTGCAGTCTACTATCTGGCGCTTACGGCTGTTTTTGCCCCGATTGCTTTTGTGAAAAGCGGGGGCGAGATACGGGACTGCCTTGCCGGGAGGGTGCCCATCGCAATCCTGTTTGCCGGACTCCTTTACGGTGTCATGGTCTGTGCTCATATGATCGGCATAAGCCTGACACAGGTCGCCTGCCTCATTTCGGTAAAGCGCCTCAGTCTTATTATTGGAGTAGTCTATGGCTGCTGGTTTTTTCATGAAGGCGGCATGCGCACCCGCCTGCTGGGCACATGTCTCATGGTGAGCGGCGTTGTCCTGATAGTCCTCTTTCAGACGTGATCTGTATTCCGCAGAGCAGGTAAGGTATGAGCTATTTTCTACATCTGGAAGAGCAGATCGATATCCCACCAGCTCTGGATGCCTTCCTTCGGCAATTTTCTGAGCGTGGTGGATTCACCGCGGGGGCCGAGAATGAGCTGTTCGCCGAGGTGTATGGTTGT
>DATHDH010000260.1:0-3222 GCA_035319145.1 Dissulfurispiraceae bacterium | reverse complement strand
ATTATAGCGATGTACGATCAGAAAGGCGATTTCGAGAATGTGTTGAAGCAGACGGCGCAGCTGCGGGACAAGGCCCTGAAAAGCATCGAAATCGAGAGGCGGCTTAAGAAAATACTGAGCGCAAAACCGGAAAATATGCTGCAGCTGATACAGAACTATGCCATTTATTTGAATTCGGAAAGCCCTGTCCTTGCTGAGGCGGCAGAGCTTCTCATCAGCAGTGGCAAGAAGCTGGAAGGACGGAGCCTGCTGCTGAAAGCAGTGAAGGGGTCATCTGCCGGCGAGGCCTCGCTTGCCCTTGCGGGAATGTACGTGGATGAGGGTAAGCTCGATGATGCAAAGGCATTGTTGCAGCCGCTGGCCGCGGGCAAAAAACATTCTTCTGCCGCCATGGCATTGCTCGGTGAAATTGCGGAGAAGAAAGGCGATGCAAAGGCTGCCATTTCGCTTTATGCGCAGGCTGTTAAAGGCGGTAAATCGCCGAGAATTGAAGCACGTCTGGGTGATCTTTACTGGAAAAACGGGGATCGGAGTGCGGCACTCAAACATTTTGGCGCGGCTGCAGATTCGGGCGATGCCGATGCAATGCTGAAGGTTGCCGACGTCTACTACCTGAGCGGGCAGAAGCAGAAGGCCGAACGCTATTACAAGAAGGCCATTGACGCGGACATAAAAGATTCGAAGCTGCTGCAGTGGGCATTTTATCAATACGGCAAACTGGCGAAAAACAGCGAATATCTCCAAAAGGCTGCTGCTGCCGGCGGAGAACTCGGCGATGCCGCACAAGTGTATCTCAGCAGATGATGGAATATGAGCGACGATAAAAAAGATGTCGCACTGCTTGGGCAGGCGATAGAACAGTTCAACTCCGCATCATCGGCGGTTCTCACGTATTATCGGACCCTGGAGGATAAGGTTCGCCTGTTGACCGAAGAGGTTGATCAGAAGAAGCAGCTTCTGAACAGCATTCTCGATAGTATAGAAGTAGGAGTCGTCTTTTACGACGCCGACGGCACGGTTCAATTATTAAACAGGGCTGCGGAAGAGATGCTCGGCGTGTCGGCCTCAGCAGTGATAGGTACCCGAGAGATCCCGGCCGTCTTTTCCGACGACGATGTCCTGCGCGCCGATGGGCGACGATTCCCTGCCATCATATCACGTGCGGGCGTTCACAATCAGCAGGGCTCGCGGAGCGGAAGCGTCCTCTTTTTTCAGGATATATCGCGGTTAAAAGAGCTTGAGGTCGAGAATGAGCGGAATCAGCGCCTTACCGCCATGGGAGAACTGGTCACGAAAATAGCTCACGAGATCAGAAATCCGCTCGGAAGCATCGAGCTTTTCGCGAGTTTGCTCAGCAAGGACCTTGAAGGGAGCCAATCATCGGAGTACGCGCGGCGGATTTCAAACTCTGTTCGCCATCTCGTAAATACTCTCGACAATATGCTCCGCTTTTCCAGGGGAGTCCGTCCCGTGCCGGCGGATGTTTCACTCGGTGAGATTGCGCGCGAGCTCGTAGAGGATTTCGGCAGCATATTCCGCGGCAGTGGCGTGGAATTCCGGGCGGAGATTTCTTCCGACTGCATGCTGTCGGCCGACCGAGGATTGCTCCGGCAGGCATTCATCAACATGGCGTTGAATTCTTTCCAGGCAATGCCGGACGGCGGTAGAATATCCATAGGGGTGAATTGCTCAGACTCCGTTGCCGAGGTGTCGCTGCAGGATACCGGTTCAGGCATGGATGCCGTTACGGCTGCCCGCCTGTTCGAGCCGTTCTTCTCGACCAAAGACAGGGGAACGGGGCTTGGGATGTCGATCACAGCCAGTATTATACAGGCTCATCACGGACAGATTCGGGTTAAGAGCGCGCCGGGCAAAGGTACTACCTTCACGATTACCTTGCCGGTCCCGAAGGAAGCGGGCACATGACGAAAACCGTACTCATTGTAGATGACGAAATCGATATGGCGGTCGCGCTTGAGGAATCGCTGAAGAGGGTGGGGTTTCTTCCGACCGTGTTTCATAACCCTGTTGAAGCACTCGCGAAGGTCAGCCCGCGCGACTTTACCCTGATCATCACCGATATGAAGATGCCGAAGATGAGCGGCATCGAGTTTCTTCAGGAGATACGCTCGCGCGGGATTTTCGTTCCGGTCATCGTAATTACCGGATTCGGGACCGTTCAGAACGCCGTCGAGGCCATGAAGCTCGGTGCCACCGACTACATCATGAAACCTTTTTCATTCGACGCCCTTTGCGCAACGATTGAACGCATCATGCCGCCCGAGGAGCCGGATATCGTTGCCGGTTCGCCAGTCATGCAGTCCATTCTCGCTCTTGCCCGAGAGGTCGCCAAGAGCGACATCACTGTTCTGCTGAGCGGGGAAAGCGGCACCGGAAAAGAGGTCGTCGCAAAGGCTATTCACCGCTACAGTACGCGGGCTAATAGGCCATTTGTCGCAGTTAATTGTGCTGCTATATCGGAACATCTTCTCGAGTC
The DNA here is from genome assembly GCA_035319145.1 of Dissulfurispiraceae bacterium. Lineage (GTDB taxonomy): Bacteria > Nitrospirota > Thermodesulfovibrionia > Thermodesulfovibrionales > Dissulfurispiraceae > JAAYUK01. The sequence goes on along the minus strand of DATHDH010000260.1, from coordinate 725 downwards.
TGAGCTGTTCGGCCATGAAAAAGGTGCATTTACCGGTGCTGTCGAGAAGCGGATCGGCAAATTTGAGCTTGCGAACAGCGGAACCCTTCTGCTCGACGAAGTCAGCGAAATGGCGCCGCTGTTGCAGGCAAAGCTTCTGCGGGCGCTGCAGGAGCGAGAAATCGATCGCGTCGGCGGTAAAGCGCCGATTCAGCTAGATGTCCGCGTTATCTCCACCACGAATCGAGATCTCTTTGCCGATGTCAAACAGGGCCGTTTCCGCGAAGATTTGTATTACCGCCTGAATGTGTTTCCGATCTCCATACCGCCGCTTCGGGAGCGACGGGAGGATATCCTTCCGCTGGCAAACTTTTTCCTGCAGCGCCTGTCGCAGAAAATGGGGAGGCCGTTTGCCTTCTCTGCTCAGCTCTGTGATTACCTTGTTCGTCAGCCCTGGGAGGGTAATGTCCGGGAACTTGAGAACTTTGTTTATCGTACTGCAGTCGTTTCGGGCATGAACGAGCTGCAGCCGCCTGCAGCCGGCCATATTCCGCATGCTCACTCCTCGTCTGATTCAACCGCACCGCGGGCAGCCGCCGCGGGGACGATGCGTGACATGGAGCGGGACATGATTATCCGTACCTTGCATGAAACCGGCGGGAACCGGACGCATACTGCTGAACAGCTGGGGTTGAGCGTCAGGACCATCCGCAACAAGATGAAGGAATATGCGATAACCGATGAAG
>DATHDH010000259.1:0-4296 GCA_035319145.1 Dissulfurispiraceae bacterium | reverse complement strand
TCACTGTGTTCTTACCTTCTTCCCGGCATAGAGATAGTAACGACGCACGGCCCGCAATGTCTTTTCGACTAGGAATTTCGACGACCTCGGTTTCACGATTCTGGCCCAGACCATTCTTCTGCTGTCTGTCGACAGATTTGCAGCATAACGATGCCCGCCGAGAAAATCGTATACATCGCGACCTTCGGCCGCGTTCATCTCAATCGCTGCCTTATGCGCAATGAGGCCAGGGCGATACCGATTGTTCGTTTGATCGTATTTGAAGCCGCATGAGTAAAAGAAAACTCGATTTTTGTATACGAAATTGTAGAGATACCCGATTGCTTCACCGGCAAGCGACAACTGAAGCAACTGTACCTCTCCATACTTGAAACGTCGGTCAATAAGTTGCCGGTGAAATTTGATCATATAGGGATGAGAGTAAGACCCGTCCTCCCCTCTACGCTCCCATTCTGACTGATGCAACTCGACCAGTTTGTCAAAGAATCGGTGAGCATCATCGCGGTCTGTCGCCGTTGCAAGGTGGATAGCTCCCCTGGCCTCGAGATATTTCATCGATTCCTTCAGGTTCTTTCGCGTGCTCTTGCCGAGAAGCGACAGATAATCACCCTGCACAGTCCTCACTTTCGACAGATCGACATAATGAGCCGCGCGCTCATCCTCGATAACAACACGGTATTTTCGCATAGGATGCGCTATAAAGTGGCCGCTGCTGCTCTCAGTCGCAATTCCGGAACAGATTATCTCATCCCAGTCTGTCGAAAGCTGATCAAGGATACGCTCGCACTCCATGACGGTGCCCCTTCGGATAAGAATTCCATTATCTTCCATACAGAGGCAGTCGCAAGAAGGACAGACCGTGCTGTTCATCGAAAGGGCGTTCGTCGGAATACAATGAGCGCGGGTCAGCCTTCCCGAGCCCAGGAAAAAAGCCGCGATGGGCGAACCGGAGTTCTTGACGAGTGCTGCTTTGATGCCGATATATTCAGGGAGCGTCGCTAACCACGTCTCCAGCCAACCCCATGACAGGAAAAAAGAGCTGTTATCCTCCTCCAGGTCCGCCCAGATCGGCCTGAGCGTATCGAGCCCGCCACGGGCTTCAATCATTGCGACTGAATAATCACTCATATTTCTTCTTGGTGGCTTCGCAGGGTGGACCGGAACAGTCGGTTCTGTCCTAAACGACCAAAGGGATCAGCTTCGGTAATAGTTCAGATACCAGTCGGCAAACGCCTTGATGCCGTCTTCAATGGTCGTGGAAGGCCTGAATCCGACATCCCGGACTAGGTCATCCACATCGGCGTATGTTGCGGGAACATCGCCGGGCTGTATCGGCAGCAGATTCTTGTTCGCCTTCCTGCCGAGGCAATCTTCGAGTACTTCGATATACCGCATAAGTTCGATCGGCGTGCTATTGCCGATATTGTAAATGCGATACGGGGCCGTGCTTGTTGCGGCGTCGGGGGCCTCGCTGTTCCAATCCGGATTCGGGGTCGGGATACGATCGATCACGCGGATGATGCCTTCGACGATGTCGTCAATATAGGTGAAGTCACGGCGCATCTTTCCGTAATTGAAGACCTCGATCGGACGGCCTTCAAGGATCGCCTTCGTAAAAAGAAAGAGTGCCATATCGGGCCTGCCCCACGGTCCATAGACGGTGAAGAACCGGAGCCCCGTAGTCGGAAGCCCGAACAGATGAGAATACGTGTGAGCCATCAGTTCATTCGCCTTTTTCGAGGCGGCATACAGCGACACCGGATGGTCGACATTGTCATGGGTCGAAAACGGCATATGGGTATTTGCGCCGTATACCGAACTGGAAGATGCATACACCAAATGTTTTATGCCTGAGTGTCTGCAGCCTTCAAGGATATTCATGAACCCGACAATGTTGCTCTCGACATATGAATATGGATTCACAAGGGAATATCTCACCCCGGCCTGTGCCGCAAGATTCATCACGGCATCTATCGGATGACTGCCGAAGAGTTTCTCTATACCTGCCCTGTCCGATATATCAAGTTTAAGAAAGGTAAAGCCGGCATGGCTGAGAAGGCCGGACAGCCGCGCTTCCTTCAAGGTGACATCATAGTAGTCATTCAGGTTGTCGATGCCGACAACACTGTCTCCCCGCTCCAGCAGCTGCCTGCAGAGGGCGGAGCCGATGAACCCGGCAGATCCGGTAACGAGTATCGTCTTGCTCATGCGCCCTTTCCGGTATGAGAATCGCTCCCTGAGGCCCCCTCAGGGACAGCCAGCTGTTTGATGATACGGGCCGGATTGCCGGCCACAACCGCGTAGGGCGGCACGTCTTTGATTACAACGGTACCGCTTGCAACAACGGCACCTTTGCCGATTCGGACCCCTTTCAAAATTATGCAGGCTCCGGTAATCCAGACGTCATCTTCGATGATGATCGGCCGGCTGCTCTCGGGCGGGGCCGGCATGTTGGCAATACGGGCTGCCGCATCCAGGGGATGGCCATCATAGCTCATGATGCTGACGCCGTGGGCAATAAGGACATTATTGCCGATGGTGACATCGCAACCGACCCTGATCCCCACGCCATATCCGAGATAGGTATTGTTGCCGATACGGAGAGTCGGCACATCAAAGACCTTGGCCCCTGTAAACGTCGCGGCCCCGTGCATCGTTACATTGTCGCCGATGATAATCCGTAAATTTCCCATGACCATCGGGATTCCGTTGTAAATCTTCAGGTTCTTCCCGCACGACACACACATGGTCCTGAATATCGGTTCAAAATAGAAAAACTGCTTCATGCCGTGCCACGCAGACTGCCTTATGGAACGCTCAACACGCAGAAACGAATGCACAAAGGGAATGACCGGCATATTCATGGTATGGACTTTCTTTGCGGTGCAATAAATCCAGTCGTAAAAAGGTGTTTCCCGTTTGCGGATTTTGACAGCTAATTCCGTAATCAATCCCCCGGCCATCATTCCCCCCCGTGCCCTGCCACCCCGCGCGCCGGAGTCCGAATCTCCCGCACAAGCCGCGCTGCTCCTTTATACACCTGCCACCCTGACAGGAGGCCGTGCAACAGGACAAACCCGGCTACCGAAAATGCCGCTTTTTCAATCATGAGGAGAAGCCCCGGTGTGCGTCCCGCATGAACAAAGTATACAACGGCAGCGACGACAACGGCGCAACAGAGGGCTTTCAGGGGAACTGCCAGTTCAGTCCACGTCATCTGCATTTCACGGTTGAGGTATCGCGCAAATGCGAACATGGGCAGCACACTGGCCAGGGCGACCGCAGCGGCAGCCCCTTCAAGCCCCAAGAGATGAAGCGATGGATAGATCAGGACCATCTGAACGAGGGCCGTCCAGAAGTTGATGCGCAGCAGGACCTGTGTTTTCCCTTGAACCATCGGCAAGACTCGAAGCATCTCCGCAAGGACTCGGAACAGGCCGTAGAAACAGAATATGCGCAGGGCCCCCAATGCCGGCATCCACTTGTCCGTCATGCGGCCGAGGATGACATACAGAAAATCGTCCGCAATAACGAACAATGTCATATTCGCAAGCAGGGCAACGAGAAAGGCATACTCGAAGACTTTGAAAAATGCGCTCTTGACCCGTTCCTTGTCGTCCTGAATGCGTGAAAGGGTCGCAAAGAGAATATTATGCAGCACGCCGGTAACGGCCGTGCTGATGACCGTTCCCCAGTTGAATGCCAGAACGTAGTATCCGAGCGATGTCGCCCCCGTGCTCGTCCCGACAATGAATTTGTCGGTCTGAAACATCGCGAACGTCAGGAAGCCGGCCCCGGCAAATGGCAGTCCGAAGCCCATCATATACTGCACAGACTCCCGGTTCAGACGCATCCGAAACGGAACCCGCCGGCTGAGATTCAACGCGAGGGCTTGCACGGCAGCAGCTGTGACCGTCGCGGTCACCATGCTCCAGTACCCCATTCCGGCAAATGCAAGTGTTATTGCCGTCAGAGCGGAAACCGCCGTTTCGAGCGTTTCCAGAAATGATATCTTTTTGAACTGCAGTTCCCTCGTCAAAAGAGTATGAGAGAGGAACCCGCAACAGTAAAGCGGAAACAGCAGGCTGAAGACGCGAATAATGAGCACGACTGCTTCATCATCAAAAAACATGCGCGTCAAGGGAGCAGCCGCGCTAATCAGAACCATTGCGCTAAGCGATATGAAAATCCGGAGCGTAAATCCGGTGTAGATATCATCCATGGTCGCATCTTTTTTCTGAACAAGCGAAGCACTGATGCCGAAATCGTAAAACTGGAGGGTGAATTGAACAAAGA
>DATHDH010000258.1:0-6457 GCA_035319145.1 Dissulfurispiraceae bacterium | reverse complement strand
ATCAGGTCCAGACAAACCGGACACTCTTTCGAACGAAGGGCATTGTCATCGCCTCCGGCGCCGACAGCAAAAAGCTCGGCGTTACGGGTGAGAACGAGTTGAGCGGAAAAGGCGTGAGTTACTGCGCCGAATGCGACGGATACTTTTACAAGAATGGGAAGCAGGTAATCGTTGTCGGAGGCGGTGACACGGCTGCAACGGATGCGCTCTACCTGCACGGACTCGGCGCGAAGGTGACTGTCGTGCATCATCGCGATGCCCTGCGCGCGGAGAAACATCTTCAGGAGAGCCTTGCGAAGACCGATGTAACGATCCGTTGGAATTCGGCTGTTGAAGCTATTCTCGGAGACCGGACGGTAGAAGGCGTGCGAATCCGGAATGTGCAGACCGGAGAAGAGGCTATGCTTCCGGCGCAGGGGGTCTTTATCGCCATCGGCTATTCCCCGAATACTGACGTGGCCCGCATGCTCAACCTGTCGGTAAATGAATACGGATATATCGTTGTAGACAGCCATCAGCGCACGACTCTTCCGCTGGTTTATGCTGCCGGCGATGTCACAGGCGGCATAAAGCAGATTGCGGTTGCGGTGGGGCAGGGAACTGTTGCAGCAATCTCGGCGTTTGAGGATATCACAAGCCCATACTGGACCAAGAAAGCTCAGTAGCGGTTTACAAAAGCAAGCACGCCGTCGCGACACCTCCGCAGCTTTGCCAGCACTTCATCGGCGGACATGCCGAGAAGGCGGGCAATGCTTTCGGGCGCTCTGCCGTTTTCCTTCAAAACACTCTCGTTCCGCAGCCGAAGGATCGTCTCGACGACCCTGAAGAACTTATATGCATCGCGCAGGAAGGCGGTATCCTCCGGAGAAAGAATGCCGGCCAAGCCGAGTCGCCGCACCGCATCAAGGGTATTCTGCACGAGAATCGACGGGTTTTTGCGGGCATTGGCCAGTTGCAGGTACTGAACCAGGAATTCGATTTCATTGATTCCGCCGGCCCCCAGTTTAACGTCGAACGACGCGGCTGCAGACGCATCCCTGGCCCGCTCCGTGCGAATGCGCTCCCGCATCCTGCGAACGTCGGCAAACGTCACACTCCCGCCGCGTTCAGTCAAAATCTCTTCGCGCATGGCGAGGACGGCCAGCCGAACAGCCCTGCTGCCGGTAATGGGGCGCGCTTTGAGAAGCGCCTGAAGCTCCCACGGATGCGCGTATTTTGCATAGTAGTTCTGAAGCCCCGTAAGCGGCACAACTAACGGCCCCTTGTTACCATCGGGACGGAGGCGCGTGTCGACGCTGTATGCAATGCCATCTTTCGTGTACGAGGTGGCGGCACGCAAAACCCCTTCGGCCTGCCTGATCTGCTCGGTGGTGGTGTTCCCTGTTGTAATAAAGACAACATCAAGATCCGAGTTGAAACTGATCTCGCGCCCTCCCAGTTTGCCGTAACCGAGCATGACGAGTTCACTGTCTCCTGATGCGGAAGGATCGTGCGGCATTTCAGCCCGCAAAAGGAGAGCCGCAATCGTTTCCGCGATCGTCGTCAGCGAATGCGTCAGTTGGACAACGTTGATCAGTTTGTTCAGGAAGCGCGTGCCGAGGCGGATTTCTTCCAGTCGCCGCAGAATACGGGCCGCCTGCATGGGGTCCTTCCTCTGTGAGAGGACATCGAGCTCATGCCGTATTTCCGAACGGGTACGCCAGCGTATTTCTCCTTCGATGAGCGACCCGGTATATTCGGGATTCCCCATTACAAGCTTTGCTAGATAATCGCTTTGGGCAAAGAGCGACACCAGCAGGCGAATCAGGTCGTTATGCTGGACAATCGGTTCGAGGTACGATTCGTTCGTTGCGAGCAGGCGTGAGAAATCGACCATCTGGAGGAGGGCACGATCGGGATTCGGCGTCTTCAAGGCTTCCTCTACAAAACGGGGAATGAGATCTTCCATCAATCGTCGCCCGCGCAATGTCTGAAATGTGTATGTCGTAGCCCGTATCTGGGAGAGGTGATAGAGCGCCTTCGCCGGATCGCGGACGCCGAGGACGGCAAGTTCTGCGGTGAGCTGCTCGCTGTCGGGCGTGTCGAGGTCCCAGAACGCCCCGGCAAACAATGAAGCGGCCGTCGAAGGTCGCTCACTTTTGGCCGCTGGAGCTTGCATGAGAGAATCATAGATGGCACGGACTTTCCGGCGCCGCTGCTGCAGATCCTCTAAAAATGTAGGCTTTGACGGGTAGCCCATTTTTAATGCGAGAACGGCAAGGTCTCTATCCGAGGTCGGCAAGGAATGGGTCTGCAGGTCATTCGTCTGTTGAATGCGATGCTCCAGTTTCCTTAGGTAGAGATAATTTTCGGAGAGATGATAGCTGTCGTCATGGCCGATAAAGCCCTTTTGCAGAATACGGTGCAGCGCCTTCAGGGTGCTGCGCTCTCGGAGAATCGGTACTTTGCCGCCGTACATCAGTTGAAATATCTGGATAAAGAATTCTATCTCGCGGATGCCGCCGAACCCGCGTTTTATATCGCGGCTCGCAGAACTGCCTTTCAACTGTTCCACCTGCGACTTCATGCGGCGGATTTCTTCAATGGCATCGAGGTCGAGATATTTCCGGAAAATAAACGGCTCAATCATAGCGAGAAAATCAGCCCCCAACGTAGCATCGCCGGCAACAGGCCGGGCGCGAAGGAGAGCCGCACGTTCCCAGAGCTGCCCCCATGATTCATAGTATTCTTCGTGCCCGATTAACGAAAGTGCGAGGCTGCCGCGCGTTCCCTGCGGCCGCAGTCGTAGATCAACGCGGTATGCAAAACCGTCGGCAGTGTTCGCCGAAATAAAGCGTGTCAGCTCCTCAACCAGTTTGACATAGAACTCGAATGCGGAAATGCGGTTGCGCGCAACTCCCGCCATGCCGGATATGCCGCTCGTCTCTCCCTCATTGCGGTAAACAAAGATCGGATCGACATCCGAGCTGAAATTCAGCTCCTGTGCACCGAGCTTTCCCATGCCGATCATGACGATGCCATTGTCGTCCGGCGACCCGAAGCGCTCACGCATCTCTTTCTCAACGAAGGCGAGCGACTCCTGAAGAATCGCATCCGCCAGGTGGCTCATCTCAAGCATGATCTGTTGCTGTTCGGTACGTCTCATTACATCGCGCAGGACAACCGCGAGCTGCTTGTCTTTGCGGAAACGGCGGATAATGCTCATGCCCTCCTCGCGCGAGCTGCAATTCGCAAGCCTTGCATGAAGCTCATCGCGCAGTGCTTCATACGTAACTTCACGATGCATGAGAGCAAGAGCTCCGCTTTGCTCGTCAAGCAATGATGCGGGATTATTGGCTGAGTACGTTGCGAGAAACTGGCTGCACGAAAAGAGCGCCGCAATATCGTCGGCATGTGCAACAATGCGATCCCGTGAGGCCGGATGCGCGGCAAGAAGCGTTTCAAGGTTTCTGAGGGCGCGCTCCTGATCGGGAACCGGGCGGGTCAGCGAAATCATGGTTTCAACTTCCGATACCTTCCGTTTTTGCGATGTGTCGCTGCGCTACTTCTCATTTCCCTGCCAAAGCCGCGGATCAAGGGCGTCGCGAAGGCCTTCTCCGACAAGGTTGTAACTGAGCACGGTGACGAGAATTGCGAGGCCCGGAAAGACAGAGAGCCACCATGCAACCGTAATATTGTCTTTGCCTGAGGTCAGGATATTCCCCCAGCTTGGGTCCGGCGGCTGCACGCCCAGGCCGAGGAACGAAAGCCCCGATTCGGTCAAAATCGCACCGGCGATGCCGAATGTTGCCGAAACAAACACTGGTGCGAGGGCATTGGGCAGGATATGCCGCAGGATCAGCCGCGCATCGCCCGCCCCGGCAGCGCGTGCCGCAGCGATGAAATCGCGCTCCTTGAGGGTGAGGAATTCAGCCCTGACCAGGCGCGACACCCCCATCCACCCGGTCAGCCCGATGATAATCATGATTGTGGAGATGCTCGGTTCAAGAATGGCAATGACGGCGAGTATCAGAAAGAGCGTCGGAAACGCGAGCATGATATCGACGAAACGCATGAGGATTGCGTCGATTCGTCTGCCGTAGAAGCCTGCGAGGGCCCCCACAAGCGTGCCGATACTGATCGATATGCCGACCGCAACAAAACCGACCTTCAGAGAAACCCTGCCGCCCCAGAGCATCCGGGTCAGGACATCCCGTCCAAGCTCATCGGTGCCGAAGAGATGCGATGCATCCGGTGGCGATAGAACCTGATAGACGTTGATAGCCGTCGGATCATATGGAGAAAGGAGAGGGGCGAAAAGCGCAACGGCAGCAAGCAGGAAAATGGCTGTCAGGCCTACAATCGCGAGCCGGTTCCGCGAAAATCTGTGCCATACGAGGATACGCAGCGACTCCGCAGCGGTCATGATTCCCCTCGGACGCGAATTCTCGGATCAACAAGTGCATACGATATGTCTGCCAGCAGATTGCCGATAAGCGTCAGAACCGCGCCGATGACAAGGATGCCCATGATCGTCGGATAGTCCCGCGACATTGCCGAGGAATAGAAGAGTTGTCCCATGCCGGGAATGGCAAAAATGGTTTCGAAGATGACGGCCCCGCCGATAAGTCCGGGTACCGAAAGGCCGAGGATTGTCACAATCGGCATCAGGGCGTTGCGCAATGCGTGGCGTCTCAGGACAATCGACTCCGGCAATCCCTTGGCCCGAGCGGTTCTCACATAATCCTGACGGATCACTTCAAGCATGCTCGACCTGCTGTAGCGGCTCATGCCGGCTATTCCGCCGAACGCGCTGAGTGCTACCGGAAGGATCAGATGCTTCAGGTGATCGATCCCTTGTTCGAAACCGCCCATGCCTGCAGTATCTATGCTCCTGATCCCGGATATCGGCAACACGCCCAGCGTGACCCCGAAAAGGATCATGCACAACAGCGCAAGCCAAAAGGTCGGCGTCGAAAAGCCGATAAAGACGAAGACGGTCGAGAGCTTGTCAAAGATGGAGTATTGTCGCGTGGCAGCGAGCACCCCGAGCGGAATGGCAAGAATCATGATGAGTATGAGTGAAAGCAGGTTGATTTCGAGCGTCACCGGAATTCGCTCCGCAATCTTGGAGATGACCGGGCGGCCGTCGACGAAGGATTTGCCGAAATCAAGCAGCAGAAGGCGTTTCAGCCAATCGAAGTATTGCTCATGGAGCGGTTTGTCCAGTCCGTAAAGTTTCTTGAGGTTTTCCCGCGCCTGGGCCGATGCCTTCATCGACATCTCGGTCTCGACCTCGACCGGCCCGCCGGGGGCGAGATGTACTACACTAAAGGTTATCAGGGTAATACCGATAACAAGAGGTACAGTGAGCATAAGGCGTTTCAGAACGTAGGCGAGCATATAAGTACCTTAAAGGATGCCCGAAGGATTGTCAACCGCCTGATACGGCGTCCAGCAAGGGTTTTCGGTTGTTCAGCCGCGTGAAACTGTGCTGGTCTAAGCACTGCAAGAGCTTGAAAATACGAAAGGTATACGAACTAAGGAGGATTGAAAAAATGGACAGGGTTGCAGGGAATCAGCGCGGGTTTACCCTCGTCGAGCTGGCAATTGTTCTGGTCATTATCGGAATCATGCTGGGGGCTGTTCTGAAAGGGCAGGAACTGATTAATGGCGCAAAAAACAAGAGGCTCTATAACACCTTTCGGGAGGTCTCAGCTGGTGTTTACACCTATTATGATAAATATAATCGCTATCCCGGTGACGATAACCTTGCTACAACGAGAGGCTGGACTGCCGGAGCTACGGCTATCGCAAACGGAAATGCAGATGGACAAATAGCGGGAATGACCGCGTGTGCTGCCGGTGCTGCTACAGAAACTTGTCAGGCTTGGTATCACATGAGACTTGCTGGCATTCTGACTGGGTCAGACACCACTTCGCCATCGCATCCATATGGCGGTGAGGTTGCTGTTGGTATGACTAACTGGGTTATAGGCGGCTGGCAAAAAATAGGTGTATGTTTTCAGAATTTACCGAACTCGGCCGCTCGGTGGCTTGATGAAACCTATGATGATGGAGTGTGGAACACCGGCAGTATTCGTGGCAACGGAAATTATATCGGCAACTCACCGGATGTCATCAGTGCCGGTTGGGTCTGCATAGCTCTCTAGAAGTTTTTAAGAGGGAGGTCTTCACGGTCTCCCTCTTTTTTTTGTCCATTCATCCCTGAGTTCCCGAGATCCTGCCTTGCGAAAGCCCCCTGATTCTGCTAATCTGAAAATCAGAGAACTCAATGTCTTTATCCTGCAGGAGAATTCATGATTAAGCTGCGAGACGGCCTTGTCGAACTCTACAAGAAGGTAGCTACCTCGATTCCAAAGGATGTCGAGGATGCGCTGAAGAATGCGGTCGAGGTTGAGACCGACCCTACCGTAAAAGAAGCGCTGTCAAATACCGTCGGCGCATGCATCGCTGC
>DATHDH010000257.1:0-4216 GCA_035319145.1 Dissulfurispiraceae bacterium | reverse complement strand
AGGGATTTTCTGCGACTATCGCAGCCGGCGAGGAGGGGGTGAGCGGCCGGCTGATCGTGAACTCCACGGATGAAATCGGCAGACTTGCGGCTGATATCAATATGGTTTTGGATTCTTACAGCCACAGTATTTCTGAAAGGCGCAAGCTTCAGCAGCAGTTGTTTCAAGCGCAGAAAATGGAGGCAGTAGGACAGCTTGCCGGCGGCATTGCGCATGATTTTAATAATATTCTGACTGCGATAATAGGGTTTGCGTCGCTCCTCCAGGCAAGGATCAACGGTGATGAACGGATGCATGACTATGTCAAGCAGATACTGCACGGCGCGGACAAGGCTTCCGAAGTCACCAGAAGCCTCCTTGCGTTCAGCAGGAAGCAGATGCTCAATCCCAAGCCGGTCAATCTCAATGACGTAGTTCGCGGTATTGAAAAGCTGCTCTCACGGCTGATCAGGGAAGACATTGAAATAACCACGACCTTGTCGGGAAAACAGGTGGTCTGCATGGCGGATACGGGGCAGATAGAGCATGTTCTGATGAATCTCACGACGAACGCGAGGGACGCCATGCCCAAAGGCGGCAAACTCTATTTCAGGACGGATGTTGCCGAGATCGACGAGAATTTCATTCGAGCTTACGGATACGGTGAGTCCGGGGAGTATGCAATCCTGTCCGTAACAGATACAGGATCCGGAATGGATCAAGATACGCGGGTCAAAATATTCGAGCCTTTTTTTACTACCAAAGAGCCCGGAAAGGGGACAGGACTCGGGCTCGCCATGGTTTACGGCATTGTAAAACAACATGAGGGGTATATCAATGTGTATAGTGAGCCGGGCCAAGGCACAACGTTTAAAATATACCTGCCTCTGTGCCGCAGCGGGGAGGACAAATCTTCCGGCAGCGTGCCTGAATGCGTGCCCAAGGGAGGAGCCGAGACGATTCTTATTGCAGAGGATGACGAAAAGATCCGCGAGCTGCTCGAAATAGTTCTCACCCAGGTCGGCTATCGTGTGATTGCGGCTGTTGACGGCGAGGATGCAGTCAACGAGTTCGTCAGGCACGAAAAGGAGATACAGCTTCTCATCATCGATATGGTCATGCCGGGGAAGAGCGGCAAGGAAGTGTATGATGAAATCACTGCAATCAGATCGAATGCAAATATTCTTTTTATGAGCGGCTATTCAGGGGATCATATCGCCGGTCTTATCGATGCGCACGCAGGGCGCTGTTTCATCAATAAACCGGTAACGCCGAAAGAACTACTGAAAAAAGTTCGGGAAATGCTTGACAGTAGAGTGAACAGCTGAAGAAGTAGCCCGCCTGATACGGCATTCCGCTTCCGGTGGCATTAGTCTTACTTGGCTCAGTTTAGCGCAGCATAATGACTGGATTGGCGCGGAGGGCAGGAAGCCCTGAATGAAGCATGTGCCACCATTCAGGGCTCCGGAAATTATTTCTTTAAAACGATAAGACTTGCGACTCGGCGGCAAGACTTATCAACATTGTTGCCTTTTCGAAACGAGCTGATGCAATGAGATCTTCTTGTCCCATATGCCGCGCGTTCGCGCACGGAGTGCAAACCAGTATGGGGACGCTGTGCTTGATCAGAGTGTCAAGAAGGGGCTTTAACTCGTCTCCTGTCGGCGATTTCATATTGTCCGCCATGCCGATTCGAGCGATTGAGACCCCATCGTCGATAAGAAAAACGTTCACGTCGTGACCACTTTCTTTGGCGACCTTGGCCAGATGGATGCAACGAGTCGCCCGCACCGGGTCTTCCATGCCACGACTCAATACAAAAAGAAATTTTGCCATTCTCTCCTCCTTAAAAATGTAATTGACAGAGGCACGCCTCGCTATTTCTTTTTCTTCCATGCCGGTTCCCATGTTTCAACAAAGTCGCGGTAGGAGATGCCGATGGAATCCCGGAATGCCTGATCCGCATCGCCGGTCTTTCCAAGTGCCCGCAGGAGGGCGAGGATGCGGTCCTTGCCGTAACGGTCCGCAAGATAGGCAGCTGCCGAATAACTCTCCCAATAGGCCATGTTTACGGCACTCACATCGCCGAGTCTGGCAAACGAGCCGCGGTCATGGAGATAGGTCAAAGGAACATGCTGAACGGTCCGCTGCGGCCACCCTCCGGCAAAGTATTCGGCAAGGCCTTCGTTCAACCAGAGCGGCGGATCTGCAGCGAGGGTGTGAATGAGGGCATGCGTGTATTCGTGAAAAAGTACCCTGCGAAGCTCTGCCTCCTGCCCTTCGGCGCCGTGGACCGGGATTCTGATGACCCCGTCGAAGATGCCGTAGGCGCCGCCCGCCCACTCAGGCAGACGGGTGACATTGCGGAAATCACGCTGTGTATAAATAATGACAGTAAAGCTCTTTTCGGGGAAGTAGTTCAGCTCGCGTCCGATCTGCCGGTACGCATCATCAAGTATTCTCAGGACGATGCGGCTTGCGGCGCCCACCGCGTGTCCGTCAAAGGTGACCTTGAATCGGTCGCTCTTCTCTTCCACATATTTCGCATGCGCCGTATCTTCGCGCTTGATCCACGCCGCAATCGCTTGGAGATCGGTATCTTGGGGACGCAGCGCGAGCGCCCGTTCAAGATGTTCCTGCGCCTTCGACCTGTTCTCTTTATAGAGATATATCTCCACGAGCTTTTTCCTGACATTGAACTCGCTTGCCGGCTGATGGCGGAGCGATTCCTCGAATGCGATCAATGCATCGTCCATGTTACGCATGTGGTAGTGAATGTACCCGATTGTCGCCAGCACGCTCTTGTCTCGTTGTTCAAGCTGTTTCAGGATTCCCAAAGCCTCGGCGAATTGCCCCTTTTCGAAGAGTGCTTTTGCGCGACTGTGCATCTCGCGATGTTCAGCCGGTGCCTGCTTTGGCTCTGTAAATTCTGCAAAGAGGGCGCTCGGATTTTCGTTTCTTGTCAGGGTCTCGACCGGGGCGCTCAGAGTCGGCGAGACGGTAGCAGTCTGCGCCGGATTATCAGCTACGACACTGGGTGCGGACTGCTTCAGAGCCGTGCCGGCTGGGGATTTTATCCAGTAGTAGACGCCGATTATGGCGGCGAGAAAAGCGGTCAGGATGCATAGGGCGCGAAACATGCTTCTGATTATAGTCTGATGTGCGGAAAAAATCTCGGCACCCGCTCCCGATATCGCTCGTAGTCATCTCCGAACCTTTTTGTCAGTTCCCTTTCTTCAAGCGGTATGATGAGTGTCTGAACGACCACGAAGTCGGTTAGCGTCAGCCAGCCGGCGGCGGCGTGTCGCGTGATGAAAAAGATTCCGAGAAACATGAGCGTGTGGGCGAGATACGTCGGATGCCGAACTATCGCGAATGCTCCGTCGGCACATAGGACATCATGGCGGTTTTCGAGCTCATAGCCGCCGGTGATGCCGCTGAACGTGAGCAGGCGAAGCGTCCAGATATGGATCATCGTACCGCCGAAGAGCAGCACGATGCCGAGGGAGGCGAACCCGTGCGGTATCATCACGACGTAAGAGAGCAGAATATCTTTATAAGATGAAATAATCCAAGCCATCAAAAGCCAGACAAGACCGGAAATGCCATATGTCATCCTGCCGAGTTTTCTGAAAAAAGAGGGACGAAAATGCAGCGGAATCCAGAGAAGCGGAATGATCGGCCAGATGATGAGAAGGCAAAGGGTCAGGAGATCGCGCATTGCAAAGACCTCTGAATCAAGGCAGCGATACTCATCGCTGGCGTTTTTTCGAGGTTTCAAAGGCCCTGAGGGCCTCACCGAGTTCCTTGTCGACGGTATTGATGTGTTCGGTATACCAGTCCGTTATCCAGCGTGTAAGTTCAAAGACGAAATACTGATCGGTCGCTCCCTGCTCCATTTCCTGACGGTATTCCCGGAACTCGTTCAGAAACCGCTCGTGGATAGCCTTGTGCGAGGGCGCATTCTTGTATGCGGCGCCGGCCGGGCTGTCCATGTACGAGGCTTCAGTCTCGAAATGAGTCGCGATAAACGATTCGAAAAAGGAGAATGCATCAAGGACAAGTTCGGGAGAGCTGCCCGGCAGTTTTTCAAAGAGGAGATTAGCCCTATCCGCAAGCAGTTTGTGTTGATCGTCAATCTCGGGAACGCCGACAGAGAGATCAGGACTCCATTTCAGCATAACTGGCGACCCTCCGGTGCCTGGAATGGCGAAGGGGGAGCCCGGTGTCGAGACTT
>DATHDH010000256.1:0-3328 GCA_035319145.1 Dissulfurispiraceae bacterium | reverse complement strand
TCATAGCCTAAAATTACCATAACTAAGCGTAAATATCATGTTAATTTTGGGACCGGAGCAATTACTACCGGGGACGGTCCCGAATCTTCGGCCTCGCTACGCTCAGCCCGAAATCCAGGGATCGCCCCCTCACTCGATGCTCCTTAAACTTTTACCAGCTTCACTTTTGTGTCATAGAACGATACGCTACCGCCTACGGGATCGAGCATGCAGGTGTTTTTTAAATACGGATCAACCCACATTGCCGCATTGGCGTGAATTCCGGTCGCGCGGCGGGGATCACCCTTTACCACCTTGCCGTCAATGGTGACATCAGCCGCACCGGTCGCCCAATGGCCGTGTCCAAGCGTAAAGGAGATTACACCGGGTTTGACGATCTCTGTCACCTTCACCTTGCCAACCATAGGCTTCTTCATCCCGTTTTTGAGATCCCATACCCCTTCCCGGTTGGTCGCTGATACAACCCTTACCTGGTCACCATCTTTCAGTTCCAGTGCCTTTGCGTCCTTGCCGTTCAGCAGGACGTGATTTTCAGGCTGTATCGCGAGCAGCCAGTAGTTTGTGGCAGTGCGAGACTTGCATTGCAGAATGTCACGATGCGTCAGCAGGTGAAGGGGGTACCCGTCCTCAAGTCCGCTCTCTTTCGGCGTCTTGCCGATTGTTGTCGTGATCGGCAGGTAAGTTGCATAACCGAGATTTTGTCTGCCGGTAAAAGCACTCTTCGTTCCCGCCGTTTTTTCCTGATAGATGTTTATGAGTTTTCCGTATTTGTTGGCCGGCTGGTCTCCCTTGTACGAATCCTTGTAGTCCTGGAATCTACCGCCGCGATTCAGGACGTACACGACCTTCCGCCAGTTTGCGCCGGCTATCTTCTGCCAGCGCTCAGGATCAAAGACGGTTTTCGGCAGATGTTTCCGCGAGTCAAGGAAGAGCTTCAGCTCCCTGTCATCGGCATCCGGAACCGGCGTACCGTCGGTAGCGACGTTCGCGACCATGCGGATATAGAAGTCATCCGGCCGGGTAAAAGCCTGTCCAGGGCCGAAACCATCCTTACCGTAGCCTTTAAACCCGAGGCGCTCGGCAATCGCAAGCATTACCGCTTCATAACAGCACGGCTGCTCTTCGCCGAAGATTTTCACGGTCTCGGTCATAGGAGCAATAACAGGCTGGCGTATCGGCTGTACCTTTGCCGGCATGTTGGGGTGAGAACCCTGCATTTCCCACCGCTCGAGATAGCTGAAGTCCGGAAAAATATAGTCGGCATACATTGTTGTAGGACCAACGAGAATGTCGGTGGTGAAGTAAAGCGGTATCCTGTTCACATCCGCCAGGATCTCGATATTGGTATGTCCGGCAGGCAGCGCATACGTCGGCGCTCCCATATAGCTGAAGACCGCCTTAGGCGCATACGGATACGCATCGCCCATCGACGGGACGATCTCTTCATAGATATCGCTTGCGATCGGCCACCAGTTGCGCTTTGCAGGATATCCCGCGAAGAGCGTCGTCTCCTCATACTTGACATCGTGGCGAATCGCACTGATACCGAACGGCGATGTTTTTTCGGGCTTCAGCTTGCCAAGGTCGAACGGCTGTGTTTCCTTTCCGCCTGTCGCATTGAAGGTGGATGCGGCAATCATGCCGCCCTTCCAGTCGAAATTGCCGAGCAAGAGGTTAATGGTCATCGCGCCGGTTACATTGTAGAATCCGTTGGTGTGCTGGGCAATGCCGCGATGAACGTCGACACAGGCTTTTTTGCCGTGTTGCACAAGCTCCATCGCCGTCTGCTCAATGTCCTTCACGCTGATGCCGCAGATATTCGACCATTCCACCATATTTTTCGCATTGGCCGATTCAGCAACCACCTGCAGTCCGCTCTTGGCCTTGATGCCCATAATCTCGGCAGTCACCATAAGGTCGCCGGAAACAGGCGTCTTGTCATCATTCGGATCAACGGCAACCGGCTTGCCGTCCTTCATAACGACCAGGTACTCAAAATCATACTCTTTGCCTGTCTTGTCTTTCCGTTTTTCAGCAGGAGCCAGACCGATTTCATGTGCACGGAGGAATTTCCCGGGCTCTCCGTCTTTGTCAAGCTTGACCAGCAGCGGCGCATTTGACCACGTCGATTCACCTGTCGATTTCGCAGCAGCCTTGTTGGCGGAGGCAAGATATTTCGCGTCGTATTTCTTGTTATTGATCAGCCATTGGATAATCGCCAAAAAGAACGCTCCATCCGTACCCGGATTGATCGGAAGATAGCTGTTTGCCTTGGCAGCAGACTTATTGAAGATTGGATCCACTACCGTCAGTTTGGTCTTTCCGGACGCAAGGTTCGGGGACAGACGGGCATTTCTGTTTGAAGGACCATAGTTTGCATCGAACAGGTTCGATCCTACTGACAGGATATACGCGGCATTTTCAGTGTCTGCCTGCCAATAGAATTTCTGTCCGCCGCCGAATTTCGTATCCTGATACTGCTCGCTCAAGGCCTTGCATGTGAAATACAGCGACCCCTGGCAGACCGTAGTATGACCATGTGTATTGACCGTACCGAAATAGTCATTGAAAAACCGAAGGGAAAAGTCGCTTCGTCCGCCCTTTTTGCGGCCCCAGAAGTAGACCATCTGGTTGTTAACCGGCCCGAGGTCCGGATGATCGGGATCAATCATATACTGAAGATGCTGCGCATATTTCGTCTTGAACTCCGCCACGGCGGCCTTCTTGTCCTTTGCCTTCATGACTGCCGAGACGCCGTCAGACAGTTCCTTCGCGATCTTCGTATCGCGAAGAGCATAGATATCCTTGAGTCCCGCCACTTCGCGACTTTCTTCTCCTGGTACATTCGCAAAGAGTCTGCCTCCGCTGACAATTTCACCGATCGCCTTATCGAAGGGAATGGTCAACCACTTGTTTTCGCCGCGCCTGCCTGCACGTTTCAACACCTTGGTGACCCGATACGGATCATATGCAGTCTGCAGACCGGCTTGCCCCTTCGGACAGATAGCCATATCGGCCTTGTTGAGATCAAATGGGGATGACTTGTACGGCAGATGCGGCACCGCAACAAATGGGTTGTAAGGATTGCCGTCGATTTTCAGGGCAACCGCCTTGTCACCCTGGCGGAAAAACTTCACTTTGATTCCGCAGCCGGTGTTGCACTGCAGGCAAACGGTATAGAGCGTATTGTCCGCCTTAATTAACTCATATGCTTCTTCCGACGACAACATTCCCGCCTCCGCCCGGCGCATGAGATCAGCGGCCCACTCGACCTGTGAGGCAAACAGAGCACCGCCGAGTACTGCGGAACATTTCAGGAAATCCCTGC
>DATHDH010000255.1:0-18454 GCA_035319145.1 Dissulfurispiraceae bacterium | reverse complement strand
GAGGCCTTGCCTCCCGGCACATAGACACCAGCACGGGCAAGCGGGCGCACGATTTGGCCGAGCAGCGCGCCGTCCGATTTAAGCGCCCACGATTCTTCCTTCTGCTGTTCGTGAAAATCCCAGATGCGCCGTGCGGAAAGCTCCAGGGCCTTGACAACCGTTTTGCGCGCTTTGGCTGCGCCTTTTCGCATCTCAGGCGCCGTAATTGCCAGCGGCAACGCATGTTTGTCGAATTTCTTCGTATAGGCGAGAACCGCCTTATCGCCGCGTGCGCGGACATCGGACAGTATGGCGCGAACAGCCGCCTCCCGCTCCGGCGAGACGCCTGCGGCCCGTCCCGCAAGGACCGATAGAAAGGCCTGAATCTCTGATATGCTCTTTAGCAGTTTCATAACGTAGAGAATATTATACTCTGTAGCACTGTTCGTCACAAAGATTTCGGCTTTTACTCCAGATAAAAAGAAGGGCCGCCCGAAAGGCGGCCCTTCTTTACAGATACGAAAAAGAATGCTTACTTTCTGTTCTTCACGAGATCGGTTACAACTGCAGGATCGGCAAGGGTGCTGGTATCGCCGAGGTCCTGGGTATCGCCGTGCGCGATCTTGCGGAGGATGCGGCGCATAATCTTGCCGCTGCGTGTCTTCGGCAAGCCAGGCGCAAACTGGATCTTGTCCGGTGTCGCAATGGCGCCGATGACTTCGCGGACATGTCCCACAAGCACCTTCAGGAGTTCCGGAGTCGGATCGTAGCCATCCTTCAGCGTGACGAAGACATAAATGCCTTCGCCCTTGATGTCGTGTGGGAATCCGACAACCGCGGCCTCGGCAACCGACGAATGGCTGACCAGCGCCGATTCGACTTCAGCAGTTCCGAGACGATGTCCCGAAATATTGATTACGTCGTCGATGCGGCCCATGAGCCAGAAGTCGCCGTCTTCATCAACGCGCGCGCCGTCGCCGGTAAAATATTTGCCGGGGAACCGCGAGAAGTAGACCTCTTTCACCCTCTTATGCTCCGGGTCTCCATAGGTGCCGCGGAGCATGCCCGGCCATGGTTTTTCGACAACAAGGTAGCCGCCTTCATTCGCTGCAGCAGGGGAGCCGTCTTCCTTGATAACCCGCGGGATAATACCTGGGAACGGTCTGCAGGCAGAACCCGGCTTGGTCGTCATAGCGCCTGGAAGCGGCGTGATCATGATGCCGCCGGTTTCGGTTTGCCACCAGGTATCGACTATTGGCAGCTTCTCCTTGCCGACATTCTTGTGATACCACATCCATGCCTCCGGATTAATCGGCTCGCCTACGCTGCCGAGAACGCGGAGCGACGAGAGGTTGTATTTCTGCACCCATTGCTCGCCCTCGCGCATGAGCGCGCGGATTGCAGTCGGCGCGGTATAGAAAATGTTGACGCCGAACTTGTCGACGATCTCCCAGAAACGACCCGGAGTCGGATAGGTGGGAACGCCTTCGAACATGAGACTGGTGGCGCCGTTGCTGAGCGGACCGTAGACAATATAGCTGTGGCCAGTCACCCAGCCGATGTCTGCCGTACAGAAATGAATGTCTTCGGGATGGTAATCAAAAATCCATTTGAAGGTAAGATTGGTATAGAGCATATAACCGCCGGTCGTATGGAGCACGCCCTTCGGTTTGCCGGTCGAACCGGAGGTATAAAGGATGAAGAGCGGATCTTCGGCATCCATCCACTCCGGTTCGCAATAGTCTCCGATTTCCGAATCGTTCATGACGTCGTGCCACCAGAAATCGCGGCGCGGCTCCATATCGACATCAATCGTCCGCTTGACGACAATCATATGCTCAATGGTCGGGCATTCTTCAAGGGCCTGGTCAGCATTCGCCTTGAGCCTAACATAGCGCCCGCCGCGCACCCCGCGATCTGCGGTGATGATGAGCTTGGATTTGCAGTCGTTGATGCGATCGCGCAATGCCTGCGCGCTGAATCCGCCGAACACGATGCTGTGAATGGCGCCGATGCGGGCGCACGCGAGCATCGCAACGACAAGTTCCGCGATCATCGGCATATAGATAGTGACTCTGTCTCCCTTGCCGACGTTGAATTTCTTCAGCACATTCGAGAATCTGTTCACTTCCCGATAGAGCTGCTGGTACGTATACGTCCTGTATTCGCCGCCGTCGGATTCCCAGATAATTGCGGCCTTGTTTCGCGTAGCGTTCGTGACATGCCGGTCAAGGCAGTTGTAACAGGCATTGATTTTACCGCCCGAAAACCACTTTACTTCAGGTTTTTTGAAATCCGACTCGAGCACCTTGTCCCACTTTTTGAACCACGACAGCTGGCTTTCGGCCATTTCGCTCCAGAACCCTTCCATGTCTTCAGCGGCGTGTTTGTAGATAGCCTCATAGTCAGCCATGCTCTTGATATACGCCTTTTTCCTAAACTCATCGGACGGTGCGAAGGTGCGTTTCTCGGTCATCAGGACATCAAGTTTTTCTTCAGCCATTTCTGAAAATATCCTCCTTTTTATAAAGAAAAATTATACAGGGTATAGTCATTCAGTTTATTCACAAGTTCGGTCGCAGTCAAGCCGGGGCAATACCGCCCCGGCTTGACTGTGTTCTATTCAGCTCCTATGCCGACATAGCTTCGCAGCTTCTCCTCTGCAAACTTGTCCTCGGCAGTCTTTTCAGCTCTCAACAACGACACCACTATGCCGACGAGAAAAGCGAGCCCCATCGAGAAGAGCCCGGGATTCTTGAGCGGGAACGGAGCCTGCGGCATTTGCTCCAGCGTCATTTTCTTCTGCTTTTCGAGGTCCGCAACCTGTGCCTTGATTGCATCCTGGGCTGAGCCCTGGGCCGTCAAGGAATCGCTCATCTGATTGATCTGCAGAGTAATTTCATTCGCCTTTGCCTCAATAGCTTTCTTTTCGCTGCCATGGAGGATATCAACCCACACGGTCGGGCTGAGCACTATAAGCGTCACCGCGGTGAAAAGTCCGGCATATATGCTGAGCTGTGCTGCCCTTGTCGTCAGTTTTTTCCAAAGGATCGACATCAGCAGCGCCGGGAAGTTTGCGCTCGCCGCAACGGCAAAAGCAAGACCGACCATGAAGGCCACATTCTGTCCCTTGAACAGCATCCCGAACAATATTGCCAGAATACCTAGGGCAACCGTCGCCATTTTGGCAACCTTAACTTCTTCCTTTTCGTTCGCCACGCCGTTTCTGAGCACGCCGACATAGAGGTCGTGCGAGAGCGCGGATGCCCCGGCAAGCGTCAGCCCGGCAACAACTGCGAGAATAGTGGCAAAAGCAACCGCCGCAAGAAAGCCCAGGAACATGTTGCCGCCCAGGGCCTCGGCCAGAAGCGGAGCAGCCATATTGCCTCCGGCATCAATGCCGGTAATGACCTTCTTGCCGACTATGACGGCGGCGCCGAAGCCGATGGTAACCGTCAGGATATAAAAATATCCGATAAATCCGGTTGCATAGAAGACCGATTTGCGCGCCTCTTTCGCATCAGGAACCGTATAAAAACGCATCAGGATATGCGGCAGGCCTGCTGTCCCAAACATGAGCGCGAGGCCGAGCGAGAATGCATCGATCGGATTTGCGATCAATCCGCCGGGCTCCAGGAACTTGTCGCCGTACTGGTTTGCGGCCGCCGAAAACAGAGAGCCATAGCTGAATCCGAACTGCGAGAGGGTCATAATGACCAGAATGGTAGCTCCGCCGAGGAGGAGCACCGCCTTGATAATCTGCACCCAGGTCGTTGCCAGCATGCCGCCGAAGAGAACATATGCGATCATCAATGTGCCGACGATCACCAGCGCGAGCTCATACGGGAGGCCGAACATCAGTTTGATGAGCGTGCCGGCTCCCACCATCTGCGCAACCAGATAAAAGAGCACGGTAATGAGCGAGCCGGTTGCGGCCGCCGTACGAATCGGTTTTTGCTGAAGCCGGTACGCAACGACATCGGCAAATGTATATTTTCCGAGGTTGCGGAGCGGTTCGGCGATCAGAAACGTCAGAATAGGCCAGCCGACCAGCCAGCCCACCGAATAGATGAGGCCGTCATAGCCACGGGTCGAGACGAGGCCCGCGATGCCGAGAAATGAGGCGGCACTCATATAGTCTCCGGCCAGTGCCAGGCCGTTCTGAAAGCCGGTAATACTGCGGCCGGCCGCATAGAATTCCGATGTGGTTCGGGTCCGTTTAGCAGCCCAATAGGTAATGACGAGCGTACTGAGAACAAATAAAAGAAAGAAAACAATCGACGTCATATTCGCCTGACCAATAGTCGTTTCATGCATGGTTATCCTCCAATCCGCTCGCGCAGGCGAGCTACCATTACGTCGTACTTTTTGTTTGCCCAGTTCACATAAATACCGGTCAAAACCCATGACAGGATAATGACTCCGACGGCAATCGGAATGCCGATTGTGATGGCGCCGGAGATTTTGGTTGCGAGAAACGGCTTATTAAATGCTATAAGGGCTATGAACCCGAAGAAAAGAACCATCTCGCAGAGCGTCAGGACAATGGAGATTTGATTCTTCTGCCGGGATATCTCCTGGAAGTCTTTGTCCTGCAATAATTGTTGCGTACTTTCCTGCTTCGCCATGCTTACCTCCTTGTTGCTAAAAATTTGTAAACTGCCCTGCCGGCCGCTTTTCCGAATCACCGCCGGACATTGTCCCTGCCTGCAACAACTCGCCAATCGTATGGATGCCTTCGCGCGCGCTCACGACCAGCATCCGCTGAAAGATTTGAGATGTTATATAGGCGTCTCCCAATGCATCATGCGAAGATGTCACCGCAATGCCGAACTCCTTGGCGAGCGCAAACAGTGCCTCGCTCGGGCTGATTCCATGCAACTGCGTTCTTAGAACACCCCTGGCGACGAGCAGTTCCGCCAGGGCATAAGTGTCAATCGAGGGGTTGTCGAGTTCAGGAATGCCGAACCTGTTCAGCGCTTTATTCAAAAAGGAGAGATCCAATGCAATACAGTGGCCGACGAGCACCGCATCGCCGCAAAATGAGCGGAACTCGTTGAGGATAGGCTTTTGATCGGGTTCACGTTCGACTTCCGAAGGCGTCACGCCATGAACAACCACGCTACGCGGATTCAACTCGCGGGCCGGATTCATCTTGCGGGAAAAAAAGGTGCCGAGCTCGATGCGGGTCCCGTTCATGCGTAGTGCGCCCACGGAAAGCACGGAGTCCTTCTTTTCATCTAGGCCGGTCAGCTCGGTATCCAGAACAATATAATGAATTTCGCTCGCCGGGAGGGCGGGATCTATCCTCGGCTCGCGCGGCCGTTTCGTGCGGAATATGTCGAGGAATGCGCTCACCATATCATGTGCTTGTAGCGTTCGATGATTACATCCTGCACGCGGGTAATCAGGTGAAACGCCTCTTTCGCTGTCTTCTTTTCGAGATTGCTCAATTCATTCGGATTGATGAAATTATCAGGGGTGTTCCCTTTTGTTATCTGCTCGAACTGATGATGAATCCTGAGCAACATAATGAACTCGAATGATTGTGCAAGCTCATCGCCAAATTCGTCGACGATCGAATGCTGCCCCTTCAGCACCCTGATGCGGTCAAGTGTAGAGGTCTCGCGGACCTGTTTCTCAAGGGCGAACAGCCTGACCGCATCCACAATCGGGGCAAGGCCCTTCACCTTTAGGTTCAACATGTCCTTATGCTCGCCACCCTTTTCAACAACAAACGTGTTGAGAAATCCAAGCGGGGGGCGGTTCTTAATCGCCATGTTCGCAATATATCCGAGGAAGACCTTGCGATCTTTCAACTGTGCTCCAAGATGCTCACGGAGGTCGTCAGCCAGCGACCGCTCGCCATGCACCGGACGGAAATCGAAGAAGGTGACCGAGTTCAGCACGGCATCGGCAGTGGGGGTCGTGATCCAGTTAGTAAAGTATTTTTTCCACTGCTTCAGCGGGCGGCACCATTTCGGGTTGCTCGCCATATAATCGGCCGGGCAGACGGGAAATCCGCATTGTACAAGGCTATCGCGGACGAAAGATGCAAAGGTTGCAAAATAGCGCTCGGCCTTCTCGGTTTGGTGCGAGGACGCCGGATCGGCGTAAATGATTGCATTGTCCTGATCAGTCCTGAAGGTCTGCTCCTTGCGTCCCTCGCTGCCAAACGCAAGCCAGCAATACCGTACCGGCGGTTGTCCGAATTTCCGCTCGGCGATTTCGAGAACGCGCCGGACGAGCCGGTCGTTGATCTCTGTTATGACACGGGCAATGCTGCCCGCCCTCGCCCCCTCTTTCAGGAGCATGCCGACGATACCGTTAACCTGCCTGGCCACGCCTGCAAGCCCTTCCACTGACTGCTGTTCCCCGATATCACGCGCAATCGAGAGGGGCGAATTGCCCTGCAGCAGCATCAGATCATGGTTCGTGAGAATGCCGACCATCGCCCCGTCCTTGATGACGAGAAGATGGTGGATGTTGTAGCGAATCATCTTGAGAATCGCCTCAAAGCAGAGGTCGCGTGCATCGGAACGTATCAAAGGGGCGCTCATGACCGTTCGCACCGGATCGTTGACATCACGGCCTCGGGCAACCACCTTGCCGCGAAGGTCGCGGTCCGTGACAATGCCGGTCGGCAATCCGTTCGGGTCGCCCAGCACGAGAGCGCTAATCTTGTTCTGACACATTATCGTCGCCGCTTCGCGAATCGATATGGTATCGGGCGCGGTAATGACGTTCTTGGCGGCTATCTCGCCGATTGTCGTGGTGAACATAATACGATCGGCGGCAGATGTGGACATGCTCTTGTCGTGCATTTCCTTGAACGTCTTGTCGATATAGATGTTGAGGAATGATTTCATGAAGAAGTCGCGAACGCCTTCGTGGCTGTCGAGCAGCTTCTTCACCGACAGGCGATCGAGCTGGTAGCAGATGGTGTCATCCACTGCCACGACATTTGCGCGCGCCTTGTCGCCGCCGAAAAGGGAGAGGTAGCCGAAGAGATCCCCCTCGCTCCGGTAATCGATGACAACCTCGCCCTCGTCGGCCGAATTGCGGGAGACCCTCACGCCGCCTTTTTTGATGATGTAAAGGTAGTCACTCGCCTTACCGCCCTGTTTCAGAATCAGCGTGCCTTTCGGGTAGAACTCCATCGACACGCCGTGCGCAACCGCCGTAAGCATAGGAGTCTCAAGTAGCTGGAAGGGTGGCACCTGACTGAGGAATTGAATTATCTCATCGATGACCATGATTATTAATAGTGCAAAGCTTATGCCACATATTAATGATGCTAATGCAAATAATGCTCAACATGCTGATAAATAATAGTGTTTTTGCATTATTGCAGGATGGCTATTTTCCAGAGAGAGCGCAACTCGGAGTGAAAAAAAGTAATTGTGTGGTGTCGGGATGTTACGAAAAGTAGCTGGACCGCTTTATCCAGAAAAAATGGGGAACCCTCCCGGTGCCGGATGTTCGACTATCGTCAGGGTGATCAACATTTGTCGCACATGACAAGTTTCAATTCCTATCGATAGGACTGTCCGTTGGAACTGTCCCATTGTAACCCATTGTTTTCAAAAGGTGGAAAATGGGGGTTTCGGAAAACCCCCGGCCCGCAAGAAAGTTTTTCACAATGTTTCAACAGGGGGTTTCCTTTGTGTCTTTACGTTACGGCTCTTTTCGCCCGAAAAAGGCCTGCCCCCCGTTGCGCTTCCTAGGCATCCAGAAGCTCTTTGGGGATATTGCCGCCGTTTTCAGCCAGCTTCTGCAATACGGTTTTATGCAGCCACATGTTCATCTGCGCGGAATCGCCCATCTTTTCTTGCGGGCAGCCGAGTTCAGCCGCAAGCTCTTTGCGGGCGGACAGACTGCTGTCGAGTCCAAGAAGCTTCATGAGATCGACAATCGAGGTTTTCCAGTTCAATTTCTCCGGATTCTCCTCTGCCAGTCCTTGCAGCCTTGCCACAACATCAACTTCGCTGATAGGCGCCGGTGCAGTCTCAACGGGTGCAGCGGCTGATTCCGCCGGAGCAGGTGCGGCCTCCTTCACCTCTTCGGTTTTGCTCCCAAAGCCGAGTTTCTCAAGAATTGTGCTGAAAAGTCCCATCATTCGCCCCCTTTGACAATGAAGTTTCCGCCACATCGAACATGTAACGGGATATGCCGCCAGCTTGCCCTTCCTGAATAATGGCCTCCCCGGAACATTGTACCACTTTCCGGATTGGAAGATTCATTGAGCTAATGCAGGTTAAGTTCTCTTCAGCCCCCAGCGCTTGCGCTTCTCCCAGAGGGCTTTGCGGGTAATGCCGAGCATGTCGGCAATTTGTTGTTCGCTGTGTCGTACCTGATGCCGCACGATAAAGTCTTTCGTATAGTCTTCAATAGAGAGTGTCTGCTGTGCCGCCTCAGCAAAGCGCGAGGCGAGCGAACGCAGCTCTTCGGGCAGGTGCGCCGGGGTTATCGATTCGCCCGCCGCCAAGAGGACGGCCCGCTCCAGGATGTTCTGGAGCTCCCGCACGTTGCCAGGCCAGTGATAGCTCATCAGCAGCCTCATGGCCGGTTCGTCCAGTACAGAGACCTGCTTTCCCTCTTCGGAGGCATATTTCAGCACAAAGTGCTCAGCAAGCACTCTGATATCGCCGGTCCGCTCACGCAGCGGCGGCAAGCGCAGCGAAACGACATTGATCCGGTAAAAAAGATCTTCACGGAACAACCCGCGCTGAATCTCTTTTGCCAGATCCCGGTTGGTTGCCGCGACAATGCGGAGCTCAACCTTGCGCGCATGAACACTACCGAGCGGACGCACCTCGCGATCATCGAGAACACGGAGGAGTTTTGCCTGGAGCGGCAGCGGCAGGTCGCCGATTTCATCGAGGAAAATGGTGCCGCCGTCCGCTGTTTCGAGCAGGCCGCGCTTTGCGCTTGTCGCGCCAGTAAATGCCCCTTTTGCATACCCGAAAAACTCCGATTCAAGCAGCGCCTCGGGAATCGCGCTGCAGTTGACCGGAATGAACGGGCGGTCGTGGCGGGCGCTGTTGTAATGAATGGCGCGCGCAAAGAGTTCTTTTCCGGTTCCGGTCTCTCCGAGAAGCAGGACATTGCTGCGGGAGTCGGCGATCTTGCGCACTTCGTTGACAACGGCCTTTATCTCAACGCTCTCGCCGATTATTTTGCCGAAGTCGTACCGCTTTTCGATTTCCTTCCTGAGAATAACGTTTTCGGTGTGCAGCGTGCGCTCGCGGAGGGCATTGCGGATGCTCTGCTTGATTTCCTCGTACATGAGCGGCTTCATAAGATAATCGTATGCGCCGCCCTTAAGCGCCCTCACGGCAGTGTCCAGCGATGCAAAAGCGGTCATGATGATGACCACCTGCTCATGGCTGCGTTCCTTGATGCGGCGGAGCAGTTCGATGCCGTCGATGCCCGGCAGTATGATATCGGTGATCACCGCATCAAAGAGGCCTTCGTCGTACAGCTTGATGGCGGTCTCCCCATCGGAGGCCGTTTCAACAGAGAACCCCTCATCTTCAAAGACCTGCCTGAGCTTGTCGAGAAGCTCGCTTTCGTCTTCAACAATCAGGATTCGTTCTGCCATGCCGCGTTACGATTGCGGCGGCGGCGCGGGTTCGTCCATATCGAGCCTCACCCGGATGCTGTCCTCATCCGCCTCGACCCGCTTGAAATTGAGGCTCTCGGACAACTGAAGCATGTAAGTATTCATCCTCAGTATTTCCATCCAGATGTGGCGGATGCCCACTTCACGCGCCACTTCGATACAGTATCCGCAGAGCGCCTTGCCGACCCCTTTGCCCTGCCAGGGATCCCCGACCATGACCGCCATTTCGGCGTTCTCCATGTCGGGCTGCTTGATGACGCGCGCATCACCGATGATCTGCTCACGATCCCCGTCCTTGATGAGACAGACAAATGCGAGTTCGCGCTCATAATCGAGCTGGCAGATGCGCACCAATTGTTCATGGCGCAGGTCCATAAGCCGCTGAAAGAACCGGAGACTGATTGTCCTTTCGGAAAAGGTCTTGAAAAGCTCGGCAACCAGCGGCTCATCTTCAGGACGGATCGGACGAAGTGTTGCCGCCGTGCCGTCGGAGAGGGAAATCTCCTTTATGAAGCGGGCCGGATACGGCGTAATCGCAAGATGCGGCGGACAGAAGTCTCCCTCGAATTTCAGCTCTCCTTCGAGGACGTCTTCTTCGAGTAAAATGCCGGCGTCGAATGCGAATCCTTCGCGATCCGTATCGGTGACAAAGAACGGATTGATGTCGATCTCCCGAATCTGCGGGAAGTCCACGATAAGCTGGGAAAAACGGACGATGACCTCCTCAAGATGCCTGAACGTATGCGCGAAGCTCTGTTGTTTCTCGAGATGGCGGTAAATCCTCGTATCGGCCATGATCCTGCGGGCAAGCGCCTGATTCAGTGGAGGGAGTCCGATTGCATAGTCCTGAAGCGCCTCGACCAGCTCACCACCCGTTCCGAAGAGGATGGCGGATCCGAAGGTACGGTCCTTCTTTGCGCCAATCACTAGCTCATACCCATGCCGGACAATCATCGGCTGGATAATTACCTTCGCGCTTACATCTCCGCTCAAATCGCAAATTGCGCGGAGTGAGCGGTATGCCTCCACAACTGATCCCTTGTCGCGAAGATTCAGAATTACCCCGCCCTTCTGCAATTTGTGGAATATTGTCGGCGTGTCGACCTTCATAACGACCGGATAACCGATATCGACTGCAACACGGACGGCGTCTTCTTCACTCTGGACTACGCGCGTTTCTATAACAGGGATGCCATATGCAGAAAGCATCTCTTTCGCTTCATAAAAAGTGAGGACGAGCCGTTTCTCCTCGGATGCTGCACGGATAATCGCCTCGGCCCGTTTCTTGTCAGGTTTATAGTCTTTGAGAATAGCTTCCGGCGTCTCAAGGAGCAGACGGAGATTATCGTCATAGCGATACATATAAACGAACGCCCGGACTGCCTGTTCCGATGTCACAAAGGTCGGTATGCCCCGTGCAGCCAGAATATCCCGCGCCGGCTCTACTGATGCCGCGCCCATCCACGCCGTCAGAACCGGCTTATGGGCGTAATCGCGGGCGGCCGATGCTACTGCTTCGGCTGTTTCTTCAAGCTTCGATCCGGCTGTCGGCGACTGGATGACAAGCACACCATCAACGCCTTTATCCTTCAGGCAGGCGCGCACCGCAGCATCAAAGGCCTTGGGGGATGCGTCGGAAAGCAAATCAATAGGGTTGCTCGTTCCGGCAAAAGATATTTGGTCGCGTATGCTCTTGATGCTCTCATCGCTCAGTTTTGCCAGCGCGCCGCCCTGCCGTATGAGGGTATCGACCGCCATCACCGCGAGGCCGCCCGAATTGGAAACAATGGCGAGCCTGTTGCCCCTAGGTCTCTTCTGTTTTTCCAGCGTTTCAGCCAGATAGAAAAGATCGAGGACATCATCGACCCTGACCGCACCCGCCCGCTTGAACGCAGCATCATAGATGCGGTCTTCGCCTGCGAGCATTCCGGAATGTGTAAGCGAAATCTGCGCCGAAGCCGGATTCTTTCCGGATTTGACGACAACTATCGGCTTCGTACACGCGAATGATCGAACAGCCGTCATGAAACGACGACCGCTCTCGATGGATTCGATGTAAAGAATGATCGCCCGTGTTTCCGGGTCCATGCCGAGGTAGTCGATCATATCGGAAAAACAGATGTCGAAGCGGCTGCCGATAGAGGCAAAAAAGCTGATCCCGACCTGCTTGTGCACGGCCCGCTCAAGCAGGGCAACGGAAAATGTCGAGCTCTGGGAAACGAATGCGATGTTGCCGCACAAAGGCGAATGCGGAAAGAGACTGGCATTGAGGCCGATACTCGGACGCATGAAGCCGAGAGAGTTCGGGCCCAGTACGCGGAATCCGTATTTGCGCGCGCGTTCCCGGACATACTGCTCAAACTGTTGCGGGTTGTTGGTTCGATAATGAAAATCAGGACAGAGCAGCACGACACCTTTGACGTTTTTCTCGCCGCACTGATCAAGCTGCGGAATGATATGCGGACACGAGGTCGAAAAAATGGCGAGATCGATATCGTGAGGGATGTCGGCGACCGATGAAAATGCCTCGACGCCGTGCACTGCCTCAACATGGGGGTTGACCGGATACGCAGCGCCCTTGAACCCGGCGCCGAGGAGATTTCTGAAGACCGTACATCCGAGCGATCCTGCTTCGTCATTGGCTCCGAATACGGCTATGCGCTTCGGACGAAAGACTGCGTCAAGATTCCTGATAGACATTGAGGCCCCCCTGCACGGATGATTTCAGGCGCTGCGGACAGCCGTTCGTTTATCCCCGGCGCCTCCCGGATCTGCCTTTTCGCATCTATTCTTCCGCTACCCGTCCGATACTGACAATCCTGTCCTCTTCGTCGAGATCCATAAGCTTAACGCCCTGCGTATTTCGGCCGAGTATCGAAATGCTCGCGACTTTCGTCCTGATCAGCTTGCCGCCGTTCGTGATGATGACGACTTCGTCTTCATCCTTCACCTGCAGGTGATCAACGGCAAAGCCGTTGCGTTCTGTAGTTTTTATCGAGATAACGCCTTTGGCGCCGCGGTTGTGCACCGGATACTCCTCGACGCGCGACCGCTTCCCGAAGCCGCGTTCCGTAACGGTAAGCAGGCATGTCCGCTCTGCAACGACATTTGAGGAAACGACCGCGTCATCTTCCACAAGCCTGATGCCGATGACCCCGCGAGAGTTCCTACCGACGGCGCGAACATCATCCTCGTGGAACCGGGCTGCCAGCCCGCTGCGGGTGCCGATTATTATGTCGTCTTTACCTGAAGTGAGCCGTACCGCAATCAGTTCGTCGCCCTCGTCGAGATTCACCGCGATGATGCCCTTGCTTCTCGGGTTGCCGTATTCCTGCAGTTCGGTCTTTTTCACGATGCCGTGGCGTGTAAAAACGACAAGATAGCCGTCCTTGAAGTCTTTGACATTGAGAGCCGTCGTAATGCGCTCTCCGTCGGCCAGAGGCAAAAGATTGACCAATGCCTTGCCTTTGGCCGCACGCCCTGCCTCCGGTATTTCATAAATCTTCTTCCAGTACAGGCGCCCGAAATTACTGAAGAAGAGCATATAATCGTGATTAGAGCCGATGAAGAGCTGCTCAACCCAGTCTTCTTCCTTCGTTTCCATACCGGTTAGGCCCTTGCCGCCGCGGCGCTGGCTTCGGTAGATGGAGAGCGGATTACGCTTGATGTACCCTCCGTGAGATATGGTGATGACCATATCTTCATCGGTAACCAAGTCTTCCATCGTAAGCTCGGTCGTGTCGAGGATAATCTCGGTCTTGCGCTCATCGGCATACTTTGACTTCACTTCGAGCAGTTCGTCCTTTATTATTTTGCTCACAAGTGCTTCGCTGCCGAGAATTGCCTTGAGGCGTTCGATTTCCTTGAGCACTTCAAGGTAATCGCTCACAATCTTGTCGCGCTCCAGCCCGGTGAGCCGCTGCAGCCGCATGTCGAGAATCGCCTGTGCCTGTATGGCAGAGAGCGGGTAGTTGACCATGAGCCCCTGTTTGGCCTCTTCGGGGCTTTTCGCTTCACGGATTAATTTGATGATGGCGTCGAGATTGTCGAGCGCGATTTTGAGCCCTTCCAATATATGGGCCCGCTCCTCGGCCTTGCGCAGATCAAAGCGCGTCCGGCGAATAACGACGTCCCGCCGATGCTGCAGGAAGTGCCAGAGCAGGCGTTTGAGGTTGAGGATGCGCGGCTGCCCGCCGACAAGCGCGAGCATCGTAATCCCGAAGGTCGTTTCCATCTGGGTGTGCTTATAGAGATTGTTCAGCACAACCTGCGGGACCTCGGCACGCTTCAGTTCGATGACAACGCGGATGCCGTCGCGGTCGGACTCATCGCGGAGGTCCGAGATGCCTTCTATTCTCTTCTCGCGAACAAGCTCCGCAATCTTCTCGATAAGCCGCGCCTTGTTCACCTGATACGGCAATTCGCTGATAATGATGCTGTCGCCGCCGCGCGCCTCGCGCTCGATGCGCGCCTTCGCCCGCACCTTGATAAGCCCCTTGCCGGTGCGGTACGCCTCAAGAATGCCGCTGATGCCGTGAATGGAGGCGCCGGTCGGAAAATCCGGCCCCTTTACGAGCTTCACGAGATCATCCACCTCGGCGTCCGGATTTTCGAGCAACACGACGAGGCCGTCTATCACTTCGCCGAGATTGTGCGGAGGGATATTCGTCGCCATGCCGACCGCGATGCCGGCAGATCCGTTGATCAGGAGATTCGGAATACGCGTCGGGAGCACTGCGGGCTCTTCCGTTGTCTCATCGAAATTCGGTATAAAATTGACCGTCTCTTTATCGATATCGGCCAGTAACTCTTCCGCAATCTTTGCAAGCCGCGCTTCCGTATAACGATATGCCGCGGCCGGGTCGCCGTCGACCGAACCGAAATTGCCCTGACCGTCGACAAGCGGGTAGCGCATATTGAAATCCTGAGCGAGCCGGACCATTGCGTCATAGACCGCAGAATCGCCGTGTGGATGGTACTTCTTGAGCACTTCGCCGACGACGCCCGCTGACTTGGAATATTTCTTATTGGGAAGCAGGCCCTCCCGAAACATGGCGTACAAAATACGCCGCTGCACCGGCTTCAGCCCATCGCGGACCTCAGGCAATGCACGCCCGATGATTACGCTCATCGCGTAATCAAGGTAACTTACCTGCATCTCTTCTTCTATACTTACCGTAGTCTTCGGTAGCTCTGCAGTGGACATGAATACAGCACCTCTTTCTGGATTGCTAAACCCTTTAATTTTACCATATTCAGACATGAAAACGTCAGGCTATTCAGAATCTAACCCATTGAATTATGCGCTTTTTGTGGGCCGAGCTTCCCGTCGGCCCGCCGGTGCTCATCAGCTCGGCCGGCAGAATCGGATATGCAGAATTGCCAAGCGAGCAATCAAATAATATAATTGAGTCAGAAGAGTTGCGGATTATCGTGAATACTGTCGGGTAGGAGACGTTGAGCGGGAAGGCCATGGCAACTATTCTCTTGATCGACGACCAGGAATCCGTATTGCAGGTAGAACGGGAAATGCTCGAAATGTTGGGCTATTCGGTACTGTACGCCCAAACAGGCACTGAAGCCCTCTCGCTTTTCGACCGCCAGGTCGAAACTATTTCGCTCGTGATCCTCGATTACAGCCTGCCTGAAATGAGCAGCTCTGAAATACTTGCCCGCTTGAAACAGATAAGCCCTGCGGTCAAAGTAATGATCGCCAGCGGACACGACAGAGAAGGCAAAGTTTCCGTCCTCTTGAATCGGGGATGCGCGTTCCTCCAGAAGCCGTTTTCCCTGCAGGAATTATCTTCCCGGATTGAAGCCTGTCTCAACTCCTAGCTCACCCGCGTTCTTATTCGTGATCTCCTCCATTGGTGCGCATCTGGCGTTCTACCGATTGCTGCAGCCGGATATATACGCGAACCGTCTTGTCCATTATTTCATATGAGACATCGAGCACATCCGACATGCCGTATATATGAGAATAATAAAGCGGCCTGACTTCAAAGCCGAGCAGCGTGCCGGACGAATCGCGAATGCTGCTGAGTTGCGCCCGCTGAAACGCCGCGCTGCCCCGCACAAACGCCTGAGCGGTTTCCAGGGCTTCCTTGGCTGAAAGCCCCTTTTTGACGGTATAGTCGAAGGCCGGTGCATACGGTTCAAATGTGTATGCGTCGTCTTGCCTGTCGAGAATCGCCAGCGTCTGCAATCCATCCGACGGACCGCTTGCATATAAAACCACAGAAAACGTGCCGACAACCTCCGACTCATTCGCATTCGCAAGCTTCAGGACAGAAGCAGCGGCCGCAATGCCCGCTCCAATGAGCGAGACCAGTAAACTGACAAAGATAATCTTCGGAATAACATTCGCTGATTTCATGACCCACACCTCTTTATTCTTAAAATCGAGAGAGCCGCCGTGCTCGATACATCGCAAGCATGCCGTGAGTATTTGATATGGATGATGTCCAAGCTTGCTTTTCTGTCCTTGATTAGATCGTATCACAAAAATTTTCGGTTTATTGTTCTCAAGGGAATGTTCGTCGAGACTGCATTAAAGGAAGAGATGGGGTGGATGACGGGGATCGAACCCGCAACACCTGGAGCCACAGTCCAGTGCTCTGCCATTGAGCTACACCCACCGTCGGAAAAACGCGCCTGAAGGGATTCGAACCCCTGGCCCACTGCTTAGAAGGCAGTTGCTCTATCCAACTGAGCTACAGGCGCAAGATACCGTATCAGAGGCCCGGAGCTTCAGTCGCACCATGCCGCTCGGCATCGGGAAAGTCGGGGCGAGAGGATTCGAACCTCCGGCCCCCTGCGCCCAAGGCAGGTGCGCTACCAGGCTGCGCTACGCCCCGTGAAGTAATACGATACTAAAATGCTGAGAATGAAGTCAATTTTGGCCTTGCTCAGATGATTCAACGCAGAATATCGGGCCTAACCCATATATTCGTGGTAGGTGCGGGTGAGGCGGAGCAGCACGCGCTCCTGTCCCGCAAAAGGGAGCGTCGCGGGAATGCTTTCATATGCGTATCCAGCTGGCAGGGCACTGATTTCCTGAAACGCCTTGCCCCCTTTGTTCATGACAAGGCAACCGTTTTCATCAACAAGATGCCCTGCCTGTTTAACGAAATCTGCGACTGAGAACGTCGCGCGCGTTACGACGGCATCAAAAAGCGGTCCGTTCAGTTCGTCGACCCGCGCTTCAATTACGGCAATTCGTTCGAGTGCAAGCCGGTGCGTTATGTGTCTCAGAAAGGCGCAACGCTTCCGGGACGGTTCAATGAGCGTGACCGAACTATCGGGGCTTGCAAGGGATAGCGGAACGCCGGGAAAGCCGGCGCCGCTCCCGACGTCACAAACTGTTCGCACGGAGGGCGGCAGGGCCTTGAGATACAAAAGGGAGTCGAGGAAATGCTTGATAATTATCTCTCGAGCAGCGGTAATAGCCGTGAGATTGTATGCCTTGTTCCACTTCTTCAGTTCGGAGAGATAAAAGAGAAACGCTTCGACAGTCTCGGGAGGCGCCACTATATCAAGCACTGACAGACCTTGTATCAGGAGTTCTTTTTCTGCATCCATTGTTTTTCAACCGCAACGAGAAGGATCGAAATTGCCGCCGGAGTTACGCCCGGAATGCGGCCTGCCTGGCCGATTGTGCGCGGCTGCACCTCTTTCAGTTTCTGCACGACCTCCAGAGAAAGCCCGGGGATGCCGCAGTAATCAAACCCCTCCGGGATGCCCTTCTCCTCGTATTTCACCATTCGCTCCGCGAGATCAGCCTGTCGCCGGATATAGCCGTCATATTTGAGATGAATCTCGACAAGTTTTTGCACATCGGATGCCAGTGGTTCAGGTGAAGGCGCAAATGCAGCAATAACATCGTAATGCACTTCGGGACGTCTAAGAAGTTTCTCAAGCGTAACATCTCCGGCAAGCGGTGTCGTGCCGAGGTCCGTAAGACGGCTGTTCAGCGCATCTGACGGCTTGATCCGCTCCTGTTCAAGCCTGCCGAGTTCTTTCTGAAGCGCGGTGCGGCGTTCACGAAACTTCTCGTAGTCCGCATCCGGAAGCAGTCCGATTGCATGCCCTTTGTCCATAAGGCGCATGTCGGCATTGTCATGGCGCAGCAGCAGCCGGTATTCTGCCCGCGACGTGAACATCCGGTAAGGCTCTTTCGTCCCTTTGGTTACCAGATCATCGATCAGCACGCCGATATATGCCTCATCGCGCCTGAGAATCAGCGGGTCGCTGCCGCGCAGTGCCAGCGCCGCGTTGATGCCGGCCATAAGACCCTGAGCTGCCGCCTCTTCATAGCCGGAAGTGCCGTTGATCTGTCCGGCCAGATACAGACCGCGGACCGTCTTCGTTTCAAGAGTGTGGCAGATCTGGATCGGCGGCACATAATCATATTCAATTGCATATGCAGGCCGCATGAGTTCCGCATGTTCAAGCCCTTCCATGCTGCGGGCCATCTGAACCTGCACATCATATGGCAGGCTGGTCGAGATGCCGTTTGCATAATATTCGGTTGTACGGAGTCCTTCGGGTTCGAGAAAGATCTGATGGCGATCCTTTTCGGCAAACCGTACGACCTTGTCTTCTATCGACGGACAGTATCTCGGCCCGACACCCGTAATGCGGCCGCCATAGAGCGGCGATCGGTCAAGATTGTCACGGATAATCTGATGGGTTGCAGCGTTTGTATACGTGATGTAGCATGGCAGCTGCGGATTGGTGATGCGGTCCGTACTGTAGGAAAAAGGAATCGGCGGGTCATCGCCCGGCTGTGGGGTGAGCCGATCGAAGTCGATGCTTTTCGCATCAATGCGCGGCGGCGTGCCTGTCTTG
>DATHDH010000254.1:0-13260 GCA_035319145.1 Dissulfurispiraceae bacterium | reverse complement strand
GCCGCCATACTGCCAATACGCAATACCGACTGCGACAAAAAGCAGCGCGACATTCGCGGTGCCGATAATCCAGGGGGTCGCAAACAAAAAGAGTGACGATATAAGGCAGTTTGCCGTATAGGCATTTCTTCGTCCGATGATATCGGAGTACAGACCGGTGCCAACGCGTCCCGTTGCATTAATAAGTCCGCCATACGCCGCAAGGATCCATGCATTCTCGGCGAAGAATGCGATAGATGAAGCGGTTTTTTTCAAAATAGGCGCTGCATTTGCTATGACGAGAAGCCCCGACTGCGCAGTACCGATAAACATAAAAACCAGCGCAAAATATTGCCATGTGCTGAGCATCTCTTTCGGGCGCCAGTCAGCAGCAGGCGCAGCTGCTTTTTTCGCAGTCGGTACTGATGGCGGAATATAACCTGCGGGAGGCAGCGACAAAAACTGCGCGGCGATAAAAATCACTGCGGTAAAAAAAATGCCGAAAACAAGGAAACTGCCGGTCAGACCGAATTGCTGTATGAGATAGTTGCCGAGAGGAGATATATACATGGCGGCGCCGCCGAAGCCGCCGACCGTAATACCGGAAATTACGCCGTATTTCGCGGGACTGAACCACCTGAGCGCCGCCGGGGTCGGAGCCGCATAGGCTATGCCCATGCCGATGCCGCCGAGGATCCCGAATCCGAGCAGCAAACCCGCATAGCTCTTCATTAATCCCGCCAGAATACATCCTGCGCCGAGGAACGAACCGCCGATCATCACACTGACCTTTGGTCCATATTTGTCGAAGATCCTGCCGCCCGGAATCATGAATATCGCAAACACGAGACCGCACAAAGAATACGCAACCGTTCCCTGGAAATCCGATAGAAAGGGCCAGCCGGCATTTATCCCGGTCATCACTTCCCCGGCAGCGGCTTTCTCGCTGTTCACGAGAACCCCTTTCCAAACGCTCCAGGCATACAGAATGCCGAGGCAGAGATTGACTGAAACTCCCGCCGCTGTCACGACCCATGCCCTTGCGGGCGCGCTGTGGGTGTGTTCCATTGCAACGGATAATACGACAATCTTCTCTTGATCCGGGCTCATGGGGAACTCCTTCAGATGAGGCATGCACTTGATACCGCGCGACCGCCCGGAACGGGCAGTGGCGCTATCATGTCACAGTCAAGGCTTTAAACACAATACCGCAGACTTGCATCGTAAATTAAAACAACCTCATGGAATGGGTATAATGAAGTATGGATGTTCGGGCTATTCTCGCATTGTTTTGCAGTCCCGAATCGATTGCCTTTGAATATATTTGGCAGCACGGCTCGGCTGTGGCTCAAAAAGCCCTGCAGGTGGCTTCCCGCATGGGGATTGCTGCTATCGACAACGATTTTCTTTATGAGGCGGCGATTCTTCACGATCTCGGCATTCTGAAGACAAATGCCTCGCGCTTCGGATGTTTCGGTGAACATCCGTACATCTCGCATGGATATCTCGGCAGAGACATGCTCGATACAGTCGGGTATCCGCTTCACGCGCTCATTTGTGAACGCCATGTCGGGACCGGACTGACGCTCGATGACATCCGAGCTTTTTCGCTCCCGCTGCCGCATCGGGACATGAGGCCCGTGACGCTGGAAGAGCAGATCATCTGTTTCGCGGACAAATTCTTTTCGAAGGACGACGTAACGCTCGCGACTGAGAAGCCGCTTGCGATTGTACGTCAGAATATTGCGAAGTACGGAGAAGATAAACTCGCCACTTTTGACAAGTGGTGCATTCTTTTCCGGGAAGGACAAGCGGAGAATCCGTAACAAATTAGGAGAGGGATATTTGCCGTTGCAGCAGATATCCCCGCCGGTCTTATTTCTTGGTAAGCGCCCTCTCGACCGTCTTGATGGCACAGAACTCACCGCACATACTGCAGACCTCCTTTACGTTCGGCGGCAGCTGCTGACGCCATGCGCGCACCATATCCGGGTGAAAGCTGAGGGCAGCCTGGCCCTCCCAATCGAGATTCTTGCGGCATTGAGCCATCTTTCGATCCTTTTCGATGGCGCCGGGCACTCCCTTTGCGATATCGGCAGCATGTGCGGCAATGCGTGAAACTATGACCCCCTCGCGAACGTCGTCGAGATTGGGCAATCTGATGTGTTCCGCAGGGGTGACATAGCAGAGGAAATCCGCGCCGGCAGCTCCGGCAATAGCCCCTCCGATTGCCGCAGCCACATGATCGTAGCCCATGGCAATGTCGGTCACCAGCGGGCCGAGCACATAAAACGGCGCCCCTTTGCAGATCTCTTTCTGTATCTTGATATTCAACTCCACCTGGTTGATCGGCACATGGCCGGGGCCTTCGACGATGGCCTGCACCCCGGCATGCAGTGCCTTTTCGCACAGTTCCCCTAGCGTAAGAAGCTCCTCAAGCTGACTTCTGTCGGTTGCATCGGCAAGACAGCCCGGACGAAAACCGTCGCCGAGGCTGAGCGTCATATCGTATTTCTTGGCAATATCGAGGAGCCGATCATATTGTTCGAGAAGCGGGTTTTCACGTTCGTTGAAAATCATCCACTCCAGCAGAAACGCGCCTCCCCTGCTCACAACATCAAGCAGCCGGCCCTCTTTCTTCAGACGTTCGATCGCGCTCATCGTAACACCGCAATGAACCGTAACAAAATCGACGCCGCTGGCAGCATGATCCTCAATCACCTCAAAAAGGTCATCAGCAGTCATTTTCGCAATATGTCCATGCCGCTCGACAACCTTGACAATCGCTTCATATATCGGCACTGTTCCGATCGAAACGGGCGATTTGCGAATCATTTCATTGCGGAGATCCCGTATAGCGCCGCCGGTCGAGAGGTCCATCACGGCGTCCGCACCGAATTTAACAAGAACATCGAGCTTCTTCATTTCTTCTTCCCAGGAAACCCGGTCTTTGGATGTGCCGATATTGGCATTGACCTTCGTCCTGAGCCCTCGGCCGATTCCGAGCGGCTCTATTGACCGCTGTCTGTTGCGGGAAATGACCGTCACACCGGTCGCAATGTCTTGTGCGAGCTGCTCCGTACGGATCCCCTCCGCAGCAGCAACAGCCTTCATTTCATCCGTAACGATCCCTTTGCGCGCTTC
This sequence comes from Dissulfurispiraceae bacterium, assembly GCA_035319145.1. Taxonomy (GTDB): domain Bacteria; phylum Nitrospirota; class Thermodesulfovibrionia; order Thermodesulfovibrionales; family Dissulfurispiraceae; genus JAAYUK01. Next base: position 10,137 of record DATHDH010000254.1, on the reverse strand, counting down.
TTCTATCCGCGTCATATTTTTTCCCCCATTATTTTCACATATTCCTGAGCAGCTTTCCTCACATCAGCAGCCGCAAGTATTCCGCTGATGAGGGCCGCTCCTCGGGCCCCGGCCGCGCGAAGATCAGCTAGGTGCTCCTTCTTGATGCCTCCGATCCCGAACACCGGCAGTCGCACTGCGGCAACAACCCTTCCGAGCGGTTCCAGGCCGAGAGGGTCTCCATATCGCAATTTCGAAGGCGTCGCATAAATCGGTCCGAATGTGACAAAGTCGGCCCCCTCATTTTCCGCACGCTGCGATTCCTCAATGCTGTGTGCAGAAACACCGACAGCCAGATGGGGCGCTACAGCCTTTGCAGCATAGGCCGGAATGCCCGCCTGCCCCAGATGAACACCGTCGGCTTCAACAGCAACCGCTATATCGACGCGATCGTTGATAAAGAGCCGAGCTCCCTGCCGCGCAGTAACAGTCCGCATTGCTTCGGCATGGGCAAGGTAATCGCGTATAGGGATGCCCTTCTCGCGAAGCTGTATAGCCTTGATGCCTTCTGCCAGCGCAATCTCAACCGCTTGCAGCAAGCGTTTGAACCCTCCGCACATCTCTGTGTCGGTGATCAAATAGAGCGTAAAATCGATAGAGGTTTGCATGGTCCTTATCCGCCGCCGACAAAATTGACAACTTCAATGACATCGTCTTCGTGCAGGATATATGCATTGAAATCCACCTTGCGTACGATGGCGTAATTCACCTCGACAGCAACCCGATCCGTCTGCACGTTGAGCTCCCTGAGCAGGCTGCCGAGCGTCTTCTCGCAGGATTCGTGAACCTCGCCGTTAATCGTCAGTTTCATGCACCGCTCCCAACAAAAAACCCCTATCCCAAGAGGAATAGAGGCGTACCGTCAGTTGAGCAGTCCCGTTCCCTACGCCAGTATTACCTGAATCAGGTGTGAGGGGTCTTTCCCGCATCGGGAAACTCTCAGGTCGTAACCTCCCCCAGGGATGGTCTTACTTTAATGCGTCATCCTTGAAATGTCAAACGGTTCGACAGACCGACCTGTTCCATGGGATGCACCATATCACTTCTTTGCTTCCTGCACCCTGACGCGTTTCCCTCGTACGACGACTTCATTGACCGACCCTATGACACGATCCGCGATCTCTCCGGGCACTTCCACAAAGGTGAATTTGTCAAAGACCTTGATAGCACCGATCTTCGATGACGGAACATTCGCTTCATGAGCGATCGACTGCACGATATCGGGGATGCGGATATTATCGCGACGCCCAATCGTCATGAAGAGCCGGACAACGCCACGATCGCCACGCTCATCCTTCGGCAGCTCCTCGCCGATGCGCGATTCGCCATACGCCAGAAACAGAGCGGCGGCGGCAATGTCCGTGAGGTCTGCGGTCTGGGCGAGTTCCTGAACGACAGCCGCAAAACTTTCCTGCCGGTTATCGCGAATAATGGCCGCCAGGTCATCCCCAATGCCCTTCTCCCGGGCCCGCATGGCGTCTTCCCTGCTCGGCAGGCGCTTCCTGCTGATCGTTATCTTGGCGCTCCGCTCGATCATCCTGAGGGCATTGTATTCACGCGGGGTGACGAATGTTATCGCCATGCCTGACCTGCCCGCGCGGCCGGTCCTCCCGATGCGATGGACATAGCTTTCGGGGTTCTGAGGGATGCTGTAGTTGATGACATGACTGACATTCTGAATATCGAGACCGCGCGCCGCGACATCCGTAGCGACGAGGATATCGATTTTGCCGCTCCGGAACTTCTCCATCACTTCGTCGCGCCGTGCCTGTGTGTAATCTCCATGGAGGGCGCTCGCGTTATATCCCATCTGCTGTAACTTAGCGCATAATTCATCGACGTCTTTTTTGGTATGACAGAAAATAATGGTCAGTTCCGGGGCTTCGACATCGAGCAGACGGGCAAGCGCCTCGATCTTTTCGGTCGGCCTCACTTCATAAAAGGCCTGCTTGATGTTCGGCACCACAACATCTTTGGGATTGATGCGGATCTTTTCCGGACGGGACATGTGGCGCTTGGCGATATCAAGAATCGGCTCGGGCATGGTCGCCGAAAACAACAGGGTCTGCCGCTCAGCAGGTGTCGTCTTGAGAATCTCCTTGATATCATCGATAAACCCCATATCGAGCATTTCATCCGATTCATCGAGCACCGCGATGCCCACATGGGACAGATCAAGTGTCCCGCGGCCGATATGATCGAGAATCCGTCCGGGAGTTCCGACGACGACATCAACTCCGCGGCGCAGGGCCTTAATCTGATTGACGATAGAAGCGCCCCCATAAACGGGCAGCGCCATAGTGCGTTTGTATTTGCCTATTCTGTTCAGCTCCTCGGCAACCTGCACGGCGAGTTCGCGCGTTGGCTCGAGGATGAGGGCAAACGGTTTTTTGCCTTTCGGGCAACGCTCCACGATGGGAATTCCGAATGCCGCCGTTTTGCCCGTCCCGGTCTGAGCCTGACCGATCACGTCGCGCCCCGCAAGAATGAGCGGCACGGCGGCTGCCTGAATCGGTGTCGGTTCTTCAAATCCCATGGCCAGAACTGCTTTCAGGACATCTTTCGTTAAATCAAGGTCTTCAAACTTCATTTCCGACTTCCTTTCTCGTCTGCGGCAACATCACAGAGTCACACTCTGCTACCGCTATGCTTAGTACGACATGTTAGCTGCTTTTTGGATGCTTCTGCAAATGCAGTTTGACAAAGAACTGACCTTTTCGCTAACATTTTTACTCATTTTTATTAACAAACAGATAAACGTATAAAGCAGACTCCATGTATTTTCAAGATATCATTGCGAAGCTGAACGACTACTGGGCCAAAAAAGGCTGTCTCCTGCTTCATCCGTATGATCTGGAGGTCGGAGCGGGAACATTTCATCCAGCAACCTTTTTCAGGGTTATCGGACCGGAACCGTGGAAAGTCGCCTACATAGAGCCGTGCAGACGGCCCACCGACGGGCGCTACGGCGAAAATCCGAACCGCCTGCAACACTACTATCAGTATCAGGTCATTCTTAAACCGTCTCCAATCGAAAGCCAGGATCTCTATCTCGAAAGCCTTGCGACTCTCGGCCTCGAAGCCACCAGACATGACATTCGTTTTGTTGAGGACGATTGGGAGTCTCCGACACTCGGCGCATGGGGTCTCGGCTGGGAGGTCTGGCTTGACGGCATGGAGGTCACGCAGTTCACCTATTTTCAGCAGGTAGGGGGCATAGATCTGAAGCCGGTCTCTGTCGAGCTGACCTATGGGCTTGAACGCATCGCCATGTATCTGCAGGATATCGACAACATCTTCGATATAGAATGGACCAAGGGCATCAAATACGGTGAGGTGCACAAGCAGGAGGAAATAGAATTTTCGCGCTTCAATTTCGACGAATCGAACGTCGATCTCCTGAAACAGCAGTTCGATGCCTACGAAAGCGAGTCCAAGCGCCTCAATGCGTTGGGACTCGTCATGCCGTCGTATGAATACTGTCTGAAATGCTCGCATACGTTCAATCTGCTCGACGCGCGGGGGGTCATCTCGGTGACCGAACGAACCAAATATATTGCCCGCGTTCGCGGCTTGGCAAAGCTCTGCGCCGAGGCATATTACCGGCAGCGGGAGGAAATGGGATTCCCGATGATTGCCAGGGGTGAAGAAAAATGACAACGAGCCCCGAACAATCCTATCCGTGGCTCTTGCTCGAAATCGGCACCGAGGAGATTCCCGCTCGGTTCCTGCCGGAAGCGATGGCAAATATCCAGGATGCCGGACACAAATTATTCACGGAACATCGCATACCTTTCGGGCAGCTGCGGGCATACGCAACCCCGCGACGCCTGGTCTTCATCGCCGAACTTGCATCGGAGCAGACCGAAAACGAAAAGGAGGTCTGGGGCCCTCCGGTAAGCGTCGCATTCGATGCGAACGGAACTCCGACCAAGGCCGCAGAGGCGTTTGCAAAAGCGACTGGACTTGATATTGCGCAACTCGAACGCAAAGAAAAAGGTAAAGGGTCGTATCTTTTCGCTCGCGTCAAAGAACCGTCGAATCCGACTTCCGACCTTCTTCCGGATCTCCTGACAAAGCTCGTCGTTTCGCTTACCTTTCCGAAGTCCATGCGCTGGGGAAACGGAGAGCTTCGCTTTGCTCGTCCCATTCACTGGATTCTCGCCATGTATCGCAATGAGCGCATAAGGTTCGATATTGAGGGCATCAGAAGCAATACGTTTACGCGCGGGCACCGGTTCCTTTCGCCGGCCTCGTTCGAATTAAAAGACTCCCGGACCTTTATAAATCTTCTCCGCAACAATCTCGTGATTCTCGACACTGCGGAGCGGAAGCGGATGATCCTCGACGGGGCGCGAAAAATTGTTCAGGAGGTCGATGCTGTTCTGGTTGAAGACGAAGCGCTGTTGCATCATGTCGCATATCTCGTCGAATACCCGATGCCGGTTCTCGGCACTTTTACGGCGGACTATCTCTCACTTCCCGAAGAACTCCTGATCACCGTAATGAAGGGCCATCAAAAATATTTTGCGGTGATGGGCAATGACCGCAAATTGACCAATCACTTCGTCGTCGTCAGCAACACTCGGCTGGAGAACGCGGATGTGGTAAGAAAAGGCGCTGAAAAAGTCATCAAAGCCCGGTTTGAAGATGCGCGTTTTTACTATGAATCCGATCTTTCGACTCCTATTGAGAAGCGCCAGGAAGCACTGAAGGATGTCACTTTTCATGCCAAGCTCGGAAGCGTCTTTGAAAAGACACAGCGTGTCGCATCCCTTGCTGCCTTCATTGCCGGAGAATGCTGCCCCTCAAAGAAAGATGATGCCGAAAGAGTGGCTGCCATCTGCAAGAATGATCTCGTTTCCGGCGTGGTCTTCGAGTTTCCTGAGCTGCAGGGCATCATGGCAGGCTATTATGCGAAACATGCCGGCGAGTACGGAGAAGAAGCCGTCCATGCATTGCAGGAACAGTACCTGCCTGCTTTTTCGGGAGATCGCATCCCGGAGACTGATCTTGGCAATGTAGTAAGCCTTGCCGATAAGTTCGATAATGTGGTTTCTTTTTTCACTATCGGGCTCGTGCCGTCCGGCACGGAAGATCCCTTTGCGCTTCGAAGACAGACCATTGGAATCATCGCTATTCTCTCGCAGATCGACTGCGAATTATGCGTTACGGATGTCATCGCAAAGGCGCTTGAACCTCACGCAGCGGCCGACAAAACTAAGGTTACCGACGAAATGCTCAAGTTTTTCGAGCAGCGCCTCGATCCGCTTCTTCAGGCACAGGGATATCCGTATGACGCAGTCGCAGCCGTGACCGGATTCATTCGTACCGAACCGGTTGCGACGCTTCGCGCCCGTCTTGACGCCTTAATGGAACTCAAGAACGCAGAGGATTACGAACTCTTCCATAACCTCATGAAGCGGCTGAACAACATCGCACCGAAGGAGAATGTACCCGAGGTCAATCCTGCTTTGTTTACTCAGGAGGAGGAGAAGATTCTCTGGTCGGAATTCGAATTGGCTAAGCCGTCGATTGATTCAGCGGTTGCCTCTGCAAAATACACGGCGGCAATGGAAATCATCAAAATGCTCGCGGCGCCCATCAATATGTTCTTCGACAAAGTGCTCGTCATGGATAAGGACGATAAGATCCGCGAAAACCGGCTTGCACTGGTGAAGACTCTTCAGAAAACCGCCTTTTCGATTGCAGACTTCTCCAAACTGGTCTGAAGCCGTTTTCTGCCTGTACCGGTAATTGGCCGATGTCTACGTCGCCGAATGAGGCTTCTATCTCTCTGACACTCCGAGTCCTCGTATATTGTTACTCCATTCTCACACTATTCTTCGCATTCGCATTTATTGACAGCACTCTCGCGGTTCAGGCAGGAGCAGATGTTCATGCTTACATGGAAGATATCATCAGTTTTCCCGTCTATCTGCTTATTATCGTTGGCATGAAACGTCGTCGTCCCTGGGTTCGCCCGCTCGTTTACGGGGTGGCCTGCTTTTCGACGCTCCGGATGCTGTCGGTCATGATATCCGGCGATATGACCGCTGCTGCAGTAAACGGACTGGCGGCATTCCTCATGTATCTTTTTAACGGTATGTTTATTTTCTTCTTCGCATACCAGCTTTATTTCTTCTCGCGTGCCGACGTGCGAGCTTATTATGAAAAGCCGCTCGATAAATAACGGCCGTGCATGAGGAGAAGGATCTGGGGAGAGGTTGTAAGAAAGACAAGGTGTCCTCACCCAATCAATTCATAAACTTCTCGGCAGAACAGGTGCGGGATGTCCGCTCCAAGACGAGGTGCCTGGGGTTTCAGGGTCCGCGCGAGCGGGCAGCGCAGAGTTGCTATTGCACTACAATGTCTGTTGCACGAACCATGCTATTCCATTGCTGCACACGGGCTAATGAGCTCGCTTGAGAGCGGATATTCCACGCCTGCAATGAATAATATGGGTTAGAGGATAACCATGTTGTCGCGATGGATGACTTCGTCGGAATATTTGAAACCGAGTAGTCCCTCAATCTCCGACGTCTGTTTTCCACGGATGCTGTCGATATCTTCAGAGGTGTAATTGACAATGCCTTTCGCGATCTGTGTGCCCGCTGAATCGACGCAGAAAACGGCATCGCCGATCTTGAATGCCCCTTCGACCCTGACAATGCCCGAAGGGAGCAGGCTCTTGCCGCCGGTCAGGAGAGCGCGCACGGCGCCCTCATCAAGCACCACATATCCTTTCGATCGGAGACCATAGGCAATCCAGCCTTTGCGGGACGACATGTGATGATCTTTCGGCAGAAACGTCGTGCCGCGCTTTTTCCCATCAAGGACCGCACTCACCAATCCATACGAACGCCCGGAAACAATATGCACGGTGACGCCGTTTGCTATCGCGCGCTTGGCGGCAAGTATCTTCGAATACATTCCGCCTGTACCGACAATACTTCCCGCGCCGCCGGCCATTCTTTCGATATCCGGGGTTATCTCTTCAACCGTAGTGATCAATTTCGCCCGCGAATTCTTCTTCGGGTCTTCAGGATAGAGGCCATCCACGTCGGAGAGGATGAAAAAGCGATCTGCATCAATCAGCCCGGCGACAAGCGCGGCAAGGCGATCATTATCGCCGAACTTTATCTCATCGGTCGAGATGGTGTCATTTTCGTTGACAATGGGAATTACCCCGAACGACAGGAGAGAGTCGATGGTGTTCTTCGCATTCAGGTAAGTTCCGCGGTACGAAAAAACACCCCGCGTCAGAAGGATCTGCCCCACGTTGCGGGAATTCCGCTTGAAGCACCTGCCGTACGCACGCATCAGAAGAGACTGTCCAACAGCTGCGCATGCTTGTTTCAGCCTGATTTCACTCGGTTTGGCCTCGAATCCGAGTTTGCCCATGCCCGCAGCAATCGCACCGGACGATACCACCACAACCTCATGGCCCGCCTGGAGCAGTTCGGAGACTTCCTTGGCGATGACCGCGATTCGCTTTGTGTTCAGACCGCCGTTCTTCAGCGTGAGGACATTACTGCCGATCTTGATGACGAGACGACTCATTCCGGGCCTCTTCGACCTGAACTGAAAGATATGCGACCAGATCGCGTACGCCTTCGCCGGTCGCAGCAGAGATGCCGAAAAACGGCATCTTCTTCTTTTTGCAATGCTCCTTCAGCGACTCAAACTTCTTACGGTCTCCCGCGGCATCAAGTTTAGTTGCTGCAACCACCATACGCTTCGATTTCAAGGCAGAATTGTATAATACTAGCTCATTGTTAATCTTTTCAAACGTCCCGACGGCATCTTCATCGGCCATAGCGGAAACATCGACAAGATGCAACAGAAGCGTCGTTCGCTCGATATGCCTGAGAAACTGAAATCCAAGTCCTGCCCCCGAATGAGCCCCTTCAATGAGGCCGGGGATATCGGCCACCACGAAGCTTCTGAAATCAGCCAGTTTGACCACGCCGAGGTTCGGCACAAGCGTAGTAAAAGGATAATCCGCTATCTTCGGCCGCGCCGCCGAAATAACCGAAATGAGCGTCGACTTGCCTGCATTGGGCAGCCCTATCAGACCGACATCGGCCAGCAATTTCAGTTCGAGGACAAGCCACCGCTCTTCGCCTGCTTCTCCTGGCTGCGCAAAGCGCGGGGTCTGCCTGCGGGCGGTTGCGAAATGCTGATTACCCTGCCCTCCTCGCCCGCCTTTGGCAACAATTACCGTTGCATCGGCGTGGTCAAGATCGCCCAGCAACTCGTCAGCATCGGCATCTCTGACAACCGTGCCAACAGGCACAAGAATGACCTTGTCGTCCGCGTCACGACCGCTCCGGTTTGAACCCTTCCCGTGCTCGCCCCTCTCGGCCTTGTATTCGCGATGATACCGGAGATCAAGGAGTGTATTCAGTTCAGGCGTCGAACGGACAATGACATGTCCGCCCCGTCCGCCGTCTCCGCCGTCGGGTCCGCCCTTCGGCACAAACTTCTCCCTGCGGAAGCTGACGCAGCCTTTGCCGCCGTCTCCGGAACGAACAAAAATCTTTATATAGTCGACAAACCGCATGCAATAAAAAAGGCAGTCCGGTTCACCGAACTGCCTCCCTTTCGTTGGCTGAACGTATTATGCCGTTGCCGTCTGCTGCTGGAGCGGATAAACGCTGACCTTCGTGCGCGTCTTGTCCTTCCGCTCGAATTTCACAAGGCCGTCGACAAGCGCAAAAAGCGTGTAATCCCTGCCGCATCCGACATTGTTGCCGGGATGAAACTTCGTGCCGCGCTGCCTGACGATAATATTCCCCGCAACGACGGCTTGGCCGCCGAAGCGTTTCACGCCAAGTCGTTTCGACTCGCTATCGCGCCCATTTTTTGAACTGCCTACCCCTTTTTTATGAGCCATGGTTAGCCTCCGATAATTTCCTTAATCTTCAGTGTGGTCAAAAGTTGCCGATGCCCCCGCAATTTGCGGACTGCCTTCTTCGGGCGGGGTCCGTAGACCAGAACCTTATCGTCCTTTTCCGTCTTCACTATTTCAGCCTTTACGCTTGCACCTGTGACAAAGGGCGTTCCAAACGTATAGGAGCCGTCTTTCTCAAGCATGAGCACCTTGTCCAAGACAATCTCCGCATTCGCATCACCATCAACCTTCTGAACAGCGACCTCATCGCCCGTAGCCACCCGAATCTGTTCGCCGCCAGCCTGGACTATTGCATACATACCTTCACCTCCCCAAAAATCAGACTATTATTTAATCAGAACTTTCCGGAAAAAGTCAACAAATAGAGTCGATTTCTTGACCTGCCCTTCTCCGGAAGCGTAAAATATAGATTGCTGTAAAGACATGCGGGGAGGATAGTATGCCGGTCTATGAATATGGTTGCCAGCAGTGTGGCCATCGCTTTGATATCATGCAGAAATTCAGTGATGAGCCACTGGCGGAATGTCCGCAGTGCGGTGGTCCGCTCAAGAAGCTTATTTCAAACACATCCTTTGTACTCAAAGGCGGCGGGTGGTATGTTACCGATTATGCCTCTGCAGAACGGAAGAAAGCCGCTGAATCGGAAAAGCCAGCCGCCCCGGAAAAGAAGACTGAATCAAAGACGGAGACAGCAAAAGCCGACACGACGGCGGCGGCATAGGGCATGCTCACCGCTGCAGGGAGTACTCCGCATATCCATATTCCCTTTCAACGGATCGAAGAGCATATTTGTCTTATCGCCGATCGGAAACTCAATCTCGAAATCTATTTCAGCGCCGAAGTGCTTGACGCGGCCGACGAGCGCAGACTTGAGCTCATTCATGAACTGCTCTCGTACGGCCCCGACATTTCCTTCCATGCTCCTTTCATGGACCTCTGTCCTGCAGCACTTGATGCCCGCATACGTGAGGTAACACGTGCGCGATTCGAGCAGACATTTACGGCAGCCTCGATCTTCAAGCCGAAATGCATTGTCTTTCATTCCGGATATGAAAAATGGAAATATTCTCTGAAGTTTGAACCCTGGCTCGAAAACAGCATGTCTTTTTGGGCACCCTTGATCGAACGGGCGTCGATACTTAATACAAAGATTGCAATTGAAAATATCTTCGAAAATGAAC
>DATHDH010000253.1:0-5433 GCA_035319145.1 Dissulfurispiraceae bacterium | reverse complement strand
CGATAAGATTGGTCTCGTTGCCCTCGCAGGGGCCGGCGCTGCAGTGGCCGCTCACGCTGCGATTCGTTCTGCAAAGCAGAAAGGGTCTAAAAAGGACGAGCACGAATAATTGAGATTCGAAACAGGTATAGGCAGAAATAAAAAAATAAGAGTCTAGCGAGTGGAGGTTGCACAATGGCAAAAATTGTAGTCGATCCGATCACGAGAATCGAAGGCCACTTGAGGGTTGAAGCTCAGGTGGAGGGCGGAAAGATCGTTGATGCCTGGGCGTCAGGAACAATGTGGCGCGGTATCGAGACGATCCTGAAGGATCGCGACCCGCGTGACGCTTGGACGTTTGTTTCCCGAATCTGCGGCGTCTGAACGACGGTGCACTCGACCAGCTCCGTGAGAGCTGTTGAAAACGCACTCGGTATCGTCATTCCCGATAACGCCCGCATTTTGCGTAATATGATTATGGCGATTCAGTCTATCCATGACCATGTGGTGCATTTCTATCACCTGCATGCCCTTGACTGGGTCGACGTTGTGAGCGCTCTGAAGGCGGATCCCGCCAAGACGGCAGCCCTTGCTTCTTCGATTTCCGACTGGCCGAATAACGCTTCGGCTAGTTATTTCAAGGCGGTTGCAGGAAAGCTGAAATCATTTGTTGAAAGCGGTCAGCTTGGCATCTTCGCAAATGGATATTGGGGGCACAAGGCATACAAGCTTCCGCCTGAGGCTAACCTCATGGCAGTCGCCCATTACCTTGAAGCGCTTGATTTCCAGCGAGTTTTCGTAAAATCAATGGCTATTCTCGGCGCCAAGAACCCGCATCCGCAGACCTTCCTGGTCGGCGGCATGGCAACCCCGATTGATCCGAACAGCCAGAACGCGATAAATGCAGGAACCATTGCCCAGCTGCTTGAGTACGCGCAGATGGCGAAAGACTTCGTCGACAAAGTTTATATTCCTGACCTTCTCGCGATTGCCTCCTTCTATAAGGATTGGGCGGCTATCGGTGCAGGCGTCGGCAATTACCTGTCCTATGGTGAATTCCAGAATGACACGGTAAGCAACTCGACAAACGTCTGGTTGCCCGCCGGCTTCATCAGAGGAAAGAACCTCTCGAAGATTGAGCCTGTGGATCACAAGAAAATGACTGAAGAAGTCTCCCGTGCATACTATAAATATGCCGGTGGCGATGAGAAGCCGCTGCATCCTTGGGATGGGGAAACCACCCCGAACTATACAGGTCCGAAGCCTCCGTATAAGGAACTCAATATTGAAGGAAAGAGCAAGTACAGCTGGGTCAAGGCCATCCGCTATGACGGACTTTCCGTTGAGGTCGGTCCGCTTGCCCGTATGATTGTTGCGTATGCAGCAGGACACAAGGAAGCCAAAGAACTCGTCGGTGCTGTTCTCGCAAAATTGCAGGTCGGTCCTGAAGCGCTCTTCTCCACACTCGGCCGTACTGCAGCCCGCGGCATCGAGACCAAACTGATTGCGGACAAGTTCCCGTCCATGATTATGGAACTGGCGGCCAATATCAAGAAGGGCGACTATCGTATAGCAAACACCGACAAGTGGGATCCTTCGACATGGCCGGCAGAGGCAAAAGGCTATGGATTCCATGAAGCTCCGCGTGGTGCGCTTTGCCACTGGATTGTCATTAAAGACCGGAAGATTGCGAACTACCAGTGCGTCGTTCCTGGTGGCGTCAATGCCTCGCCTCGCGATGCAAAGGGCCAGCGCGGTCCGGACGAGGAAGCGCTCATCGGAACTCCGATTGCGAATCCGGAGCAGCCGCTTGAGATTATTAGAACGATCCATTCGTTCGACCCGTGCATGGCGTGCGGTATCCATGTGGTCGATACGCAGCGTAAGGAAATCGTTCAGATTAAAGTGCGGTAAGGGAGGTTACCTCTATGGGTGCTACTACGCAAAGAGTATACATCTGGGAACTGCCCGTCCGCATCACACATTGGGTGAATGCTCTCTCTATCACGCTCCTGTCCTTCACAGGGTATTACATCGGGGCGCCGTTCATTCACTCGACTGGCGACAGCGTCCTGCCGATGGCAACCGCGAGATTCATCCATTTTCTTGCGGGCTATGCTTTTGCAGCGAGCGTGCTGGTCAGAATTTATTGGTGGTTTGCGGGGAACATGCATGCGCGGTTGAATCAGTTCATACCGACGACGATGGATCGGATTCAGAATACAATTCAGACCGGTCTGTTTTATGTCTTTATGGAGGATAACATTCCGCACTCCCCCGGCCATACCGGCCTGGCAGGTCTTTCGTATTGTGCCGTATTTGTGATGTTTGTCTATGAGATTATCTCGGGCTTTGCGATGCTGTCGATTGCGCAGGGCGGCGGTCTTGTGAACGCAGTCATGGGCGCATGGATACTGTCCATATTCGATGCTGGCACTGTGCGTATGCTTCATCACATCTTCATGTGGTTCATCTGGATATTCGTGATGTTCCATGTGTACATTTCATGGCATAATGACGTGGTGGAACGCAATGGGCTGGTCAGCTCCATCTTTAGCGGGTATAAATTTTTCGGGGAGCACCACTAGTTGTCGATTGTTCTGATCGGGCTGGGGAATGTTCTCCTGCAAGATGAACGGGTTGGGGTCCAGGCTGTTGAGACCATCCGAGAACGCTATTCTTTCTCTCCGGAGATTGATATCGTGGATGGAGGAACGCTGGGCCTCGATCTCCTTCCGATTATCGAGAATTACGAAAAAGTACTTTTTGTAGACGCAGTCAATTTTGGAAAAGAGCCGGGATATATCGGAGTCCTTGAGGACGACGAGATCCCGGCTATTCTTTATGTGAAGATGTCTGTTCACCATGTGGGGCTTGCCGATCTTTTATCTGCGGCAAAATTGATAGACGTTATGCCTTCGAAAGTTTGTCTGGTCGGTATCCAGCCTCAGGACAGCGAATTCCGTTTCGGGCTTGAACTATCCGATGTGGTGAGTGCTAAAATGGAAGAGTTGATTCAACGGGTGTTAGCCAAGCTCAAGGAGTGGAACGTAGAATGTGTCTCGCTATCCCGGCAAAAATCATAAGCTTTGATGATCTGCTCGCTACGGTCGATATCATGGGTGCACGGCGTGATATCAGCCTTATTCTCGTGCCGGATGAGGTCTCTGTCGGAGACTATGTGTTGGTGCATGCCGGGTTCGCCCTTCGCAAAGTTGATGAGGCGGCTGCGCAGGAATCCATCAAGCTTATCCGGGAATATGAAGAGGCGCTCGAGCGGAGCGATGCCGAATGTGCTGAGTCCCCGTCGTTCCCAACTTCCTGTTCTCCTTTCTGAAATAGTTTTAAGAGAAGCATCGCTTGTGACGCTTTGTGTCGGTCGGCAGCGTCTTTGCGTCTTATAAAGACGCAATTGTCGGCCTCTCGGGGTTTATGGTATCTTTTCTGAACATCGGCTGCATGAATCGAAGGAGCTCCTGTGGTAAAGAATGATCGCTGGATCCGCACGATGGCGGGCAGAGGGATGATTGAGCCGTTCGGTCGCAGGCAGGTCCGCAAGGGGATTATTTCATACGGCGTCAGCTCGTACGGCTATGATATGCGCATCGGATCGCATTTCAGGATATTCACGCCGGTTCTGGGCGCGGTTATCGATCCCAAACAGTCCGATCCATCGTCATTTGTCGAACATCATGGTGATGTTTGCACAATTCCTCCGCATTCGTATGTTCTGGCCACCTCTCTTGAGTATTTCAGGATTCCGCGCGATATACTGGTCATCTGTTTCGGCAAGTCTACGTATGCGCGCTGCGGCGTTATCGTCAACGTTACGCCGCTTGAGCCGGAATGGGAAGGATATGTGACGATATCCATAACGAATACGGCTCCGCTTCCGGTGAAGCTCTATGCCGAAGAAGGCATTGCCCAGCTGATTTTTCTTCAGGCTGCTGAGGGCTGCGAAACCTCGTATAAAGACAAGGCCGGAAAATATCAGGCCCAGCAATCAATTACCCTTGCGAGAATCTGACGCCATGTCGTGGAAAGATAAACTTATTGTGGCATTGGATGTTGCGAATACAGGCGATGCCCTCGCCGCTGTCGACCGTCTCGGCGATGATGTTTCGATTTATAAGGTGGGGTTTGAATTGTTCGTTTCCGAAGGGCCGAATGTCGTGCAAAGGCTGCATGACAAGGGGAAGCGGGTTTTTCTCGATCTGAAATTTCATGACATTCCGAATACCGTTGCGATGGCGGCAAAGGCAGCGGCACGCCTGGGCGTCTTCATGCTGAATGTGCACGCATCGGGTGGGCTTGAGATGATGCAGCGCACAGTCGGATCAGTCTCGGACCTCTGTGCGAAAGAAGGGCTGCAGAGACCGAAGATTATTGCGGTGACCGTGCTTACCAGCATGACCACTGAGATTCTCAGGAATGAACTCATGATGACGGTTTCGGTCAAGAGCCACGTGCGCACGCTTTCCGCGCTTGCTCACAAGGCAGGTTTGGACGGCGTGGTTGCTTCCCCGCAGGAAATCGCGCTTATCAAGGAGCAGTGCGGCAGGGAATTTCTTGTTGTGACGCCCGGGATACGCCCCTCCTGGACACCGCCCGACGATCAGCGGAGGACGGCGACTCCTCAGGAGGCGCTCCGGAGCGGGGCAGATTTTCTGGTGATGGGCCGGGCGCTCCTGAAGGCCGACGATCCGGTTCGCGCGCTTGAGGTACTTTCTCTGGAAATGCTGACTGCTTAGCCCTCTCGGGGTGAAGAATCTCACGAATGCAGGATGTGGAATGAAGATTCTTGTCGCACAAAACGGAAAAAAAAAGGATATCCTTTCGAAGTCCCTCCAGGAGATTCTCGACCGGGAAGGCCACATGGCAACCTTTGTTGCCGGGGCGGCAAAGGTTCTTGATGAAGTCTACCGCCAAAGTCCCGACGTTGTATTCCTCTATTCAGGGCTTCGGCGTCCTGATTGTTGTGATATCCTGAAAAAAATAAAGTCGGCCCCGTCCACCCGTGATATTCCGGTTTTCTTTGTCGTTTCGGTCGAGGACCGCGAACTGATTCGCCGCGGCTTTACCGAAGGTTTGTACGACTACCTTTCCGTTCCGCTTTTTCCGGAAGAAATGGCTGCCCGGCTTCAAAACATCGAGACAATTCGCCAAAAGGCCCGGGAACTTGAAGAGGTGCAGATTCGCGACTATCTTACCGGCATCTACAATCGGAAATATTTCATGGAACGCATGCAGGAAGAGATGGAATGGGCGCGGCAATATGGAGAGCCGATTGCGCTCATTATGGTGGATATCGATTTCTTCAAGAAAATTAATGATACGTATGGGCATGGCTGCGGTGATATTGTTCTGCAGGAGGTAGCCAGGACGCTCGGCGGTCAGCTGCGCCCCACCGATCTGCTGGCGCGGTTCGGCGGAGAGGAGTTTATTGTTCTCTTG
>DATHDH010000252.1:0-5866 GCA_035319145.1 Dissulfurispiraceae bacterium | reverse complement strand
CGCCGCTGTTTCCGGGCGGCTTGCAACAACCGGTTTCTTTGTCAGCAGGCCGAAGAGTCCTTCTCGAGCATTCTCACGCATAAACTGTTTGACCACCCTGTCTTCGAGCGAATGATAGGATATGACGCAGAGCCTGCCCCCTGTGCGAAGAAGGTGCGCTGCGGCAGCCAGCCCGTCGCGCAATTGGTCCAATTCCTTGTTGACCTCAATGCGAAGCGCCTGGAACGTCCTCGTTGCCGGGTGTTTCTTCCCGCGTCTCCCGTATGCCGCGCTGACGATATCGGCAAGCTGCATACATGTGTCGATAGTGTCCTTGCGCCGCTCTTCACAGATGCGCCGCGCAATGCGACGTGCAAAAGGCTCTTCCCCGTTCTCCCGAAGTATCCTTTCGAGTTCCCGCTCTGAAGCTTTGTTTACCAAATCCCGGGCGCTGATAATCAGCTCCGGATCCATGCGCATGTCAAGGCGTTCTTGCGAGGCGAAGCTGAAGCCGCGAGAATGGTCCTTGAGCTGCATCATCGAAACGCCCAAGTCGAACAGAATGCCGTCACACGATGCGAACCCCTCTTCTCCCGCCACTGCTGCAAGATCAGCGAATGCCGCCTTACGAAGCGTGATGCACTCGCACTGCAAACGTTCTGAAGCCGCTTGAAGGGCTGCATCATCCCTGTCGATGCCCAGCAGCCTGCCGCCATGGCCGAGTCGCGCGCAGATCTCGGCACTGTGGCCGCCCAGGCCCACTGTAGCGTCAATGTACGAACCATCCTGACGTATCGCCATCATGGCAAGCACCTCTTCAAGAAGGACGGGAACATGTCGAGCCGTCAAATTCCGTATCCAGCCAGGGCCGCACTCAACGCCTTGGTATCGACCTTGTCGGGAACGCTTATGGCATCCCAGGATGCCTTATCCCAGAGTTCAATCTTGTCGAGCAGCCCGACAATCACAATATCAGAGGCAATCCCTGCGTCCGAACGAAGCTCATAAGGAACCAGAATGCGGCCCTGCTTGTCCATTTCACACTCGGTGGCAGACGCTATCACGCGCCGCATAAAGTACTTTACGGCCTCATCCGACTTGGGAAGAGAGCGGACCTTCTCCTGCAGTTTGCCCCATTCCTCGGCGGGGAAAAGCTGCAAACACTTGTCAAAGGCCGCATTGGTGATATATAGTTTGGAATTGTTGTAGAGGGAAAAAATGACTTCGCGCAAAGGAGCAGGTATGACGATTCGCCCCTTGGGGTCGAGTGAATAATAATGTTTCCCGTGAAACGATGACATTTTCACCACTTCCTACCACTTTTTACCACTAATGATATGGGAATCGAACGGGTCTGTCAAGAATTATTTTTATGTTTTTTCAATAGCATATATAATGTATTCACCGAACGCTCAGCCTACTATATCTGGTAGTGCCCAAAGGGGTCGCGCATGTATGATGATGCGCTAGCCCGTCTGGCATCGCAAGGCCTTCTCCGAGCTATTCGGGATCGCGGCTGTGTCGAAGGGCTGAATCGGGGCCCATCAGCCTCAATATTTATAAGCGGCAGGGCGATTGTTGATTTTGCATCTAACGATTACCTCGGACTCGGCCGTTCCGGGGCGCTCAACGAAGCGGCGGCACGCGCCACAGCCGAATGCGGCACCGGCGGAGGAGCCAGCCGCCTGATTTCAGGGGGAACGGAATATCATCACGCCCTTGAGACGGCTACCGCCGATTTCAAGGGGACGTCGGCTGCCCTCATCTTCAATTCCGGGTATACTGCCAATACCGCCATTATCCCTGCGCTGATGCAGGAAGGCGATAGCATATTCAGCGACGAGCTGAACCATGCAAGCATTATCGACGGGTGCCGGCTCAGCAAGGCCGATACCTCCATCTATCCTCATTGCGATATGGGGCGCCTCCGCTCCCTTCTTGCCATGCGGAAAGGCAGCCGATGCCTGGTTGCTACGGATTCCGTCTTCAGCATGGACGGCGATATTGCTCCGCTGCAGGAACTCGTATCGCTGTGCGACGAATACGATTGCCTGCTGCTTATCGATGATGCCCACGCTACCGGCGTACTTGGAGACGGTTTTGGTTCCCTTCGCCACTTCGGCATTGCACCGCGCCCATACATTATTCAGATGGGCACTTTTTCGAAGGCCCTCGGCTCTTTCGGCGCCTTTGTCGCGGCGGAGCACGGAATTATTCAGTGGCTGCTCAACACGGCCAGGGGGTTCATATTCTCGACCGCGCTCCCTGCAGGCGTGGTGGCCGCCTCCCGGCAGGCCCTGCACCTGATCCGGGAGGACCCAAGTTATTGCCGGAACCTTTGGTACAACAGAAAAATGCTTGTCGACAGGCTTGCTGCCCGTTCATTTTCCGCCGGAGAGTCCGGAACGCCCATCATTCCTTTGTATGTCGGCGATGTGGAGCGCACGCTGGCGTGCAGCGCATTCCTGTTTGAGCGCGGTTTTTATGCCCCTGCCATCCGTCCTCCTACCGTCCGAGTCTCCAGACTCAGACTGACGGTTTCCGCAGTTCACTCCGAAGCGGATATCAATGCCCTGGTCGACGCCCTTGAAGAGTGGAAAAACGGCTGACAAGCGTTTATTATTGTCCTAACAGCTTTCTATGCAATCAAATACAGGGGGGGAAGATGGGCGGTCCTGAACAGAGAAAACACAAACGGGTGAAATTCCGGAAAAATATTACGCTCAATCAGGGAGCGGGGGCTCGCTCAACTTCGCTGAGCGAGGGTGGAATGTTCGTGCTGACCAATCAGGCCCTCGGCCCGAACAGCACGATTTCAATAACCGTGCCGCTCGAGAAAGAAACTCTCTCCATTCAAGGTGTGGTGCGCCATTTTTATAACGACGTAGGCGCAGGTATCATGTTCGTCAATCCCACAGAAGAGCAGCAAGCCCTGCTGAAAAAGTTCATCGAAGCCGCAACACAAACGCAGCCGACTCCTGCCCCTGCAATTCTCGTCGCCGACGACAACGATGCGAAACGGAAATCATACGCTGAAGCCTTGCGTCAGGCGGGATACTCTGTGTTCGAAGCCGCTACAGATACCGACGCGCTTTCACAAATCGCGGCGAATCAGGTAGCCGCCGTAGTATTTGACCCGTTCATGCCGAACGGCTTCTTTCTTCTTCAAAAAATCAGGGCCTTGCCGTCCGGTCGCACCATTCTCCCGATCGTGCTCACCTCGCGGGCAATCCCCGACATGAAAAAGAAGGCGCACCTCGCGGCTGTACGCGAAATTCTGATCAAGATGTCGACCCCGCCGCTCCGCCTGCTGCAGATCGTTGAAAAACACTTTCCGCTCGGCTGAGGAGTCTTTCCCTCTGCCTATTCAGGGGAGCAGGAGAGTGCAGGGGAGACGTTTCATCCAACTGCTTCGCCGAGCTGAATTTGCAACTGGCTTTATTGTATGATTATTTTTCTTTCTGGTATAGTGGTACGGTATGAGTTATGTCGCGGTAATCGGAGCGGGCAGCTGGGGTACAACGCTTGCCGCCCTGCTTGCAGATAAAGGGTATGACACCACGCTTTGGACTCACGAAGCCGAGCTCGCCCAATCCATTAACGCGGAGCGGACGAATCATCTTTTTCTGCCGGGACAGACGCTGCCCCCTCTTCTGCGTGCAACCGACGACCTTTCTGCCGCTTTGTCGGGAGCCCGTTTTGTCCTGAATGCCGTACCTACACAGCACATCCGGTCCGTCTTTACAAATACCGCCCCTCTGCTTTCGCCTGAGACCGTTTTAGTCAGCGCAGCGAAAGGAATAGAAATAACGACCTTCAAGACCCCCTCCATGATCCTCGCCGAACTTCTCGGTCGCCCTGTTGCAGCGCTGTCCGGACCGAGCTTCGCGAAGGAGGTTCTGGCAAGGCAGCCGACTGCCGTTACCCTGGCTACTTCCAATGTGACTGTCGGGTATATGTTGCAGGAACTCTTCAACACCGATTTCTTTCGGGTCTACACCCATGACGACGTCATCGGTGTCGAGATTGGCGGCGCACTGAAGAATGTTATTGCCATCGCATCGGGGATTTCGGACGGTCTCGGCCTCGGTCACAATGCACGCGCCGCATTGATAACGCGCGGTCTCTCCGAAATCAAGCGCCTCGGCGCTGCCTTCGGTACACGGGACATCACCTTTTCGGGGTTGAGCGGCATCGGCGACCTGCTACTCACCTGCACTGCCCTCCTGTCAAGGAATTATTCGGTAGGATTCAAGCTGGGACAGGGCCTGTCGCTGACTGAAATTACGTCACAAAGCAAATCGGTAGCCGAAGGCGTTCCGACGGCTCTGGCGGCCCATCAGTTCGCCCGTACCAACACCATTGAGATGCCCATAACAGAACAGGTTTATCTGACTCTCTATGAAGGCAAGCTGCCTGCCGATGCCGTTCGTGATCTGATGACCCGATCTCTGCGGGCGGAATTCGATGGATAGCACAGATATCCGCTCGCTGCTTCGGTCTGTTCAGGAAGGCAGGACCGGCATCGATGATGCGGTCGCAGTACTTCGAACCTTGCCGTTCGAGACCATTCCGGGAGCGCATATCGATCATCACAGGACATTGCGCACTGCAATTCCGGAGGTGATATTCGGCCAGCACAAGAAGGCTGAAGACATTGTGCGCATCGCATACGCCATGGCGAAAAAAAGCAAACGCTTCCTCATCACGCGCACTACCGAAGAAGTGTTCAACCTCCTCGATCTTCCCGATGCATCGTTCAATGCCGCGGCTCGAACCATAACTTATGGGGCCGGTCGAAGAAAACGGGGGCGCATAGCGGTGATATCCGCCGGAACATCAGATATGGCGGTGGCCGAAGAAGCTGCAGTCACCGCCTCATTTCTGGGGAGCGCCATCGAGACGATCTACGATATCGGTGTGGCCGGCATCCACCGACTTTTCAGCCATCTTCCTGCAATAGAGAAGGCGAATGTGGTGGTCGTTGTCGCCGGAATGGAGGGAGCGCTTCCCTCCGTGCTGGGAGGACTTGTTGCAAAACCGGTGGTCGCCGTTCCGACTTCGATAGGCTATGGCGTAACGCTCGGAGGCTTGACCGCCCTTTTTGCAATGCTCAATTCATGCGTGCCAGGACTGGCAGTCGTCAACATCGATAACGGATTCGGCGCAGGATGTCTCGCGCACAAGATAAACTGCCTTGCAGTGAGAAAGAAATAGAAGAGAAACCTGAAGAGCGGAGCCGCACGGGCTCTTATTAGAACTTTCAGCCTCCACCGAAACCGGCGCCGAATCTTCCGAATCCGCCGGAGTTCGATGAGCCGCATCCCGGAGAGCATGCATTGAATCCCGACATCCGCTTTAGGACAAAACCGGATTCGCATGACGGACATTTCACTTCATCAAAACAGCCGGCACTCCTCAAGACCGTAAAGACCATCGAACACTGCTGGCACTGGAATTCATACAAGGGCATCTGTTTCACCTCTCAATGGGCTTAAGCGCATTGCGTTTAGTCTGAGCTATGACACGGGATCCTGTCAATTTGATCTTATCGGCGAAAAATCGACCCGCATGAGACAGGCGTCTTCTTCCGGGCTTGCGTAATATCCTCGCCGTAGCGCATAGGCCCGAAACCCGAACGAGGAATAAAAGAGATGGGCCGCTTCATTCGATTTACGCACCTCAAGAAAAAAGAAACGAGTTCCGCCGGTTCGGAGCTCGTCAAGGACCCGGTCCATCAGAGACCGTGCGATCCCCCTCCGCCTCTGAGCAGGATGAACCGCGATGTCGTGCAGATGCGCTTCGTCGGCGACAATCCGAACGACAATATACCCCACAACCTGATTATCGATTTCGGCAAGCAGAGAGAGCGAATTATGATTTCGGA
>DATHDH010000251.1:0-2561 GCA_035319145.1 Dissulfurispiraceae bacterium | reverse complement strand
CTTTCCGGTCCCGTTTGTCGACAAACGGGACCGGAAAGGGACAACGGACGATGCCGTACAGGGCCCACTGACCTAAAATACCGAGCATACTGAATTGCACGATTCGCCGAAACCGGGAAAGCCTGTTCACGAGAGTCGACTTCATCCCGGTATCAGGCATCTTTCACCCCCAGGGATTCAACCAATTCTTTCCCTTTATCGGAGCGGGCGGGAATGAATCCCCGGCGTTCAAAAAACGACTGCCCCGCATCTGAACACATAAAGTCGACATAAGAATCCGCGAGCTGCCTGTCTTTCGCGTGTTTCATGACACCGATCGTGAAGGTGCGTGGTCCGGGAGGATAGAACTCCGTTGGGATGTCAACTACATCTACCTTGTCTTCAAACTTTGCGAGGCGAGTCAACCGCCGCTCGACAATGGAGACATGCCCTCTCCCGTCCACAATTTCCGACATCATACGAACGACGCAGGACTCCCTATGTGCAAGACGAGGCAGAACCTCTTTATCGAGCTTTGCTTTCTTCAAAATGGCGACCACTGCATCCCCGCCCGGCGGTGAAGCGCCAAGCGGCAGATAGACGCGCACATCGGAACGCACAAGGTCCTGCAGCGACGCTATTTTCAGCGGATTCCCTTTCGGCGTTACCAGGACATATTCAGTGAAACAGAGGGGCTTGAAATAGAGCATCTTGCCGGCGGAGCGAAGGTCTTTGGCAAGCTTCAGTACGCGCCCGGCAAAAATCTCTGTCTGTGCTTCACCAAGGAGGGACTTCCCGAGGGCCGCCGCAAATGCCCCTGTGTATGCAACAGCAGCTCCATATTTCTCCGTGAAAAGGGCATTTGCCGGGATGAATGCCTCCGACAGGCCACCGCACGACCAGACATGCAGAGTCGGTTGCACCTGGAGCGCCGAATCGACGATAGAAGGCAGCAATGCAGCGGCGGCCGTCATCCCGAGTGAACTGAGAAACGTACGCCTTCCAACCTGCAACTCATTCCTGCTCATATTTCCTCCCGGAATCCCTGACCGTGTTGTCTGATACTATGGGGCTTGCAGAGCGCAACGCTTAACTTATGACGGCCCGATTCAGATCATCCCTGCTTATTTCGGCTGCCTCGTGCCGCTGCATATAGATTGATCTTTCTTCATTAATTACCAACACATCACGTGTTGCCATCTTATTTCTTGCCGCTGCAGCCGCTCTGCCCTTTGCTGTCCTCTTTCGAGCCACTAAAGGAACTTTGGCCCTCCGATTTTCCACTGCAGCCGTTCTGCTCCTTGTTTTTCTGGTCGGTGCGCTCCGCGGAGCCCTTGTTGTCTTCGGCAGTCTGTTCCTGTTTCTTGGCGCCGCAGCTGGACTGGCCGGTACAGCTCGAAGCAGCGGCCGCACCTGACGCCGATATCCCAGCCATCAGACCGGCAATCCCTATCCCTGCCAGGACCTTTTTCAATTCTGCTTTCTTCATGAAACCTCCCGATTATTCATAGCGCTGCTGCGCGGCAAGCAAAGCCGCTCCGTATGCGGCCATCACCTCCGGCCGATTGTGAATCATCAACGGCCGCGACAGACGTTCTTCTATCATGCCGCACAAACAGATGTTGCGGGCGCATCCGCCCGCAAACACCACATCGTCCCTTACCGGGTGCCGTTTCGCCAGCGCAACTACCCGGCTCGCTACTGACGCATGCAAGGCCGATGCAATTTTCGCTCGGGGGATTCCCTTGGCAATGAGGCTCACCACCTCGGACTCTGCAAAAACAGTGCACATGCTGTTGATACTGACAGCGCCGTTCTCTGAACACTCCTGGCCGAACTTTTCAAGCGGATAGCCGAGTGTGCGCGCCATAATCTCGAGAAAACGGCCGGTGCCTGCAGCGCACCGGTCGTTCATCTCAAAGTCGATTACCCTCCCCCGCTCATCCAGGGTAATGACCTTAGTATCCTGGCCGCCGATATCGATGATTGTGCGACAGCCAGGATGCGTCGTTCTGGCCCCGAGCGCTACCGCCTTGATCTCGGTGATGGTCGGCACGTCGCCGTATACTTCCATCAAATACCGGCCGTAACCGGTCGCTACGAACTGCTCGGTGCCTGCATCAGCAAGCAGACTCCGGCAGACTTCTAGCGGATTGTGGCTTGTCTCAACAGTTCGGCTCTCAGCAATCTCTCCGTCCTCCAGGACAACGAGTTTGATGAAGCGCGAACCGATGTCGATGCCGGCGGTCTTCACCGGTCCTTGCCGTCTCCGATAATTTCGAGGAACGCCTCGATGCGCGTCTTCAATTGCCCGAAGTCCTCCATACTGTAGTCGGATTCTATGCGCAGGAACGGCTTGCCGACTGCATCCGAAGCCTTCTTGGCCTTGAATGCTTCCATCATATATGGCGTGCAGAACTGAAGGGCATAATGAATAATGCCGTCGGCCTTAAGCCTGTCGGCCATGCCTGTCATATTGTCCATGCGCTCGTTGTTCGGGGTAAAACACGCACAGTCGACCGTAAGATAGCGCTCGGCTATCTTTTTCATGGCCTCGTCCGCCGTTGCAAATGCGGTGTCAA
>DATHDH010000250.1:0-3844 GCA_035319145.1 Dissulfurispiraceae bacterium | reverse complement strand
CGCCCGGCAATCCTCGCAAAGCCGGGATAGTTCTCAACAACAGGCGTTATGGTGATTTGTCCTCCAACCACGCGACGCTCTATAACTACCGTCTTCAGGCCGGATCGGCCCGCATAGACCGCCGCCGTAAGGCCTGCCGGACCCGCACCTACGACGAGCAGGTCTGCCTCCATCTCTCCACCGGGTTCGGCAGGCAGAACGAATTGTGGTTCCTTGAGGGTGATGATCGATTCGATGAAGAACTCTTCAGGCTCGACGCCCTGGGCCACAAGAACGCCGTTTACAAACGTCTGGGGAACAGACATGACACCGCGGGACTCGGCAATATCGGAGTGCTCAAAGATCTCGATGATGTCGAGCGAGACGATATCCGGACGCGTGATGACCGCCGAAGCCGCCAGCAGAACCTGCTGCGGACAGTAAGGACAGGTCGGGCTGACAAAGACCTCGATGTGCCGCTTTTCCTTCAATTCCAGAAGGCGACGGACCGACGAAGGCTGCAGGATGACGCTCTTCGTCGATATCATGAGGAGCGTCATCAACAACGAGCGCCCCTCCTCCCCGAGCGGCGCGCCGGTAAAGCGTATGGAAAACGCATCCGGCGCAATAAGCACCGTCGGGAAGCGATCGACGCGGCGCTTTTTCGCATCGGCTCCGTCTGCCTCAAAGAAAGTCACTTTGACCTTCGGTGAGACTTCGTCGAGTGCCTTAAAGAGTTCCTTCGCAGCTTCGCTGTAAGCCTGATTGGCGGACGGGGCCGTATACACCTCGACCGCGACCTCCTCGACAAGCTGTTGAAGCACCTCGTGCAGGACTTTCCGGATGTCGTCGGTAATGAGCGGTTTTGCCATATGAGTTATTGTATCCGACCCCGGCGATGCAGACAAGGGCCGCAGAGTCTTTGCTATTTCTTCGCAGCTCTGAGCCCTGCCGCCGGAGCCATCACGGCGCAGTTGTGAACTATTTCGGCCCCGAGCAGAAAAATGCACCATGAATAAAAAACCCACAGCAGAAACATGATGAAGGCGGAAAGCGGGCCATACATGGTGCCGAGGTGCATGACGTCGCTTACATAGAAGGTGAAGAGATGCTTTGCAATCTCAAGAAACAGCGTCGTGAAAAGAGCGCCGCAAAAGGCATGGGACATGCGTATCATCCGATGAGGGAAAATCTTGTATATCCCGGCGGTCGTCAGCAACACAAGCACAAAAGGGATGGCATAACTGACGAGCAAACTCGCGACGCCCCCGAGCTGCAGCTCGGGGAACGATTGGCGAAGTATTCTGAGCATCAAGACGAGAGTGGTAGCCCCGAAAGAAACGAGCACAAGAAACATCACGAGGGTTACGACAAATATCGCGAGCAGCAAGGCAATGAGAAATGGACGCTGTGTCGTTATTTTAAAGACAACAGCCAAGGCATTCTGCAATGCCATATACAGCTGAAACGAGAGAAAGCCGTACAATATTGCGCTAAACGAACCAAGCGTCTTTTTCAGGGAGATGAGTCTTCTGAATTCATCGGTTATTTCATGCGTAACACTCGGAAAGAACGCGACAAGCTTCCCGACGAGAAAGCGGGCAATATCGTCTCGGGATCCGAGAAAGTAGCCGATCATGGCGATGAGAAAGAGCGAAAAGGGGATGACCGCCATCATGAAGAAATACGAGAGCGAACCGGCCAGCATAATACCGCCGTCGCGGAAAAAATCGCCGAAGCTTCGCGTAATGATGCGAACTGGTAGAAAAACACGCATTGAAAAAATTTTACCATAGAGGGGAAGCTCGAATTCCCAAAACTTGTCATGACAACGCAGGCTGAGATAGCCGAACATCGGTGCAGGACACATTATTTCGGGCAAAAGCATATTTCAGCGGAGAAGAAGGCGCGCAGCATTGTGAAAGAAGATGTTCGACTCCAACGCTTCCGGAAGCCGGAGGGAGCGGAGTTGATCAACGCTTTGCTGCTGATCCAGCCAGGGCGAATCCGAGCCGAACAGCGCAAAATCTTTCGGGTGGCGCAACAGTATCTCCCGCACCCGTTCGCACGGAAGCGAGGGAAATGCGAACGAGAGTTCCATATAAATCGGCTTCCCGACAAGCAGCCGCTCGACTTCATCCCAGTCGTCCATGGCGCCGAGATGCGTGGTGATGAGCAGAAGTTCGGGGAACATTTTCGCCAGCTTGACAACCCGGGCCGGATCCGCACGCCGCACTCTCGGAAAAGCTATGTCGAACCCCGTATGCACGACCAGGAATAACCCATACGAGCCCATGGCTTCATACAGGGGAAGCATCCGGGGCTCATCCAGAACAAAGTCCTGATAATAGGAGTGCATTTTTACTCCAGCGAATCCCTCGCTGGCTATTGCGTGGAGCCGGAGCAGGGCATTAGGGTCTGCCGGATGAATGGAAGGCAATGGCACAAGGCGTTCCGAACGAATGGATACAGACCATTTCAAAATGCTTTCGAACTGGGAAGGCCGCGTCGCTATGGAACACACGACACTTTTCTCGATACCGGCTTTATCCATGGAGCCGATGAGATCACCCACCGTTCCGTTCAGAAAGGCCTTGGTTTTTCCAGCCGTTTCGAGGGCGCCCACTGCATGCGGCGCCAGCCTGTCCGGGAATGCATGGGTATGAAAATCAATGACCGGTCCGGAGTACATGCTGTTCAGTATATCAGACAGGCAAATGAAGGAATAAATTCTAATATTAGAATGTTAATTAAATTAAGCATTACGAATATAATCTTGACTTAATCATTCAGGGTTTATAATATATTGTTATGGTGCGGTCTATAGGAAAGCGGATAGAACTCTTGAGGATAATAGCGCATCCGGTGCGCATGCGAATTCTCTACGAATTCATGCGAGGGCCCCAATGCGTAACCGACCTTGTGCGTTTTCTTGAAATCAATCAATCAAATGTCTCGCAACATCTGGCCCTCCTGCGTCAGTGCGGAGCCGTCGATTTCAGGACGGACGGACGCGCTAAATGGTATTTTATCATCGACCCGCTCGTCCCTGAAATCATAGACGCACTGAAGCGAGATCACAGTGAAGATCTCCCGGTCCCCGATCTCCCTCCCAAAAAGAGAATCGGCTTCGTCGATGTCCCCGAAAAACCGCGCGAAGAATAGGCGTCAAAGCACCGTGTCGTCTTTACATTTGCTTGATTTTTCTTGTATTCTTAACTCTTACAGAGTTGTTTTCATGCAAAGAGGACGCCATGATCGATCTCCATACCCATACCATTTTCAGTGACGGTGAGCTCATTCCTGCAGAGCTGGTGCGGAGGGCGGTATCCGTAGGATATCGGGCGCTCGCCATTACCGATCATATGGACCAGTCCAATATCGATTTGATAATTCCGCGCATTGTGAAGACCGTGAGGGCGCTGCGGGGCGTAATGCCGATTAAGGTATTTGCAGGGGCGGAACTTACTCATGTTCCACCGAGTCAGATTGCGGACCTTGTGAGAGAGGCCCGCACCCTTGGTGCTCAACTCGTTGTCGTGCATGGAGAAACGCTCGTTGAGCCGGTGGCGGAGGGGACGAATCGGGCCGCCATTGAGGCGTGCGTCGATATCCTAGCGCATCCCGGCCTGATATCCGACGAAGATCTCCTGCTGGCAAAAGAGCGCGGCGTAACCCTTGAAGTAACGGCGAGAAAAGGGCATAGCCTGAGCAACGGACATGTTGCGCAGCGTGCCTTTGAGTTCGGCGTGCCGATTACCGTCAACTCCGATGCCCATTCGCCGAATGACCTCATCACGAAGTCGTTCGCCCGTATGGTGCTTGCCGGGGCAGGCGTGCCTGCCGATAAAATAGATGCGGTTTT
>DATHDH010000249.1:0-5158 GCA_035319145.1 Dissulfurispiraceae bacterium | reverse complement strand
CCTTCCGTGCGATGACATTCCCCTCAAAGGTTGCGGTCTTGGCGACATTATCCGCAAGCAGGGTCAGTGAGGTTATTACGATGGGCTCCTTATTGTCGGTCTTTGCGCCGGCGGCCGGGGACGGCTGTTTGGACGGTGAAGCGGCATCAGAGGACGCCCCGGCTAAAAAGAGCGACGCCACGCAGCCAAGAGCGGCAATAATCTTTGCCATCTGAATCATGAGTCTCCCATCAGTTATTGCCATAAAAAACCGCCCGTATGTTTTTCTGAAGCCGTGCCTTGTCCGTGGTCGCAACCAGGTCCTCGCCTTCGACGACAAAGCGTTTGCCGACAATCTGAACCTTCTGGTTAGACGTCAATTCATTCCTCGTCCCGTTCCAGAGAAGGGAGGTAGTTATAATATCGTACGTTCCGGTAGAAGCCTTGATGTTGCCTTCTATCAGAAGGTCTTTTGAGTCGGTATTATACATGCCCTTTTCTGAATTAAGAACCATCTTCTTTTCAGGGAACGTTATGGCCAAATCAGACATCTCGATGTTCTGCTCGGTGACAAAGACCGCACGCTTTGCGTTCAGGGTCCATTTCGGGACGCCGTCGCGGCGCTGCACCATTTTTACATCTTCCATATATGACTGATCGGCGAGCACCAGCCTGACACGTATATCCCGATCATGATTTACATAGAGGGCGATTATGGCGAAAAGAATGCACGCGGCAATCGTAAACAGGACCTTCTTCATACCAAGATATTACCACACTGAACCCGCCGAGTAAAGCAAATTGCATGCTAGTTTCGTGCCAGGCAAACAACAATTTTGGGACACGCTCATGAGATCCCTCGATAAAAAACACCTCCCTGGAGGGAACCGACAAATGCTCATTGACATCATTATATGATTGCATTATGATTACTTATTATGAATGCAAAGAATGATGCAGGAGTTACGCGGTGAAAAAGATCCTTATCGATACGAATGCTTATGCCGCATTCAAAAAGAATAATCCGGAAGCCGTTACCGCCCTGCGGTCAGTCGAGCATATCGGCGTAAGCATCGTCGTTCTTGGTGAACTACTGAGCGGCTTTGCAGGCGGGGCAAAAGAAACCGTCAACAGAAAAGAACTCGATGAGTTTCTTGATTCGCCTCGCGTCGCCGTCATTCCGCACGATGAAGAAACCGCCGAATATTATGCCCGGATATACTGGGATCTGAAGAAAAAGGAGCGTCCGATCCCAGCGAACGACCTTTGGATAGCGGCTTCGGCAATGCGGCTCGGACTTGCGCTGCTGACCTATGATGAGCATTTTGCAAGCATCGAAGGACTTATTCTGCACCGATAAGGAGACATCATGGCGACCATGACAATCAGGGGTCTTGACGATTCAACCGTAAAAGCCCTGCGCCGGCGTGCCGAGCGGGACGGCACAAGCGTAAATACCGTCACAGTCAGACTTCTGCAAGAGTCGCTCGGAATCAGAAAGAAAAAACGGACGGTCCAGTATGACGATCTCGATCACTTGGCAGGCACCTGGAGCGAAAAGGACTACCGCGAGTTTCAGAAAAACATTGCAGACTTCGAGACTATCGACCCTGCCATGTGGAAGTGAGACGGCGCCGTTACTGCCATACGGGAAAAAGTCTCGGACATACGCACAGAGAAGCACATCTGCGGGTTGGGGATACCACCTTTTATTAGTCATCGAGCGGCTGAAAAAGCAGGAATACGACAACATCTTCTCCAGCAATTATTTCTGGAGAACATACGACCAAAAAGAGATAGATTGGGTTGAAGAGCGGGACGGGCAGCTATACGGCTACAAGATTAAGTGGAAGTAAGGCACCGTCAAAGTTCCTGCGTCTGGATAAGGATATATAAAAGCGCAGAGTTCAAAGTCATCACTCGGGATAATTATCTGGATTTTGTAACGTAAGCGATATTTGATGAACTCGAAAATATTACCGAATTACTGAGCGCGAACAACCGCCCCCGATCTGTTAAATGCAGGGCCGAGGCAAAAGACGGTGACAGGCTTGCGGCTTCCTGCATATCGCGAACCATGCCTGCGCCCTGCATGTTCGGCAGCGTTTTTGCCTGATCCGTCAGGGGAATGTGGTCGGTAAAATCGCTGTAGAACGGATCTGCGCAAGGTTCTGGTTTGCGGCGTCGCCCACTCCGGCCACATTGGCCGTCAGTGTCTGCGTATTGCCGTTGCCGAGGTTCTTGGTGGCGCTATGGCCGTTCAGATCGATTGAGGTGATGCCCAGTGATGCCAGAGTCTTCAGTTCATTGCTCTGCGATACGCCGTCCTGATTAAGGTCTTGCCAGACCCTGACGTTGCCGAATTGTGTATCAGCGGCATCGAAGATGCTGTCGCCGTTGCTGTCCATGTCTCGCAGGGCGGCTATGCCGTCTGTGGCCTTCTGTCCGTTTGCAAGTGTTGTGTCTACGCCGAATAACTCTCCGCCGTTGTCAATTGTGCCATTGCCGTTTCTGTCCAATACCAGAAAGCCGTCGTCTCCTTTGACCCAGCCGGTGCCGGTCTTTATGCCGTCGTTATCGAGATCTATTACCAGCGGGTCGCGCGGCCGTATCCAGTTGCGGGAGGAAAGAAAGTCGGTGTTGACGAATACAGGTATCCGACCCGTACCAGTAGCATCGGCAAGCGAGTCCCAATCGGTTGCTAATTGCCATTTCAGCCCTGACAAGATGTTTTGACGGCATTTTCAGGAATCAGCAAGATAATTATGCCTTATTATCCGGTTAACTGTTATTTATTGATTAATAATCAGATTGTTATAATCGTCAATATATTGAATAGACATAGCCGATATTGCGGTAAACATAGGCTTACGACTGTCGGTTCGGCAAATGGAAGCGTGATTGGCTGCGGCAGGAGCGGGGGTGGATGTTCTCTCTACTGTGTATCTCCGTCCAGCAGCGCCCGGCGCATCACGTTCACCGGCGCATCGCGGCCGGTCCAGAGTTCGAAGGCCAGAACGCCCTGCCACAACAGCATGCCGGAGCCGTCAAGCACGCGCGCTCCCCGTGCCGCCGCCTTTTGCAGGAAGGCGGTCGGGTGATAAATCAGGTCGCAGACCACCTGGTCGGCAGTCAGCGCGTCAACATCGAGAGGCAAGGGATCCGACTCTTTCAGGCCCAATGATGTTGCGTTGATCACAAGATGAATGTCTTTCAGAAAAGCTTCTTGGCCTGCTTCGGATAATTCCGCGGTCGTGACAATTGAACGAATCTGGTTCAGGTCGCCTACAAGCTGCCCGGCGCGACCGCGGGTTCTGTTCGCGACGACGACCGATGCGGCTTCGCGCACAATGTATGCCGCCACGGCCCGCGCAGCGCCGCCCGCGCCGAGAATCAACACTCGCTTGCCCGCAACGTCGACTCCCGCCTCTTTGAGCGAACGCATGAATCCCCGGCCGTCGGTGTTGTATCCGATCAGGCGGCCTTGCCGGTTTACTATCGTATTCACCGCGCCGATGAATTGCACCTCGGCATCGACCTCGTCGAGCATCGACAGAACGGCTTCCTTGTGGGGGATGGTCAGATTGACGCCGAGCAGGCCGAGCGCCCGCACGGCGGCGACCGCCGCGGCCAGTTGCCCGGGATCAACGTCGAACGCAACATAGCGGCAATCCATCCCGAATTCGCGGAACGCGGCGTTGTGCATCCGCGGAGACTTGCTATGCGCAACAGGATGTCCGAACAGGGCCGCTATTCGAGTAGTCGCACCGATTTCGCTCACCGTCAAACCATCCCTTCCGTTAAAACGGCAGCAACCCGCGTATTTTGTTAATCGTCTCGCCTACCGGGTTCGTCGGCTGGGGTTCTGTCTTGCCCGGTTCCGGACGCTCCATCCTTTCGGAGCGGCGGTCCTGCTCGGTCGGCATGGTTGAGCGATCCGTCGCTCCTTCTTCCATTGTCATCTCTCTTCCGAGCGGCGCCATTCCCGTAGATTTCGAGCGGATCTTCACTCCCCATATCGGATCCTTCGGCTTCGGAGGATACCCGAAATGCAGGTCTTCGCCATACGCGATGAACTGCAGCATGGCCCCTTCCGTCTTGCCGAATATCCCCTTGGGGATCTGGCATGCGGTTCGATCAGGAGGCATGACGACCTTCTCTTTCACGAGCCTTCTCACATCGCCGGAGGCCACATAATTCATAAGCTGCCAGCCGAACATATACGACTCGCTCGAAGACCAGACAATCATCTCCTTGTTGTCGCGCACGGACGCCATTGCGGTGCTGAAATAGCCGAGCGAGTTCGGGATGGCCCGCCAGTTAAAAGCAATGCTGTCCGCCAGCCCGCCGCGCAGGGAGGTGAACTCCACAGGCGCCAAGAAGTCATGGGCGGAATCGATCGCAAAATCCATGGTCGGCGTATAATTTCCGTGCACGGAATGGCTTCCCACGAGGGAACTGCCTCCCGGGACCTCGACGCTGTTCTGCCTGTTCGGCCAATCCGCATAAATGCGCATGCGACCCGGTGCAGGAGGAACCTGCGCGGTCAGCGAGAGCCCCCGCATTGCCCGCCCTATTTCCGCAGGACTCATCGTTGCCGTATCGATAACTCTCGGCTGGCCCTGCCGAACCGTCTCTCCGCATCCCCAATAGACAAGAATTCGCATGCGTTCTTTCTCAAACCGCTCCTCAGCCTGTTCCTCCGGAGCACGATGGCGCTGCACCTCTTCTATCATGAGCGGCAAGGTCGGCCCCATCTGCATGCCAGTTGGGATGTCGTGAGTCGCTTCAGGGCTCGTCGGTACTGCCTGCGGCGAATTCATCTGGAGCAGGAGCGTCTTTTTCGGACCGCCTCCGAAGCCGCCTCTTCCCATCATGGAACGAGGCATCCCCGCAGGCATGCCGGGGAATGTCTGATTCGTCGTCGCAACGCTCATCCAGTATACGGTCGGTATCGGTTTGTCTGCCGCCGTTGTTTCCGATCCCAATCCAAGCACCGCTGCGATGCAGATCCCGGCCGCAATGCCGGTGAGAATGCGCATAAATATCATCGTGTCCTCCTGCCTAAGAATTGATCAGTCTATTATCGCTTTTCTGCGGAGCCTCCGCCACAGTCTCATCAGGGCCGCCAGGAACGGCATCGGACCTTTTCGCAAGAATGCCCGACAGAATACCCTTC
>DATHDH010000248.1:0-2412 GCA_035319145.1 Dissulfurispiraceae bacterium | reverse complement strand
ATGAAGCCGTTATCGTACAAAACGGGACTGTTCTCTTTGCATCCGCGCCGGATGTGGCCTCTCTTGCCGGAGCGGGCAACGCCATACCGGCAGGGAATATAACGTCTATCTCCCTGCGCGACCGGAAATATTATGCATATCGGACACATCTTGCCGCGCAAAACTGGGATGTCACTGTTATCCGGAATGCCGGAGAATTCCTTTCCTTATATGACAGTGTGAAAGAGTCCTACCTGATAACGGTCGCAATCTTCTTCATAAACCTCGTACTCGTCTACTATTTTGTCCGGAATACTATCAACCAACCAATCGAGAACATCGTCGAGGCCCTCAGAAACAACCACAAACCGAATTACCGGGGAATCCAGGAGTATGAGCAGCTCAGCATGTCCCTGGAACAGCTTATCGATGAAAGAGAGCGATTTGTCGAGAAACTGCTGCAGGATCAAGTCATGGAAAACCTGCGCGCCACAACGCGCGGCGTGGCCCATAATTTCAACAATATTCTGGTCAGCGCCCTCGGTTACGCCTCCCTCGGGCGGATGAAGATAGAAAATGCCCTGCAACAAAAGACGAATGACCGGGAAAAGACCCTGAAAGATGTCATGAAATACCTCGAATCTATCGAACAGGCGGCGGAACGGGCCAGTGCTCTGGCGCAGCAGCTCAGCAGTATCGCGCAGGCGCGCGGGGCCGGACACGGGCATTTTGCCGCTATCGACATGCGATCGTTTCTCATGGATTTGCAGCCGATCATACGAAGCCTCTTTTCCCAGGATACGATGGTCTCGTTCGATCTCGACGAGGCCCTCCCCCCTGTTTACGGAGATGCCGGACAACTCCAGCAGGTCCTGCTGAATCTCTGCATCAACAGCCGCGATGCCATGCCGAAAGGCGGCAGGCTGGCGGTCAAGGCATCCGTTGCTCCGGAAACTGCCGCGGAAGCGGAAAGCAGTCCCGGCAGGACGGGAACATACGTTAGGATATCGGTGCAGGACAGTGGAGAAGGAATGGATGAGGTGACTCTCGCAAACATCTTTCAGCCGTTCTTCACCACAAAATCGATGGACCAGGGAACAGGACTCGGCCTCACTATGGTCGATATGATTATGAAGGCACATAACGGATTTGTTACGGTCGCAAGCGCTCCCGGCTCCGGCACAACCTTCTCGCTCTCTTTGCCTGCCGGGGACAGCGCGGCATGAGGTTTTCGCTCGCCAATCACGACGGGGCAGCCAGGATAGGATCGATAGAACTGGACCACGGCGCCATTCAGACCCCCGCTTTCATGCCGGTCGGAACACAAGGAACCGTAAAGGCCCTCTCTCCCGAAGAGCTTGCCGAAATCGGCGCCGAGATCGTTCTGGCCAACACCTATCACCTGTTCCTCAGACCGGGACACGCGATCATCCGCGAACTCGGCGGCCTGCATAGATTCATGAACTGGCGAAAGCCGATTCTGACCGACAGCGGCGGGTTTCAGGTCTATAGCCTCTCATCGCTCCGCCGCATCACCGATGAAGGCGTCGAGTTCCGTTCGCACCTGGACGGCTCGCTTCATCTGCTCGGACCCGCGAAGGCCATGGAGATTCAGACCGCACTCGGATCGGATATCGCGATGGTCTTTGATGAATGCATCCCGTATCCGGCTGATTACGGGTATGCTGAAAAATCCGTTGGCCTGACTACCGCTTGGGCGCAGCAATGCAAGGAATATATACAATACCCTCCTGCTCCGGCACCTTTCGGAACCCCTGCCCTGTTCGGCATCGTTCAGGGAGGAATGCACAAAGACCTCCGGACGCGAAGCCTCGAAGAACTGGCAGCCATCGAATTCGATGGATACGCAATCGGCGGGCTCAGCGTCGGCGAACCGAAAGATGAGATGTACGATATTCTCAGCCATATCGCACCGCAGATGCCTGCGGACGCTCCCCGCTATTTGATGGGAGTCGGCGACCTGCGCGACTGTCTTGTTGCAGTCGAGCATGGAATCGACATGTTCGACTGCGTAATGCCCACCAGAAACGCCCGCAACGGCACCCTTTTCACAAGCCGTGGACGGGTCAGCATCAAACGGACCGAATATCGCACAGATGCCGGGCCGCTCGATCCCGACTGTTCGTGTTACACCTGCAGAAATTACAGCCGCGCATATTTACGCCATCTTTTCATGGCGAAGGAGATACTTTCGATGCGGCTGAATACAATCCATAACCTCGCATTTTATCTTGCATTCTTCCACCGGATGCGCGATGCTATTGCAAATGGTACCTTTGCACCGTTCAAGATGCATTGGGACAACATATTCAGCCGAGATGAACAGTAATTGCGAAATGCGCTGCCGGGACGGGGTCATATGACCCGCGCCGCCCAGATACAGAAAGTGCTGCTCCTGACGCTGGCACTGAA
>DATHDH010000247.1:0-3361 GCA_035319145.1 Dissulfurispiraceae bacterium | reverse complement strand
AAACCTCTGCATGTGCGTGTCTCACGGATTGCATACGGCCTGCCCATCGGGAGCGACATCGAGTTTGCCGACGAAGTGACCCTGAGCAAGTCACTCGAAGGTCGCCGGACACTTTGATTCCCTAGTCGCGTCTCTTCATGCAGAGGGTACGCGACCGTAGCTCCTGCATGGAAGACTCACCCGACTCCTGGATTTCCGCCGACTGCACTATCAGCGCACAGCCAATTTTGTCTTCTTATAAAAAAGTGGTTTCAGCAGTTTCAATCCACTGACGGCAAGGATCGGTTTGAGCGCCCAGCCGATGCGCGAACTGCTGCCGAGGCATCTCTTGCAATACGGATGCTCCAGCCGGTATTTTTCGAATCCCTTCATAATCTTCCCTACTGCGTCGGATGACATAACGTCCTTCAGGGTAGCGCTGCCGACGTTGCCGACGACGGTATTCCCGTCATAATCGATGCAACAGAGCACGACGTCCCCATTCCAAAGGACCGCAAAGTGATCACGAAGCCCGAAACAGTATCCGCCCCATGCGTCATGCACCTTTTCATCGCCGAATGCATGCCCCCAGTCTTCGAGCATGTATGTTTCGAAAAAGACCTTGGGCGCCACTTCCACTACATGCCATTTGAAAGCGGAAAGCCCAGCTATCGTCTGCAAGGCCTCCACTCTCTCTTTTCCCGAAGTCCCGAGCGCATCATAAACGCGGCCGGCCCAATAACGGAATGTCTCGCGCAGTTCCTCCGTGGATGAGATAACCCGAATTGGGCCCGTTTTCTTCTCCATGGATTTCTTCGGGAATCGCGTATTCAAAAAACGAAACTTGAAGATTGTATCGGGATATCTTTTATGATAAGCCGCAAAGAACGAAAAGATGCCGTCCAGATACTCCCGAAACTGCAACTTCCCCGCTTTCCGCAAGCCAAAGGACTTCTCATCCGGCGTCTGCAGGGAGATATCGAGTTGGTAAAGAGGATAGTCAAGCAAGCGGGTGCCCGTTGCGCCGCCCAGCCTGCCGCCGTTTGTCGTGAGGCCGACTTGAGCGCAGCGTCGCTGCGCATGATCAAGAATCGCGAAAAAATCGCGATGAAGCATCGGCTCCCCCATGACATGAAAGGTTATCTTTTCACAAATGCCTTCTGTAGCGATTTCATCGATGAGACGCTCAGCAAGTGCGCGATCCATAGAGCCATAGGGACGTTTCATCATCGACTTCGGACAGAAGGTACAGTTGAAGTCGCAGATATTGGTCAGCTCGATATGGACTCGCTGCAACGGAATCGTGATATGCCCGAACTTCTTTTCCCGCATGCGCTATGCGACGCCCAAGGCCTCTCTTGTCATGAGTTCAGCTGCTTCAAATACCGCCTTCTTTCCTTCTTCGGTGCGGGCCTCGATATAGAAACGCACCTTGGGTTCGGTGCCGGACGGCCTGATCATGAGCCATGAACCATCATCGAGGACAAGCTTCGTGCCGTCGACCGTAATAACATCGACTACAGTCCGCTCGACTCCTCCGATAACAAGCCTGCTGCCCTTCGGATACCGCTTCTGGATAATGCCAAGCTTCTCAATGAGCGGAGCGCCGACCAAAGATCGATCAACGGAAATGCCGGCACGATCCGGATAATACGCTCCGTATTCATCCATAATGGAATGAAGATAGTCGCCGAGATTCATTCCCGTGGCAGCAACCATTTCTATCGCCAGGAGAAGCCCGAAAATCGCATCCTTCTCCAGTGTGTGATTATAGGCAGAAATGCCGTCAGACTCTTCAAAGGCGACTATCGCATGCTCCACAGCATCGCTGCGCATAAAAGGCCGGAAGTTCTTGAACCCTACCCGCGTTTCCTGGACGGGAATATGCAGCGCTGCTGCAATGGCATTGACAAAATTGCTCGTGCCGACCGACTTTGCCACGATCCCGTCAATGCCCTTATGCACATGCAGATAATGCAGGGCCATCGCGCCGAAGTAATTCATGGGAATCTGCGTTGTGCCATCCGCGAGACGAATCCGATCTCCGTCAGGGTCCATGATAGCCCCGATTTTATACTTCGAGGCATGATTGTAAAACCTGTTCATTATCCCGGACATATTCTTTTCACTCGGCTCCGGGGCAATTCCTCCGAATAAGACATCGTCGTTTTCCCTGAGATAGACAACCTTTGCGCTCTCACCCAGGAGCTTTCGCACCCGATAACGGGTTGCTCCATGCACATGATCCACGCAGATAAGGCAGTCTTCATTCTCGATGAAGCGACTGATAGCATCAAGGTCGAGCGTCTTGCGCTCTCTCACGTACTCCCGGTATAGCCGCGCAAGATCTATTGGTTCGAAAGCCACGGATGGCGGCACAGCAGGGACCTCGAAGCCCCGAACCATTCGGTTTGCGATCATCTCGATGCGCGATGTGATTTCGGGTCCGGCCGGACCGCCGTCGGCAGGGTTGAACTTGAATCCTGCATAGTTCGCCGGATTATGCGAGGGGGTGAGATTTATTGAACAGGCAGCACCGCTCATCTCGATGCCGGAGGAAAACTCGGGGGTCGTCGCTTCCCCGGCATAAAAGCACTTGATCCCGGCTGCCGCGAGAATACCGATGACCGCATAGGCAAAGTCTTTGCCGAGGAAACGGTTGTCATGCCCGACAATGACGCCGCGTTTCTGCAGCTCCTCGAACCCGCCGACGCCCATAGCGCGATAGAAGGTATCATCTCCCGTGCGAAACGCCTCAATAAGTGCCGCCGTTACGATACTGAGATTCCGAAATGTGTAGTCACTACCGATCTCTCCCCTCCATCCTGATGTCCCGAATACAATGTCCGCAGGGGCGGTATTGGTATGCGCGAATTGCTCTATCGCCGAAAGCAGCGAAGCATTCGCATCGATGTCGTCAAGAATTACTTTCCAGCAATCTGCAGCCGTCGTATAACAACGTACCATCGTCTCTCTCCTTTCCTGTATATCTGCGCTCCGCGCGCCAAACAGTTACCGTTTCTCTTTGTCCGTATAAATTGAGAGCAACGATATTAAAAGGGGCTATCATTATTTGCTGCAGCCCTGCATTAGTGTATCAGATGTTCGGTTATGAGGGAGCAGGTTTGTTGATTACGTAGACTGCCGAGACGGCGATGGTTCCGCCGATAATTGTCCCTGCATCAGGCGTTTCGGCGAGAAAAAGCCAACTCAGGAGCATTGCGCTTGACGGGACAAGAAATACAAACGAGCTTGTGCGATATGAGCCGAGCTTTTCAGCTGCAATGAAATAGACCGTCGTGGCAAAAGAACCGGAGACAACCGCGAGAAAGAAGAGGTTCCACCAGAAGACGGCGTCTTGATGCAAAACATCGCCGACCTC
>DATHDH010000246.1:0-13592 GCA_035319145.1 Dissulfurispiraceae bacterium | reverse complement strand
CTTGCGGCAGGTCTTCCCGATGCCGCAAAAGAGGCCGAGTTTCTTGTATGCGAATTGCTGGCGATAGATCGGAAAGATCTCTTCTCTCGCCCCCTTCCCCTCGATGATAACGCGATAATACTCATTCGCAATGCCGCGTTGCGTCGTAGCAACGGCGAACCGTTTCAATACATTGTCGGCAACGTCGATTTTATGGGATTGTCGATAGCGGTTGGCCCCGGCGTGCTGATTCCCCGCCCCGAAACGGAACTGCTCGTTGAAGAAGCAATAAAAAGCATTCAGGATTCATGGATTGGCAAGAGGGAAAAAGCGGTTCTCGGTATGCTTGATCTCTGTACCGGAAGCGGCTGCGTCGCACTTTCACTTGCGAAACACTTTCCTGAAGCTGTTGTGGTTGGTACGGACATTTCGCCTGCGGCGCTCGTTTATGCGCGGCGGAATGCAGCGTTAAACTCAATCGGAAGCGCTTCATTTCTGGAAGGGGATTTGTTCGGCCCTGTCGCCGGCAGGCTGTTTCAGTGTATCACAGCGAATCCGCCCTATGTCCGATCCGATGAAATCCCCGAACTGCAGCGAGAGGTCAGAGAGCATGAGCCGCTGAACGCGCTCAATGGCGGCATTGACGGAATGGATTATTATCGCCGCATTCTTGCTGAAGCTCCCGGATATCTGGAAGCGGGAGGACTACTCATTATGGAACTGGGCTATGATCAGGCCGATGAGATAAGCGGGATTGCTTATGAAGCAGGCTTCTCCGATATTGAATGCATTGCCGATTATTCAGGCATCAGAAGAATATTCTGCGCGGAGCGGACTTGACAGATTTGTTGTAATCTGCTGAAATTCCCTCTAGAAAAAATCATAGGGGGAGTCATGAAGAAATCGGTTTTACGAGGTGTCTTAGCAGTTTTGGTCATCAGTTTTCTTGCCGGATGTGCAACCATGGGCGATGTTGCCCGCTCAAAGGCAGACGGCACAGCAGCGGTTTATCCGGTCTCTGCAGATCAGGCGTGGGAAATTTCGAAAACAGTTTTTCGTTGGGAGGGCTCTGATGCAATTGAAGAGCATCGGAGCGAGAATTATATGCTTACAAGCAGCGGGATGAATATGGTCTCATGGGGAGCTGTCATGGGGGCATGGATTGATCCTGTGGATGCCAATTCGACCAAGGTAACCGTTTCAACAAAAAGACGCCTTTCTATGAATCTTGCCACTACATTGACCGAAGATACCTTTCACAAGCGATTTGCTCAGGCTGTAGAAATAGTGAAGAAGGGGCAGAAGCTGCCGGTAGCGCCTCCGAATTAGAAACAATATAAGGGGAAGAGCGCGCGCTCTTCCCCTTATATTGAAACTGCGGCTCCCCATAATTTGCAGAATGGCTGTCATTGAGGCAGCATCTTATTCTTGATATCAAACTATCAGTTTTCTTTCTTTCCTGTCGCCTTGATGATGGTAGTGTCGCTCACTTCTATGAGGCCTTTGCCGACGAGTTGAAGTATCTCGGGCAGAAGCGGATCGAGTTTTTCTGATGATTCAAGCACTTCGATCTTGAGCGGAAGGTTGTCCGAGAGCTCCAGTATCTTGGCTCGATGAACGACCCCATCGCCTCCGTATCCGGCAACGCCCCGAAATACGCTGGCGCCCGAGATGCCGTTTTTATAAAGCAAATCGAGAATTACCTCATACACGGGCTTGCCGTGTATCCGGTCGATTTCATCGACATAAATCGTGAGCCTCTTTGCGGGACCTGATGTAACCATGCTGCCTCCTACAGTATTTTAGCGAGCGATTCGCCCATTTTGAGCGCTACAAATCCCACCGCAACGCTCAACATAATATTCAGCATCGCGGCGAGCATCTCGCCGTCTTTCAAAAGCTCGCCGGTTTCATATTCGAATGTCGAAAAGGTCGTATACGCCCCGAGAAAGCCAACCACAAAGAAAAGCCTCCAGTATGATCCGACAAGAAATCGTTCGGTAAAAAGCGTCATGAGCAGGCCGATGAGGAAACATCCGCTGACATTGACGAGAAAGGTGCCGAGCGGAAAATTGCGTCCCCAGTGCTGGCCTATCCAGAGCGCGGCCAGATACCGGGCAACCGAACCGAAAAAGCCGCCGATGCCGATGACGCAAATTTTTTCGAGCATGCGTAAGTTTACCAAAGCCGGCAGGAAAAGGTCAGGCTGCTATGGTGCCTGTAAACAACAGAACGTAGAGCGAAGATACGGTCGTGACCAGCAGCGAGAGCAGAAATGAGCGGTACAGAGGAAGCGTTCCATGAAATTCCGCCCGGTTCAGCAGAAATGTGGTTGTGCAACTCGATATTGTGCCGAGTATGAGAACTGTCAGGCAGGCGGTCTGCACTGTTGAATCGGAGACGGTAAATCCGAGATTGTTCATGTCGAATCCGAACTGTCGTCCCCAGGTCGGCAGAAACGAGCCCGCGGTCTTCAGAAAATATTCGAGCCGGTACATCAATTCTCCGGTGAATCCGATCGGTATGAAGACGGCAGCCATCGTTGAGACCTGCCCCACACGGGTGTTGCAGGGCAGTAATCGGGACCCCATTCTTATGACGAGCCAAAAGAAGGCATAGCCGATGCCGAGCAGAACCGTGAAGGTGAGTATGTGCGAGCCGCCGATATAGGGAGTCAGGTGTTCGTACCAATTTTTTTCCTGGGCAAATCGCGCAAGCTGGGAACCCAACAGAAAGGGGATGATATAGCGATAAGCGAGCGACCTGCCCCGGTTCAGCAGCATTTCAGAGAAGGGGTTCCTGAGATTGAGGCGCGGCGAGTCCTGATCGCAGGTCGCAACACAACGACCACAGACAAGGCAGTCGACGCTGTCGCGAACATTAAATGCCCCGAGATAGACGGGGCATCCGAGTTTGCCGTCTTTTCCCTTCCGGCACGCAAAGGTCGTGCACTTCCGACATCGCATTGCATCGGGTCTGAACTCCAGCAACGAAATGGTAGCCGCGGATCCGATGATTTTTCCCATGGGACAGAGAAAGCGGCACCATGCCTGGCCCTGAAATAGGGCGCCGAATACTGTCGCGCCCGCCAGTATGCTGAGAAGCAAAAGGGCCGTCGCAAAGGGCGATGTGCGCATACCCGTTATCGCCTCGGCCCAGATAATACAGCCGAGCAGGATTAGCGAAAGCGTCGAGCCGTGCTTCCGTAGCCAGCCGGGAACCGGTCGCCGGCTTCCGACGCCGAGTTTTTGGAGCATGCGCCCCAGCCCGGGAAATGGGCAAAATCCACACCAGAGTTTGCCGACAAAGAACCAGCTCAAGACCACGCCGGTCCACCAGATTCCCCAGGCGAGAAACAGCGCCACATTTCTTTGGGAATCCTGCGGCCCGAAAAGTCCGGAGATGATGATGCCCGCAAACGCAATATCGCCAAGGGTGCGGACAAGCAGCAGATTGCGACGGTGCATGAAGAAGCGCTTCAGCCACGGGAATGCTTCAAAGAGGTTCAGCCGTTCGAAGAGGTTGAAGCTGAACAGGATTCGCAGCGCTTTCCGGTAAGGAAGGTCGAGCATATTCTACTCATCTTAGCACGGAATGCGTCTCCCCGATTCCTTTTGCATTGGCGCATGAAAAATGGTATTTTTAAAATACTTGATTTATCAACAAAAATTGTGCGGAGGTTGCGATGGCACGCTCAACACGGATCTTTCAGGAGTCGCTGCTCGAACATCTCACGTATTCACTCGCGAAGGATTCCTTCTCGGCAACCCAGCGCGACAAGCACGATTCCGTTGTCTTGTCTGTCCGGGAACAGCTCGTTGAAAACTGGATCAAGACGCAGCAACGGTATTACGACGTAAGCGCCAAACGCGTCTATTACCTCTCGCTTGAATTTCTCCTCGGTCGCCTCCTCCATAGTTACATCAGCAATCTCGGTCTGCTCGGGCAGTATTCCGGTTCTCTCGATGTCTTCGGTCTTTCCTATGAGGAGCTTCTTGAGCTTGAATGGGATGCGGGACTCGGCAACGGCGGCCTCGGCAGGCTTGCCGCGTGCTTTCTCGATTCGCTCGCGTCTTTGCAATACCCTGCATATGGCTATGGCATCCGCTATGAATACGGCATATTCGCCCAGAAGATCAGAGACGGCTATCAGGTCGAAACACCGGACAACTGGCTCCGGTACGGAAACCGATGGGAATTCCAGAGGCCGGAGATCCTCTATCCCGTGCGCTTTTACGGGCATGTCAGTTCGATAATGTACGGCGGTGGACGTATGCGCATGGTCTGGCAGGATACTGAAGAGGTCATGGCAATGGCCTTCGACTATCCGGTGCCGGGCTACCGCAACGGGACGGTCAATACCCTGCGGCTCTGGTCCGCCAAGTCATCGCGCGATTTCAATCTCGAGTATTTCAACAGCGGCGACTACATGAAGGCGATGGAAGATAAAAACCAGAGCGAGAACATTTCGAAGGTTCTCTATCCCGACGATCAAACCACGGCCGGCAAAGAGCTTCGGCTCAAGCAGCAGTATTTCTTTGTTACGGCGACTCTTCGCGACATTATTCGGAGATACCGCAAATTCCACAAGACATATAATGCGCTCCCCGACAAAGTGGCCGTGCAGCTGAACGACACGCATCCTTCCATCGCCATTGCGGAACTGATGCGCATACTGGTCGATGAAGAGGGCATGGCATGGGATGATTCATGGGAGATCGTCCGGCGGGTCTTTGCATATACGAATCATACGGTTCTTCCCGAGGCACTCGAAACCTGGTCCGAGGGGCTATTCGGTCATCTTCTGCCGCGTCACCTCCAGATTATTCACGAGATTGACCGACGTTTTCAGGTCGATGTCCAGGCGCAATTCCCGAACGAACCGAATCGCGCGGCGAATACGGCAATCGTGACGGGAGAAGGCGACCGGCGTGTCCATATGGCGCGATTAGCGATTATAGGCAGTCATACGGTGAACGGTGTTTCCGCGCTTCATTCGGAACTCCTGAAATCGACAGTTTTCGCCGACTTTCATATCATGTCGCCCGGCAAGTTCACGAATGTGACGAACGGCATTACGCATCGACGCTGGCTGATCGAGGCGAATCCTCAACTCTCCTCCCTCATCTGCGAAGCTATCGGCGACAAATGGATGTTTGATCTGAACGAATTGCACGCCCTCGAACCGTTTGCCGAGGATGGAGAATTCATCCGGAAGTTCCGGGGAGTCAAGCAGGCCAATAAGGAGGATTTCTCGGGGCACCTCGGGCTCATCGCCGAGCATACCTTCCGGCCGCAATTCCTGCTCGATTGCCAGGTCAAGCGTATGCATGAATACAAGCGGCAGATGCTGAATGTGCTGCATGCAATAGTTCTCTATAACCGACTCCGCGAGGGCCGGGTTGATGAGACCTTCGTTCCGCGCACAATTCTTTTTGCCGGGAAGTCGGCGCCAGGCTACTGGATGTGCAAGCTTATCATCAAGCTCATCCATGCGGTCGGTGAGTCAATCGCGAACAACAATGTGGTCCGCGAAAAACTGCAGGTCATCTTTGTTCCGAACTATTCCGTATCCCTGGCGCAGCACATCATGCCTGCTGCAGAGCTGTCGGAGCAGATATCTACGGCGGGATTCGAGGCTTCAGGCACCGGCAATATGAAGTTCACGCTCAACGGGGCACTGACGATCGGCACGCTTGACGGTGCCAATGTCGAGATCCGCGAAGAAGTAGGGGACGAGAACTTCTTCCTGTTCGGGCATACTACCGAAGAGGTTGTGGCCATGCGCAGCTCATATCGGCCCCAGGAGTATTATGAAAAGGACCAGGAACTCCGCCAGGCGCTCAATCAATTGCTGGAGGGTCACTTCTCGCACGACAATCCGGGACTGTTCCATCCCATTGTCAGATCTCTGCTTGACAGCGACTGGTTCTTCGTCCTTGCAGATTTCGCATCGTATCTTGCGTGTCAGGAGCGCGTCTCCGCGACATACCGGG
The DNA here is from genome assembly GCA_035319145.1 of Dissulfurispiraceae bacterium. Classification (GTDB taxonomy): domain Bacteria; phylum Nitrospirota; class Thermodesulfovibrionia; order Thermodesulfovibrionales; family Dissulfurispiraceae; genus JAAYUK01. Next base: position 7,617 of record DATHDH010000246.1, on the reverse strand, counting down.
ATTGGCGCGTCTGGACGAGGATGGCTGTGCTGAACGTTGCCCGAGCCGGAAAGTTTTCGAGCGATCGCGCCATTAAGGAATATGCCGAGCGCATCTGGAATGTTCCGGCAGTGAAAGCTAACCCATAGTAATTATTGCAGGATTGGACATCCCGTTCCCGCAATGCGAAGATGTTTATGAATCATACGGGGGAGAAGGACAGGCACATATTTGAGCGCTCAGGGAAAAATCGCACGTGCGGCAGGCGTCATGTCTGCCGCAACTTTTATCAGCCGTGTCCTCGGCTATGTGAAGGACATGATACTTGCCCGATATTTCGGCGCGACCGGGATATCGGATGTCTTTTTTGTCGCCTTCCGCATTCCTAACCTCCTGCGAGAACTGTTCGCGGAGGGGTCAATGTCTTCTGCCTTCGTGCCGGTTCTCAAGGAGTATCAGATTAAACATGGAACCGCTGCCGCTAACCGTCTTGTGCGCGCGGTGTTCATCTTTCTGCTTCTCTTTGTGGGCCTGCTTTGTGTAGTGGGCACGTTGGCCGCCCCGATAATCGTACAGCTTATGGCGCCCGGTTTTGATGAGGCGTCCGAGAAGTTCGCAACGGCCGTTCTGCTGACGCGCATCATGTTCCCCTTTCTGCTGTGCATCAGTATTGCATCGGTTGTAATGGGAGCGCTCAACACACGGGGCGTTTTCTTTATCCCCGCCCTCGCACCCGCCCTTCTGAATATCGTGACCATCGTTTGTATTATCGTGCTCGCATCGCAGTTTGCGAATCCAATCATTGCTGTTGCCGTAGGCGTAACGCTGGGCGGACTGGTCCAATTTCTTTTTCAGGTGCCGTCGTTTTATCGCCAGGGGTTCACGCTTTTCAGTGCCGGAGAGCAGGAACTCGGCCAACAGGCGAAGAAATCCGGTGATAACGGATCTTCTCGGCTCTTGCTCCATCCCGGCCTGAAACGCATCGGTTTGCTGATCATCCCGTCGACGGCAGGGCTCGCCGTTGCGCAAATCAATATCTTCGTCAGCACCATTCTTGCCTCGTATCTGGCGGAAGGAAGCATCACCTATCTCTATTATGCGATGAGGCTCATTCAATTCCCCATCGGAATTTTCGGTGTTGCGATGGGCATGGCAATCCTCCCGACCCTGTCCGAACATGCGGTCAGGAAGGAATTCGGAATCCTGAAGGATGACTTTTCATTTGCCCTTCGCCTGCTGTTTTTTATTACTGTACCCGCCATGGTCGGCCTCATCGCCTTGAGCATCCCGATTGTCAGCACCCTCTTCGAGCGCGGACAGTTCACTCACGCTGCTTCCATCGCCACTGCCGAGGCCCTGATGTATTACTCGTTCGGTATTTGGGCAATCGTCGGCGTCCGCACGATTACGTCCACGTTTTACGCAATGCAGGACACGAAAACCCCGGTGAAGATCGCAGCGTGCGGCGTAGTCTTTAATATCATATGCAGCCTGCTGCTTATGCAGCCCCTGCAGCATAACGGATTGGCGTTGGCCAATTCGGTTGCGGCAACGGCAAACTTTTTTCTGCTCTTCTGGTTTCTGCGGATGCGTTTAGGAGGTATCGGCACCAGGCGCATCGTTCAGTCATTCGCCAAGACGCTTGCCGCATCGTCGCTCATGGGGCTGATCGGATGGTTTGTCATGCAAGGCTCGCTCTGGCATGCCGGCGGGCATACGGCGCTGAAGGCATGTTATCTGACCGGGGCGATTTGCGGACTCCTCGGGCTCTACCTTGTCGCCGCATATCTTCTCGGGAGTGAGGAGCTGGCCTATATGTCGGGGAAAATAAAGGCCCGGATCGGCAGATGAAGCGGCTGGAGAAATATTTCACGATGAATTCAGGCACCTCGCTTGGCACCGAATGCTCCGCACCGGCGGTGCTCGGTAGACATCCGAAATAGCTCATATTGGAGGAAGCATGATAATCCGTTCGGTTGTTGTCGGACCGTTGCAGGTAAATTGTTACATCGTGGCGGATAAGATCTCAAAGGAGGCCGTTGTCATTGATCCCGGAGATGAACCGGAACTCATCCTCGACCTCATCAGAAAGCATGGGTTGTCCATCCGATATATTCTCTGCACGCATGGCCATTTCGATCATGTCGGCGCGGTATCGGACATTAAAGAGGTTGCACATGTCCCTGTGCTTATTCATCAGGAAGATCTCTTCCTTTACGAGGCAGCGAGCACGGCCGGCACCATGTGGGGGTTCGAGGTCAGCCCGCAGCCGAAGCCCGACAGCTATCTGAAAGAGGGCGACACCATCAGGTTCGGGACCTCCAGCCTGACGGTCATGCATACTCCAGGCCACAGCCCCGGCAGTGTCTGTCTTTTCGGCGACGGACAGCTTATTTCCGGCGACACCCTTTTTGCGGGCTCTATCGGCAGAAGCGATCTTCCCGGCGGGAACCTCGGCAGATTGAAAGAGTCGTTCCGGCGCCTAATGGCATTGCCTGAGGCAACAGGCGTTTTGCCCGGACATGGCCCGAGTTCTAGTATCGGCGAAGAGCGGCGGGAAAATATCTTCGCCGGGGAATTGCTGTTGTAACAAACTGACGTCACGGATTAACCAGACGTATCCACACTGAGTTTGGTGATATCAATGTGCTGATTCACGTTGAACCATGCGTATATATATGTGAGCCCCGTTGTGTCTCAGGCTGTTCATTAATCCGCCGATTCGTGATGAAAAAATAGACTAGTCATTCCAACGTAATATTTTCTGACAAAGTTCCTATGCGTTACTGCTAGGGGGGCGGCTTATGCCACTTGCAGAACATGCCTTCAAGCTCTTTCTGGTCTGTCATGATTACGAAAATGACAATTAAGATAGGATAAAATGGAAACATTAATATATTTGTTGACAAAGGCGATCTCTGGGAGTAGAATTTTTGCTGTTGTTAATTCTCATTTTATGACGGCATAGACAAGAAGGTGATTGTAATGGACGCAGGCCCCGGCCATGGAAAGTGCGACAATAAACGCTCAGGGTTGATTGCGTGTTCATTACTTCCCTCTTTCGGCAGCGCCTGATCCTTTTCCTGTACTGACACGCATTCGTCTGTCTTTACCCGATCGTTTTGCATAAGCCAATTCGCTGAGAGATCGACAGGAGAAATGTGTCATGCACGACATCCATAAAGTTCACGACAGACTTGAGATTTGCAATCAAGAAATAAGGATGAATTTGCCCGCCAATTCAGTTCAGGTAGTTGCAATTTCGACGACGACCTTATGTACCACTGGCATCAATTTAATATCCGCCAGTCGTCTGGTTCCCAGCAACACAAAGATGGCAGGTTGTCAGGTTATCAATTCGTTATCACTTCAAAGAAGCCGTCTTAATGCTCATTCAGAGATTCTTGTCTTTTCTTCTTCCTCCAAATTTCTGGCGGATCGTTATCGTGCCGAAACAGGAGGCCATCATGTTTAAGTTCCTCTACAACGTTTTTATGCCCTCCTCTATTCGTAATGAGGCCAGCACCCCTCATGCCCGTACTGAGGATGAGAAGAGGCTTCAGGAGATATCGGCGGCAGACGCTGACCGTGCGCTGCAAATCATGAAGAGTACCGAGCATGGACTGAGCTCTCAGGAAGCGAAACGGAGGCTCGATCGGTACGGGCGCAATGAGATATCCCATGTACAGCATTTGAATTTCTTCCAGGACATTCTGCGACGGTTGAAGAGCCCACTTGTCATCCAACTGCTCGTGATAGGAATTGTTTCCGGGATCATCGGCGAACTGAAATCAGCCGTAATTGTAAGTGCCATGGTGGTGCTGAGCGTCGGACTGTCTTATGTTCTGGATAATCGATCAACTCGTGCAGTCGAAGCGCTCGGCAAAAGAGTGCAGTCCCGTTCGCACCTTCTTCGTGACGGCAAGGAGATTGAGCTGCCATTGGCCAAATTGGTACCTGGTGACATCGTTCTTCTTCAAGCGGGATCAATCATTCCGGCTGACCTGCGCCTCCTTTCCGCGAAAGACTTTTTTGTCAGTCAGGCCGCCCTCACCGGGGAATCGATGCCTGTAGAGAAAAGTGCAGAACCAAACGGTTCTGATACGCATGCTTTGTTAGAGTTAAGCAACGCCTGCTTCCAGGGCAGTAGCGTGAGCAGCGGAACCGCCAGAGGACTTGTTGTCAATACGGGGGCACGCACATTTTTCGGCGCGATTGCAGAACGACTCTCTGGCAGGGCCATAGAGACCAGCTTCGACAAGGGTATCAAGTCATTCACGTGGCTGATGATCAGGTTTATGGCGCTCATGGTTTTTACCTGCTTCATGATAGTCGGGATGACGAAGGGAGACTGGGTGGAGGCCCTGCTCTTCGGGCTGGCGGTTGCGGTGGGGCTTACTCCCGAGATGCTGCCCATGATTGTTACAGTGAACCTTGCAAAGGGCGCCCTCGCCATGTCGCGGAAGAAGGTTATTGTCAAACAACTTGCAGCCATCCAGAACTTCGGAGCCATCGACATCCTTTGCACGGACAAAACCGGTACGCTTACGCAAGATCGAGTTATCCTTGAAAAACATGTTGATGTCACTGGACAGGAGAGCGAAAGCGTCCTGAGATACGCGTACTTAAACAGTTATTACCAGACGGGGCTTCGTAATCTGCTGGATCGTGCAGTGCTTGAGCACCGCGAGTTCGATGTTGAGCCAGACTGTCGCCTGGTTGACGAGTTGCCGTTCGATTTTCACCGGCGGCGCATGTCAGTTGTCGTGGAATTCGAAGGCGATCATGTTCTTATCTGCAAAGGTGCAGTGGAAGAGGTCTATTCCTGCTGCGAATATTATCAACTGGATGATGATATCTATCCACTCATTGGCATGATAAAGGATGATCTGTTTGAGGAAGTTGCCCGATTGAATGAAGAGGGATACAGGTGCTTGGCGATTGCCTACCGTGAATTCGCCCGTGAACGGACGCGCTTTGCAACACAGGACGAGAGCAGTTTGATACTTCTTGGATATATAGCATTTCTTGATCCCCCGAAGGACTCGGCCGCCAAGGCAATTAAGCTGCTCGGTGACGTCGGTGTTCAAGTAAAAATACTCACGGGAGACAATGAGCTTGTCACCAACAAGATTTGCAGAGACGTCGGTCTGGAGGTGCACCGCATTGTGTCCGGACAGGAATTGGAGAGCCTAAACGAGGCGGAATTCACAAAAACAGCTGTCGAGGCTAATGTTCTAGTAAAATTATCGCCCCTGCAAAAGGAACGCGTCATTGAAGCCTTGCGCAATGCTGGACATGTTGTCGGATATATGGGGGACGGAATTAACGATGCGCCTGCCCTTCGGGCATCCGATGTGGGCATCTCAGTTGACTCGGCCGTTGATGTGGCTAAGGAATCCGCAGATATTGTGCTGCTTGAGAAGAGCCTCCTTGTGCTGGAAGAGGGCATCCTGGAGGGGAGAAAGATCTTCTCCAACATCATCAAATATATTCGCATGGGTGCAAGTTCAAATTTCGGCAACATGTTCAGTGTTCTGGGAGCCAGCTATCTGCTTCCTTTTCTGCCGATGCAGCCGGTGCAGATTTTGATGAACAATCTCCTTTATGATTTTTCCCAGACGGGCATTCCGACCGATAATGTGGATGCAGAACAAATTGAACATCCGAGAAAATGGGACATCAGCAATGTTAAATGGTTCATGATATTCATCGGGCCGATCAGTTCCATCTTTGATTATGCGACATTTGCGTTGATGTGGTTCTTCTTTAACAGCAAGGCTTTTCTCGATGTCACGCTCACAGAGACCCAGCGTGAGGGATACTCACAGCTTTTCCAGACCGGGTGGTTTGTGGAGTCACTGTTGACTCAGACGCTGATAGTTCACATCATCCGTACGAAACGATTGCCATTTTTGCAAAGCCGAGCCTCTGCTCCGATGACTTTAACGACTCTGGGGGTAATGGCGATCGGGGCATGGCTTCCTTACGCTCCTTTTGCATCGGCGTTGGGGTTTGTGCCCCTGCCGCTGGGTTTCTGGGGCTGGATTGCCGGATTTTTATTGACGTACAGTTTGCTTACGCATTTAGTAAAAACGTGGTTTTTTAAACGCTTTGGAGGTGTCTAGCAATGCTGAACTCAATTCTTGCTGCGCTGGAAGAGGGCCGATTGATCGAATTGCCCGACAATGACAAGAAAGATGCTTTCGAGGTTTTGGCGAGCATGCTTGAAGCCGTGCCGTCTGTCCCCGCTGGAACTGACGTAGTCGGGGCTGTCCTTTCCCGTGAGAGCGCATCTAATACCTCTATCGGCAACGGTTGGGCATGTCCGCATGCTCCTGTATCCTCCGATGGAGAACTGCTTTGTGCGATAGGATGGAGCCCGAAAGGGATAGATTATGGCAAGCCTGAAGAGCCACCAGTGAGACTTGTCATCATGTTCCTGGTTCCAAGCAATCAAAGGAGCCCCTATTTAAAAGAGGTTTCAACGCTCGTCAAAGTCCTGGGAGCCCATCCGGAAGACAGGGATTTGGAACAGATAAAAGATCTGGATGCTGTTCGTCACAAACTGCTTGATTTGGCTCATCATTCGATGGAAGAGACGGGAGCTGACACGCGCGCCAGAATGATCCAGCTGAAGGCACGTGCAGTTGCTGAGCCTGCTTTAAGCCTGGAACTGGATAAGTTGATTATTGAACCGTTGATGGTGATAAGCGGAACGGGTATCAAGACAGTAATTCTGACCCACAGCCGAGAGCTTGCGGAGGCGATAAGGGATGATGACGCAGTGGGGACGGCGATGGCAAATCAAGGGAGGTATGAAGTGGCTGGATGGCGCATAGTGCGTCGCAACAGCATCCATTATCAAGAAGACAGAGTTGCGTATGATTGTCTGGCGATAGCTCCGGCTCCCGTGCCTGCTAGGAGGGGGCAATAAGGGTTCTTGCTTTCACCTTCATCTGCATATTCAGCGGCGGGGGCGACTGTTCCCCTGTCATGGTCATCATCCTTGCTTCGGCCAAAAGATATCCCCATTTTTTTCATTCTGGCACGTAAAGTACTTGCATTAATCTCCAACATTTCCGCAGTTCCATCTTTGCTCATGGACTTTGCCTTTTGCCACGGCTAGGACATGTTGCGCAAAATCGGAGCAGGATATGCGCAAACCTGCATATAGGAATGCGCATATCCTGCTTTTTCCCTTCTATAAAAATCAGAGGGTTAGCGTCGTATTTTGCGCATAACTTTGCAATTGCTTTGCGCATATGGTGCTTTTTTCTTGGGAAATGAAAGGATCTCTTCGATAGTACATTTTGCAGGGAGCGCCAAGAACCGAGTAGTCACTTGTAACATACAATGTTAGGACAGTGCAAGCTCGCTCATATGGCAGAGCGCTGCTGCATATTGTATGTGTTAGCCATCACTACCTCCCTAGTTATTTCTTGTTGGCTTTAAAACGTCAGTTAACACTTTGCTATTTCTATTTGGTTTGCTGTCGGATCGCGGGCATATTCGGGGTGATGTAGCCTCTAAAATACGCGATACAAACCCGCCTGGAAATGCGAATTCTTTGGCTGTTCCAAGAAGTTCTCCCGTACTCATGTCTTTTACATAGCTTTGCCGCACTGAGATGCCGAA
>DATHDH010000245.1:0-2807 GCA_035319145.1 Dissulfurispiraceae bacterium | reverse complement strand
AAGGAGAATAACCGTGCTGCTCGATAAGACTATCGCATCAATCCTGCCTCCCGATGAGTCGCTCGCAAAACTCGCACAACAGCGTCTCGACAATCTCACCAAGCCGGTCGGCAGCCTTGGAAGGCTCGAAGAACTCGCCTGCCGTTATGTCGTCATGCGCGGCGAGGCCGTGCCTGACTTGCCGAAGAAGGCAATTTTCACCTTTGCGGGCGACCACGGGGTAACCGAAGAAGGCGTCTCAGCATTCCCGAAGGAAGTTACGCGCCAGATGGTCTACAATTTTCTCAGGGGAGGCGCCGGCATCAATGTGCTTGCACGGCATGCCGGCGCCGATGTCTTTGTGGTCGATATCGGTGTTGATCACGACTTCGGCGAACTCGACGGACTGCTGCAGAGGAAGGTCGTGTCCGGCACGAAGAACTTTACCAAAGGCCCCGCCATGACCAGGGAGGAAGCCGTTCGGACTCTTGAAACCGGCATCGCAATAGCAAGCGAATATGCTGACAGGGGATATTCCCTGTTCGCCACCGGAGAGATGGGCATCGGCAACACCACGCCGTCGAGCGCTATTGTCGCGGCGGTGGCCGGCGCGCCCGCGGCGGAGGTTACCGGCCGCGGCACAGGGATATCCGATGCAGCCTTGCAGAACAAGGTCAGAGTCATTGAACAAGGCCTGGCGCTGAACAGACCGAATCCTGAGGACGCGCTCGACATCCTGGCGAAGGTCGGCGGGGCCGAGATCGGCGGCATTGCAGGGCTCATACTCGGAGCGGCGGCGCGACGCATACCGGTTGTGATCGACGGCTTCATTTCGACTGCGGGGGCCCTTATTGCTCATGGCATTGCACCTGCCGCACGGGAATATATGTTTGCAGCTCATGCTTCGGTCGAAATCGGCCACCGGATAATGCTGAAAAGACTGCATCTGCAGCCCATGCTCGATCTGAACCTGCGGCTCGGCGAAGGAACGGGAGCGGCGCTCGCCATGTTCCTTATCGACGGCGGCCTGAAGATCTACCGGGAAATGGCGACGTTCGGCGAAGCAGGAGTTTCGACGGAGGAATAGGCCGAAAACAATGCGCTCACTTTTGTTTGCGTTTCAGTTTCTGACCATCATCCCGGTCCGCATAGACGGAACGTTCCGGAACGACGCCCTTGCCGCGAGTACCGTCTGGTATGTCCTTGTCGGTGCTGTGCAGGGATTCGCACTGCTCGCAACCGACTATACGATGGGCAATCTGTTTCATCCCGATATCGTACCGGCGCTTATCCTCGCCGTTCTGATCGCGAGCACCGGTGCATTTCATCTCGACGGACTCGCCGATACCGCCGATGCTTTGTCGATGAAGTCGTCGGGATCGGCTGATAAGGATCGCGAGCGACGGTTGGCGATTATGAAAGACCCTGCAGCAGGGCCTGCGGGCGTCACCGTCATATTTCTCGTGCTGTTGCTGAAGTATCTTTGCATTCGCAGCTGCGCGAATCTCCTGCCCTTTACTTACTCTTCCGCGCTTGTTCTTATGCCGGCCTTTGCGAAATGGAGCATGGTTGCGGCGATGGCGCACGGCCGTCCCGCACGTCCCGACGGACTCGGCCGGATATTCCTCGAACGTGTAACCATGCGCCACTTCATCCTTGCCACTCTCTCGGGCTGCGTCCTCATCACCGTGCTTGTTTTCAAATGGGGACGATTCGGCGACATCGATCCTATCTTGTTCTACCCCTCGGTCGGTGCCGGCGTTTATGCACTGACTCTCATCTGGGTGCGGTTCTGTTCATCCCGCTTCGGCGGCATGACCGGAGACACCCTCGGCGCGCTCAATGAAATCATTGAGCTCATCTTTCTCATGGCGGTGCTGGCATGGTCACGACTCTCTATCTCGTTCGCCACGGCGTAACCGTCGGCGGCGAAGAACGGCGTTACAAGGGCAGCATTGACGTTCCGCTCGCTCCCGAGGGCCTCGTGCAGGCCCGTTCGACCGGCTATTTTCTTCAGCAAGAGATAGCACGGCACAATGCAAACGGACAGGCGGATTCCGGTGCCGTCATGCTTTATACTTCTCCCCTCAGCCGGGCGCGCAAGACTGCGGAGGCGATCAGCGAATGCTTCGGCGTTTTGCCGGTTGTGCACGATGATTTGCGAGAACGTCACTTCGGGGTTTGGGAAGGGTTGTCGTTCAACGAAATCCGGGAACGGTACCGCAACGCTTTTCAGGCCTGGGCCGACAATCCGCTCGAACACACTCCGACGGGAGGTGAATCCACAAGGGATATCGAGAGACGCACGGCGGGCGTGCTCGATAAGTTGCTTGAAGAGCATCAGGGGAAATCGGTCATTGTCGTAGCGCACGGCGGCGTAAACCGCGTCCTGATCTGCCGTATCATGGGGCTGCCACTCGAACATATTTTCCGCATCGAACAGGACAATGCGGCAGTCAGCATCATCGAGTTCTGGGAGGACTATCCGGTCCTCAAATTGATGAACTATTCACCGTGGAAGTATGCGTAAAGCGCGCGCTCTCATGATTCAGGGAACCGGATCGGGAGTCGGCAAGAGCCTGATAGCAGCAGCCCTGTGCCGAATTTTTTCTGATGAGGGGTGGGATGTCGCTCCTTTTAAGGCCCAAAACATGGCCCTCAACTCGGCTATCACCTGCGAAGGCGCGGAAATCGGGCGCGCCCAGGCACTGCAAGCGGAGGCTGCACGCGTTCCCGCGTCTTCCGACATGAATCCGGTGCTGCTGAAGACCGCCGGCAAATCGGGGATGCAGGTGATCCTGGACGGCAAAGTGCAGGCAACCATGACT
>DATHDH010000244.1:0-5377 GCA_035319145.1 Dissulfurispiraceae bacterium | reverse complement strand
GGGGAGCGCCCATCATGAGATTCAGGACCGGGACATTCGCCCATCCGGCGCCGAGGCCGAACATGCCGGCCATAACGCCGATAATGATGAACATAAACAGGCCGAGCGGGGTGCGGTGAATCTTCCAATGAATGTCTTCGTTTGTCGACGCCTCATGATAGACGCCGTGAATCCTCAGCGCCTGCGAAAGCGCGTCTGCCTGGGGCACATGCGGATAGGCGGATTTCTTGGCCATGAGCATGATACCAACGATGCCGAGAATAGTGCCGCCCAGCGCGGTCTGCACGACATCCGTCGGCAGTGCAAGTCCGATCATCGCACCGACTATTGCACAGGATGAAGCAATAAGCGCGACAGGAAGGGCAAGGCGCAGGTCCGCCATGCCTTTTTTCAGCAAGCCGGGCCCTGCAGCCAGTGCGCCGGCCAGGGCAACCAGCAGGCCGGCCCCTCGGACAAAGTCAAGATGAAACGGGAAGAATCCGCCGATAATGGGAACAAAAAGGACACCACCGCCGACGCCTCCCAGCACGGCAACGATTCCAAGGAGAAAGGTAACGACAAAAAGAATGAGAGGCCATGCCCACCACGGCATTCCGCCTGTTTCATCGACCTTCGGCATAACCTCTTCAGATCCGAACGAAAGCCCGACCAGACACAAAACACACAGGAGTGACATACCAATAATTAAAACGCTCGTTGTGCGGTTAATAAACATCAAAGCCTCCCGAGATAGTTATACGTAGCCATTCAGCGGCAGGTATTTATTTTCGAGCCGCCGGTCGCGTGCTGCATTGTTAATCATCGTCTTCCTGTTTCATGATTCTCTGGGCCGTATCGAACATGCCCTCTTCGGCAAATGCAATAGCGGTCATCATACGCTCTATCTTCTCTGCATATGCCTCCTTAATACGGCTGACAAGCGTGTCGATGTCCGCCGGCTTCTTCAGAAAATCGAAGCCGCCCATACGCCTTGCCTCTTCAGCCTCAAGGTCCGAGCCGTGGCCCGTCAAGATAATGACCTGAAGGTTTGGGTACTTCTTTCGTACTTCCTTCAATACCTCCATGCCGTACATGCCGGGCATTTTCAGGTCGAGCACCATGACATCGGGTTCTTCGCACTTGACCTGATTCAGCGCCTCTTCACCGTTATAAACGGTGCACACCTTGAGATCGCGCATCTTCAGACGCTGTGCCAACGTGTCGACAAATGCCTGTTCATCATCCACCAGCAGAACTTTGATATCCTTTTTCTTACCCATATCTGCCTCCCAATTATCAACCGAATAAACTGACGAACCTCACACGCTTATGCGCTTTCTGTAAATATCAGCCGTGTCACAGCATCCGCAGAGCCAATCTCGATCTCAATGCCCATCTCCCGGGCAAATGTGAACAAGACCTCGCGGGGACACCGTCCACCTCCATTCCCAGATGCCGATTCCTGGCCCTGCGGCACAATTTCTATAGCATGCATATCGCGCACCTTTGTCGTCCTGAGGGTGATGATGCTTTTCTTGTCGAGAGCGACCATTTTCTCATCCAGGAGAAAAAAGACGAGCATCTGAAGCTTCGCCGGGCTCAGGACCAGCGGACCCAAATCGCGATTGAAATCCTGCTCAAGACTGATGATTTTCTGGTTTGCGAGCCGCGTGGTCAAGGCAATGAGTTCATCGAGCGGCTCATGCAGCTGAAGCTGGGCAGTCTCGGTGTCCATACGATGAGCAAACCGATTCAGAAAACTGATTAGTTTGAGGGATTTATCAACCTGTCCGTCGACGGAAGAAAGAAAATGCTTCAGCGCCCCGAGGTCTTTGATCTTCTTGTCCATTGCAATAATATCCTGCTGCAAGCCGGCGGATTCCTTTATAATGGCAAGATGGTTCTTGAGTTCATGCGTAAAACTTGCAATGATGATTCCGATAAAAAGCATCTGGTACGTTCTGAATGATTCGGCCTGCTCAGACATGATCTTTGCCCTCCTTGATTACCTGAGCATCGTGAATCTGTTTTGCCCGGTCTATTTTCTCGACGAGTTCTTCAATGTCGATAGGCTTCACTGCATAGTCCGTTATGCTCCCTGACTCAAGGAGTTCCTTGCTGGTGATGGAACCGTGTCCGGAGAGAAGTATGACCGCCACCTCGGGATCGAATTGCCGTATTGCCTCTACAATCTCGAGCCCGCTTCCTCCCGGGAGCTTCAGATCAACAACCATGACGTCGGGGAATTCCTTTCGCGCCACCTGTACGGCATCGTTCGCATTAAATACGGCGGTGGCATTGTAATTTCGGTAATGGAGGCGCTCCGCCAATGCAGAGGCGAACTCGACTTCATCATCAACCAACAGAACTTTTGTACGCCTCATAAAGCCCCTCCCTTTAACTCGGCCTTATACGGAAGCTTGATGGTAAACGTTGTGCCTTTATCGCGAACGCTGTCGACCTCGATCGTGCCGCCGAGGCGCTGAATTATGCCGTACGACAGCGAGAGCCCGAGTCCGGTTCCCTTGCCCTTTTCCTTGGTGGTGTAAAAAGGCTCGAAGATATGCTTCATAACTTCTTTCGAAATACCGCGCCCGTTATCGCGGATATGAACCGCGAGCGCATAGGTTTCGCTGGAAACCGTCGCAATTTCGATGGTTCCTCCGTCGTCAACTGCGTCGATGGCATTGTTCGCAATATTGAGGAATACCTGCTGCAGAAGCCCCCTGTCGCTCTCTATCGGCCTCAGATGTTCATTGAAGTTGAATTCCAGCTTGATATTGCGATACATAATTTCCCGCTCAAGAAAACCGACCACTTCCTTGAGCAGCTCGTTGATGTCAATTGATTCAATATGGATATCCATGCGGCGGGCAAAGCCGAGCAGCCTATGCGTAATCGTCCGGCAGCGGTTTACGCTGTCCGCAATGACGCTTATCAGCGGAAGGAACTTTTCTTTACAGGGATTGCTTTCCTTGGAGTAATTGAGAACGTCCTGCATGAGACCAGCTTTTTCATTGATAATTGCAAGCGGATTATTGATTTCGTGGGCAATGCCCGCCGCAAGTCGACCGATGAGCGCCAGCTTCGCGGAATGCTCGGTCTCCGAGATGGCCTGTTCGCGCTCCTGATCGAGCTGCTTTATCCTGTCGACCCAATTGTTGACCATCCGATAATTCATCATGATGCCGATCAGAACTAGAATACCGATGAGATAAACGGCGAGAATGTCTTTGCGGAGGATGTCGACGATACGCCAGTATGCGGTCGGCTTGATCATCGCGGTAAGAATCCAGGGGGAATTCTTGATACGCGTATAGCCGAGCGTAATCTGTCCGACTCGCGAGTCATCGTAGGAAATATGCCCCGCACTCTGCTGCGGCAACGGTACTTTCAGATCAAGCTTTTCGAGAAAGCGGCCATGAAACCGCGACGGCGTTTGCAGCACGCCCTCTTCATTGATGATGAACGCATCATCATTTTCCTTCAGCTTGACGCGGGAGACAAAACGGTTGAGCGTGTCCATGTTGATCGTTGCCCGGATGATCCAGAAGTTGGCGCTCCCCGGGATATCCTGCCGGATCGCTATGGAGAAATGCGGTATCTTGCGGTAGCCGGTAAAGACATCACTGACATAGATGCCCCGGACCTTTGTTTCGTGAAACCACTCCTGCTGGGAATAATCCTTGCCTTTCAAATCGTAGGGGCCGGCATAGGCGAGCTGAATGCCCCGGGAGTCGATGACCCCGAGATCGACCAACTCGGAAAATTCCTTCTGCCGCTTCTGGAAGATGCCGCTCAGCGAGCCCTGATTGGACAATTGATTGAATGAGTAAACGGAAACAAGATAGCGCAGTCCGGAAATTCTCTCCTGCAGAAAAAACTCGATTGAACTCTCGGTGATATCGAGCTGCCACTTCAGCTGATTGTTGAAATCCTCTTCGAGAATGCCGTGAAGCCAGAAGAGACCAATCATAACAACGCCGAGAAGGGGAATGCCGGCAAGGGTACCGACCATGAAGAAGAGGCGATATTTGCTGCTTCGATAGTGATCCCTGCGGATTGCCGCTATCGTTCTCAGCGGATGAAGAAATCGGTCAAGAAGTCTTTCCTCTCCGAGTTCCGCAGCATCATGTTTATCTGTCGCTTCCGGCATGCTCCTCACCTGCTCCTGAATGTCTTAACTCTACACTGAGAACAGAGACCCCAAAGGGCCATCTTTACCTATGTATCTGCTATGTACTCGTCTTAATACCTAATTATAGTCCCCGCGAAGTAAATTGCTACGATATTCTGCTAACCCCTTGCCGTCTTGGATGCGTAGCGTTCAGCGCACACCAATCCAGAAGAAGGTGTATTATGAAATGCACAGGCCATGCCAGCTAAAATTACCTTTATTTTCAATAAAATAAAGCACCTGTGCAGTAATTATACTGCACAGGTGCATGCAAAAACTTGCGGGAACGTAGAGGTCTTATTAACGCTTGTAGGTGTTGGTTTGCGCATATCCTGCTTTTCTATGCGCATATCTTGCTTTTTTATGCGCATATGTTGCTTTTTGCATTCTGACAATTGTGTCAGTTGTAGACAGACCCTATCCGGCTTATAGGTTTGCGCTTATCCTGCTTTTTCAGGCTTCGGATGTTGACCAAAGACTGTTCAAAACCTATATTGCAATCACGGAGAAAACAATATGTCTGTTAATGACTTTCTTAAACTGAGCCACGACAGCCCTGCTATAATGGTGCATGTTTTTTGAAACTGAATAACTCCTCGACAAAATAAATTGGAGAATGCTGGCTATGATTGAACAGATATTGCATTGGGTGGGAAGTAGTTTCTTGGGAAGGTATCTGGGAATTATCTTGGTGGTGCTAATGCTACTAACGCCTATCGCCATTTACAAATACGTCAAATTTGCGATAAGGGTTTCCAAGAAAAGCTGGACAGAACACAAAAGCCGACTGCGGACAGGACTGATCATAGCCGTTTTCGTTTTGATTCCCACATGGGATAACATTGCCGGCAATGTTGCGCTCTTTTATCTTTGTGAGACAGAAGGGGGATTGCGAATCAATAAGACCATAGACGGTGAGGAAGGCTTTCTATTAGATGAGATTGATGGATGTGGCATAATTTGCGCGGAAGAGCTGTTTGCGGGACGTTACCGTTTTGTCGAAGTTAATGTAGTGAGGCCGAACAAGAATCATTTTACCGATGAAATAGGGTTGTATCGTTTTTCGCTGGCAAAGAAGGGTTCACCGGAATGCAGGCTCTATGATGCACAGTATGCCAAGCTCATGTTTGTGCGTGACTATCCTAAAGATTTATGCATCGCCAGCGAGCGTATTCAATCTTTGAAAAGCCACTATACGTATCGCTGCTTTGATAAGGAACT
>DATHDH010000243.1:0-3105 GCA_035319145.1 Dissulfurispiraceae bacterium | reverse complement strand
CTGCCCGGCCAACTCGTCTACCAGCATGAGAATGCGTTTTAGGGCATCGACGAACGGTGACACTTTCGTCAATTGCGAGCCGATATGCTTGTGAATCCCGATAATGATGATATTCCGCAGCCGTGCCGCAAGACGATAGTGCTCAATTGCATCTTCGAACGGAATGCCGAACTTGTTCTTCTTCAAGCCGGTCGAAATATAAGGATGCGTCTGCGGATCGACATCGGGGTTGACGCGAAGCGCAATGGGGGCCTTCTTCTTCATAAGTCCGGCGATACGATCAATCTCGATCAGCTCCTGCTCGGACTCGACATTGAACATGAGAATTCCGCTCTTCAGCGCAAGGCGAATCTCGTCTTCAGTCTTTCCGACTCCTGCATACGCTATCTTTTGCGGAGGGATGCCCGCTTTGAGGGCGCGATACAGCTCTCCGCCCGAGACGACGTCGGCGCCGCCGCCGAGGCCGCCTATCAGCCTTATAACGGCAGCGTTTGAGTTCGCTTTGAGCGCAAAGCAGATTACATGCGTAATGCTCTTGAATGCCATTTCGTACGCCTCTAGATGGCGAGCAATCGTCTTGTGGCTGTAAATGTAAAGCGGGGTTCCGAACTCGTCGGCAAGCCTGCCGACCGGAATATCTTCTGCGTAAAGTTCACCTTTTTTATACTGGAAGAAGTGCATGCAAGCCTCGCGATCTGTTTGATTTTTTATACATTTTTTTACCATAATACCTTGAAAAAGTCAAAAAGTAGATAGTCTGCAGTTCCTTGCGGCTCAACGGGAAACACCGGTTTGCACCGCAGAAAATACAGAAACGGGGAGCTCCGAATGGGAAAAAATATCGTTCAGAAGATTTTCGATGCGCATAAAGTTTACGGGGAGCTCGCGGCCGGTTCTCAGATCGGCCTGAAGGTCGATCAGGTGCTCACCCAGGATGCGACCGGCACGATGACATGGCTCGAATTCGAGGCGATCGGCGTCGACCGGGTAAAGGTCGAAACAGCGGTTTCGTATGTCGATCACAACATGCTTCAATCGAATTTCATGAATGCCGATGACCATCAGTTTCTCCGCACTGCTGCTGCGAAGTTCGGCGCATGGTTTTCGAAGCCCGGCAACGGAATCTGCCATCAGGTTCACCTGGAGCGTTTTGCGGCTCCCGGCAAAACTGGACTTGGCACGGACAGCCATACGCCGACCGGCGGAGGCATGGGGATGATTGCCATCGGCATAGGCGGCCTTGAAGCCGCGACAGTCATGGCAGGCGCGCCGCTCGAGATGACGATGCCGAAGGTCCTGAAGGTCAATCTCACCGGCGCTCTCAGGAAACCGCACATAACAGCCATGGACGTCATCCTTACGCTGCTGAAAAGGCTGACGGTCAAGGGAGGCGTTGGCCGGATCATCGAATACGGCGGTCCCGGCGTCGCCACGCTCAGCGTCACGGAACGTGCGACGATCACGAATATGGGCGCAGAACTCGGCGCGACAACATCCATATTCCCGAGCGATGCAAATACGCTCAAGTACCTGAAGGCGGAAGGCCGCGAGAAGGACTGGATCGAGCTGGTCGCCGATGCCGATGCGACCTATGACGAGGTCATTGATCTCGACCTGGGTTCGGTCGAGTCGATGATTGCACAGCCTCACAGCCCGGACAACGTCGTCGCGATCCGGGAGATTGCCGGCAGGCCGGTCGATCAGGTCTGCATCGGAAGCTGTACGAATTCTTCCTATCCTGCCATGAAGACCATTGCGCTCATGCTCAAGGGCAAATCGCTTCCGGAACACGTAAATCTCCTTATCAACCCCGGCTCGAAGCAGGTCTACGAAATGCTCTCCCGCGAAGGCCTCATCGCCGACATGATTGCCGCGGGTGCGCGCATTCTGGAAACGTCGTGCGGTCCGTGCATCGGTATGGGCGGGTCTCCGGGGTCTGGCCATGTCTCGGTTCGCTCGTATAACCGTAACTTTCTGGGGCGGTCCGGCACGAAAGATGCCTTTGTTTTCCTCACTAATCCTATAGCCTGTACCGTTATGGCACTGACCGGAAAGATTGTCGATCCGCGCGATGCCGGCATCGAAGTGCCGATGATCTCGGAACCCAATTCATTCAGTATCAACGACAATCTGCTCATTCCACCCCAGGCCGACACATCGGATATCGTGATCATCAAAGGGCCGAATATCAAGGACGTGCCGGTGAAAGGCCGGCTCCAGGAAGACATCACGGCGGAAGTGTTGCTCAAAACCGGAAACAACATTACGACCGACGACATCATGCCTGCGGGGTCGAAAGTACTGCCGTTCCGCTCGAATATCCCCGCCATTTCCGCATTCGTATTCGAGAATATCGACAAGACATTCAGCGCCAGGGCCAAAGAGGCCAAGGAGAAGGGCGGGGGCGTCATTGTCGGCGGAGAGAATTACGGTCAGGGGTCGTCGCGCGAGCATGCCGCCATTGCACCGATGTATCTCGGCGTGCAGGCAGTTATCGTCAAGTCGTTTGCACGCATCCATCGCGCGAACCTTGTCAATTTCGGCATTCTGCCGTTGTTCTTTGTCAATGAAGCCGCTTATGATCGCGTTCACCAGGGTGATGTGCTGTCAATCCGGCATATCCCCGTCGGTGTCGCGGGCGAACAGAAATATCAGGTGGAAAACCGGACGCAGGGCTTTGTCTTTGAGGTCGTTTCCAACCTGAATGAACGTGAAAAAACGCTTATTCAGGAGGGCGGGCTCCTCCCGTTTACGAAAGGCAGGGCGTTGACAAAATAGGGTTTTCCCCGGTAAATTAAACACTCACGTCTCACTGCATCAGGCCGGTGCAGTGTGCGGGCCGCTAGCTCAGCTGGTAGAGCAACGCCCTTTTAAGGCGTGGGCCGTTGGTTCGAATCCAACGCGGCTCATAGGCTGTCCCTATCGTCTAGCCCGGCCTAGGACATCGCCCTTTCAAGGCGGTAACGCGGGTTCGAATCCCGCTGGGGACGCCAACAAATTCAGGGGGCCTGTGAAAACAGGCCCTTTTTTTATTGGTAAATCACTTGTATGGGCAAGATAACCTTATATGTTATCCGAGGTCTTCTCACGAGGAAAAATTATGTG
>DATHDH010000242.1:0-3880 GCA_035319145.1 Dissulfurispiraceae bacterium | reverse complement strand
ATGACTTTTGCATAGGCATTCTCTGCGATCTTACGTCGTTCTCTATGTGCATCCCTGAAATACCTGACCTTCTCAACGCAATCATCAAGATTTGAGAAAAGGACAATCTCTTCGTCGAGCACAAAGTCATCCCGCGCATGCATGCGCTCATCTGCGAGAAGAAAACCTCCACATGCCGGGATACCATAACAACGCTCCGGCATTCCCCAGCTTTTGTTCCCGGGGCGATCAGCCCCGCATCCAAACGTTACATTGATTTTGCTCGCCTGAATCAGCCTTATTTGTTCCTGAGCGACAAGGGCGGCGCCCTCGAAATGATATGTCAGCCCGAGTTTTTCCAGTCGCTCTGCCAGCGCCTTGAGAAATTCGGTTCGATGTTTGTGTTCAGGATATTTACGCGAGTCGAGATTGCCGACAAAAGACACGTCAATCGGACTATTGTCCGGTGCGCGCAAGTCTTCAAGAGACCTGCCGGCAAGATTGTACCTGCTTGTCCATGCAGCATTCGGAAGATAAATGATCTTGCTTCTCGCTCGAGATATCTCAGGAAGTCCCTGCATGGAATGCGATGCGAAGACATCCAGCAATCCGGACTTGATGAGCAATGGAATTTTCCATGGGCGAGCACCAATATTCGGAATATCCAGGCTCCACGTGGCGGTGGGAATACCAGCCTTGTGCAAGGACCGGGCGAGCCGCATGAACCTGAACGGCTCCTTCAAAATCAGCTTGCACTCAAAAAGCACGGCACATGGACCGAAAGCAGCTATTTCCCGTGCATCCCAGATATCATAGAGTACTGTATGTCCAAGCGCAGTGAATGCCTCGTCCAAGCGTTCGCTTTTGTGTCTATAATTTATTATGATGTGCATGTTTATGTTCCATCTGCAAGAAGGCGGCTTCGATGACCTCTTTCGGAGTAATCTGTTCAAGGCATGAAGGCATCTTGCATTTTTTCCCTACACACGGACTGCATGTCTTCTGTTTCTGAATGACTAGAGCATTATCCGTTTTGTACGGACCGCAAATAGTCGACTCCGTGGCGCAAAAAAGCGCAACAAGAGGGGTCCCGACCGCACTTGCAATATGCATCGGGCCTGTATCGTTTGATATCAACAGGGACATTTTCGATATTAACGCCGCGGTTTCCCGCAAGCTGAGTTGCCCGGCAAACGACAGGGCGTCATCGATCTTCGATGCAAGACTCCGTGCCAATGAGCTCTCGCTCTCCCCGCCCGTTATAATAATACGGCAGGGGATGTGCTGCCTGAGGGCATTGCCGACCTCCTGAAAATAATTCAAAGGCCATCTCTTAAATACGTCCTGCGCTCCTGGATGCATGCCGATAATAATGGCATTTGCATCGATTCCGCATGAGACGAGTTTTCTTCGGGCGGCAATCCTCTCCTCTTCAGTCAGATTCAATATCAGCTTTTCATCACCCTGCTGAACACCAAGGCTTCTCATGAGAGCAAATCTCGCCTCAACGGCATGAATACCGGGCAATGGAGCAACCGGAATCGTCAACAGCTTATCCAGCCCCTTATGCCGATTAACAAAGCCGATGACGTTCGATGCTCCGGCAAGCACGCACAGCGGCAGAACAATTCTATCGGATGCATGGAAAACAATGGCCGTATCGAACTTCTCCGCACGAAGGCGCCGAATCAATATGCTGAAAGAGAGAATTCCGCGACTCCCCTTTGAAAATAGAAACAGGTCATCAATCGACGGGTTATGAGTCAACACTTCCATACCGGCCCGATTGGTCAACACGCCGATATAACAATCCGGGAAGGTCGTCCGCAAAGCAGCTATAGCCGGAGTTCCCCAAAGGGTATCGCCGATTCCGGTCGTGCTCACGACGAGAAACCTGCGCTTATTCCATGGAGCGGAAGCGTTTTTCGGAAGGAGCATCCGACCGGCGGAAAGCGCCCACAGGATAGCAGCATTTTTGAGTCCGCCGGCAAACTTCACCGTATGCTCCGGATAAAAATAAACCGGATGATCACCGTGAACTCTTCGAAACAGGTATTACGCTTATGCAAAGACCCCTCCCGCTTCGATAACCGCCGCCACTTCCTCCACCGTAATATTTCTTGCGTCGCCGTCAGGACGCTGCAACACGCAATGCTGCTCCCCGTAAGGACTCCAGATTACCGGGCTTGTCGCGCCAAAGAGACTTATCACGCGAGATCCGACTGCAGCTCCCATATGACTCGCCCCACCGTCTCCCGCCACAAGGAGATTGCAATTGGCGGCCAATGCGGCGAAATCAAGGGCCTTACCGCACTTGATGTAATGCGCCATATCGCCAATGGCAGCACAAATCCTTCCAATCTGCTCCGCGTCGGCATCGATACCGGTAACAATGCATTTGGCGCCGTATCGCTTGCCCGCCAACCTGCCGAGTTCGATGAACTTATCGGCTGGCCATGTGGAAGTCACCCTGTTATTGCTCACATTCATTAAAACAAGCCGCTCTCTTGGCTTGAGATGCTTATTATGCAAGCTTTCAATTGCATGCTGTCGATATGCTGACGGTATTTCCAGGGAAATATCCCGAATCATCTCCTGAACACCGAGAACCGCTGCGAGATGAAGACACGCCTCAACCTGATGGAATGCCGAAAAATCAATTGGCGCTACCGGAAGGGTATAGAGTCTGCTTACCAAGGGACGTTCTGCCGATACATATCCGACACGGCATCGCGCTCCGCTCAACAACGCGGCAATAGCGAGAAAGCTCGAAAAACCCCCTTTGACCGCAATGACAAGATCGAAGCTGTATCCAGACAGTGCACGCATTACCGTAAGGTAACGGTTAGCCATCAAGCCGGAAGACTTTCTGAACACAAGAACGTTGTCGACAAACGGCGCTGCTTCCAGCATCTCATGATTTGAGGCGTCAGCCAGGACTGTCAACCCGGCAGCGGGATATTCCTTCCGCAGTGTTCTCAGGAGAGGCAAGGTGCATATCATATCACCTATCTTGTTCATCCTCATGACAAGTATAGAGCGAATCCTTCTTTTTCGTATGCCTGAGCCTTGCATTGAAGGTGCTTTTCGAGACTTAACCATTATCGCTCACGCCTTCGGTTAAGACAGGCTTTCCCCTACTCCACAATATTTCTTTGACCGCTGCGACCACTTCGTCGACCGTAATCGCCTCCATACACTCCCTTAATTCAAGGCCCTCGCATATTTCGGCATGACAATTCGCGCAGCGCATCTTCTTCGTGAGAATAATATGCTGCGATCCCCAGGGGCCCCACTCAAGTTCCCCAGTCGGACCAAAAAGGGCAACGACCGGGATGCCGACAGCTGCTGCAATATGCATGGGTGCCGTATCGACACCGACGAACAGCGTCGATTGTGCTGAAATGGCTGCCAACTGCTTTATCGTCGTCTGTCCGCTCAAATCGAGAAACCTTCTCGGTTCTCCCACCAGCGAGCTGATTTTTTTCGACTTCTTCATCTCCTTTTCTGAGGACGATGACGTCATAATGACCCAGAAACCCTGCAGCAGGAGCCAGTCGATAAGTCTCGCCATGCTCGCATCATCCCAACATTTGAAGAGCCATCTGGCAGTCGGATGCACATGAACGACGACATCATCCGTCTGAATACCGCACCCGTGAAAAAGCTCCGCGGCCCATTTTCTCGCCTCATCGGGGATGAAGAAATCCACCGTAAGGTTATCCGTCGTAATGCCGAATTTCCTCACGACTTCGATATTTTGGAGAACCATATGCTGATGTTTGTCGACTTGCGAGAGATGGGTATACAGGGTTTTCTTTCCGGGCAGGCCCGCTCCGCGCGGGTCGTTCGCTAAGCGATAGCGGGCGCCCGAAAACACCGAGAGAAGAAATGCGCGATC
>DATHDH010000241.1:0-5441 GCA_035319145.1 Dissulfurispiraceae bacterium | reverse complement strand
TACTCGTGCTGCACCGTCTCGCCGGGCAGCTTTCCCTTCTTTCTGACCGGCACGAATCCCTTGCCGAGGACATAGGCGAGCGCCCCGCCGATGATGAAACCGCGCGATTCGATGCCGACGATAATGTCAAACGTGACATCGCCCTGCAGGTACCTCTGCGCAAAGGAGTCGATGACAATCCGGAATCCGACCGGGTCCTTGATGAGCGTCGTAATATCGCGAAAGAGGATCCCTTTCTTGGGGTGATCGGGAATCGTGCGAATGCGTGATTTTATCGGCATGGCCCCTCCTAGTCCCTGCACCCGCATGCCGATGAAGAGACGAGCGGGATGGCTTGCAAAATAAGCTGTTTGACGGTATCGGCGTTCTTTTGCATGATGGTCTTTATCATCTCCCACGTCACCGGTTCTTCGCCATCCTTCCAGCAGTCGTAATCGGTCGACATGGCGATGCTCTGGTAACAGATGCGGGCTTCCCTTGCAAGAATAACCTCCGGGACGGTCGACATGTTTATCACGTCGGCGCCCCACATACGAAACAGATGCGACTCCGCCCTGGTCGAAAAACGGGGCCCCTCAATCGTGATTACCGTAGCGGTTTTGTGATGGCGGGTTTTCATCTTCCTGGCTGTCGCAATAAGCTGGGAGCGGAGTGTCGCGCAAAAAGGCTCTGCCATCGGCGTATGCACGACTTCTTTTTCGTGAAACGTAAGCATTCTGTGCTTCGTAAAGTCGATGAACTGATCAGGGAACACGATATCGCCGGGACGAATCGTGTTCCGCAGGGAGCCGACCGCCGTTGTCGCCAGAATATGCGTGCAGCCCTCCTTCATGAGCGCCGCGATATTTGCCCGAAAATTGACCGCCGACGGGTAAATCGTATGCCTCTTTCCGTGGCGGGCGAGGACAACCACATCCGTGCCGCCAATCTTCCCGATTGTCAGCGGCGAAGACGGCTTTCCGTAGCGGGTCTTGACCTCTTTTTCGCGCATGGAGGCCATAAACTGTGGATCGTCCATGCCCGATCCTCCGATAATGCCGATTTTAACCCTCTGCATCACGATACTCCCTTCGGAAATAGTCTCTGCACACAAGCGGGGATGCCCCCATGCCACCGGTCCGCATCGGCTCTTATTTTAGCCAAGTTCATTCATAAAATCGAGAAAAACCGCCGGCGCCGGCCGTGAATAATGTGAGCGGCAAATGGTACAGAGAAAGGTGAAAAAGAAAAGGCCTGTGCGCCATGCACAGGCCTCTGGTTAACAAGTGGCGCGCCCGGAGGGATTCGAACCCCCGACCTACGGATTCGTAGTCCGGCGCTCTATCCAGCTGAGCTACGGGCGCAGCAGATGAATATATTACCAGCTGCACCCCTTTTTCGCAACCCGATGGACGGGATGCAGCACAATACTAACGTGATAGGGTTGGTTCAATTTACAGATTTATTTCTAGACATTTCAGATAGAAGCTTTTCATCACGAAAGACGTGCTTGCGTTTATTGCTATGGATCAGATATGGCAGATTTACCCTTGCGGAGCGGCGCGCGCCGGTCGCGGCATGTCAGAATACGGCAGCTTCAACGTCGATGAGCACCGCCTCTTTTTCGGTCTCGTTCAAGTACAGTCAATAAGCAAAAACAATCCGATTAAAGTAAAACTAATCCCCATGATGTGAAAGCACCATCGGAAGGCTTTACTTCGTACACTGACTCAGGTAAGCCAAAAGCTCCTAACGACTTCTGAACATCGACCATCACGTCCATCAAATACTTAGACTTCGGGCCTAACACAATTGTAATACCAGCGAGTATGAAAATAACGTTGTCAACAACTCCAGTCATCGCAAATCACCCTGATACAGACTAATGGGGTGGGTTGTTCTATTTATCCGATTTCCTGCTATCAACGCCATCCCATTTCGGCCTATCGCGCCGATTGACAAAGGCCCTTAGCTAAAATGCATGCTCATGTGTTTGCATAAATTGCACTATTCGTCCGCCCTACATAATGAAGCTAAGGAAGCAATCCCGTCACACGGATGACTTCGTCAAACGTGGTAACGCATTCGAGAAGCTTCCTTACGGCGCAGTCCTTCAGGGTGACAATCCCTTCGGCGCGGGCGATGCGCTTCAGGACATCCGGCGCGGGCTTCTGTTCGAGCGCCGTCTTTATCTTTTCGGATATTTCGAGCACTTCAAAGATGCCAGTACGTCCGAAATAGCCGGTGCCCCTGCATTCCGGGCATCCCCGGCCGATCGCGACCTGCTTCAGGCGAGCCGTTGCCGGGGCGATACCGAGCATACGGCACTCGTCATCGGAGAGGAAATATTTTTCGAGACAGTGGGGGCATATCTTCCTCACGAGCCGCTGCGCCATAACGCCAATAAGGGTCGAACTGACCAGAAACGGCGGCACGCCGAGGTCAACCAGCCTTGTAATGCTCGACGACGCGTCATTCGTATGCAGGGTCGAAAAGACGAGATGGCCGGTAAGGGCAGCCTGAATGGCATGTTCGGCGGTTTCGTAGTCGCGTATTTCGCCGACCATGATGATGTCGGGGTCCTGCCGCAGAATCGCCCGCAGGCTGCTCGCAAACGTGACGTCAATCTTCGGCTGGACAGAAACCTGATTGAACTCGTCATAGACCATTTCGACCGGGTCTTCGATGGTCGTAATGTTGATTTCCGGCGAAGAAAGAAGCCGGAGGGCCGAGTAGAGCGTCGTGGTCTTGCCGCTTCCGGTCGGGCCGGTGACGAGGATAAGTCCATACGGTGCGCCGATGAACGATTTGAAAAGCTGATATTCGCGCTCAAAAAAGCCGAGTTCTTCGATCTCCTGCATGAGTATACCGGGGTCGAAAATTCTGATGACAATCTTCTCTCCGAATCCTACCGGCAGGCTCGAAACGCGGAGTTCAATTTCCTTGCCGTCCTTGTCGGTCTTGATCCGGCCGTCCTGAGGCCTCCTCTTCTCCGCAATGTCCATGCGCGCAAGGGTCTTGATGCGCGAGACAAACGCCAGATGAACGGCGCGCGGGATTTTGTGGACCGGATGCAGAATGCCGTCAATCCTTAATCTGATAACGCTGAGTTCCCGCTTCGGCTCGATATGAATGTCCGAGGCGCGCTGCGAATACGCATAATGCAGAAGATACTCTACGGCATTGATGATATGTTGATCGGTTGCGCTCAGCTCCGCCATGGACTTCAACTTGACGTACTGCTCGAGGTTGCCGAGATCCATCTGTGAGGTCAACTCGATGTGCGCGGCGGCGACGGAAGATTTGAATCCGAAAAACTCGGTGATTATCTTCCTGATGTCGGATGATGTCGCATACACAATGCGGACGGACTGCGTTATCGAATGACGAATCCCCTCTAAGCCTTCCTGTGTGAACGGATTGGATGTCGCGACTGTCAGGACATCACCGGTGAGGTCTATCGGGATCAGCTGATATTTCACCGCATAGGGTTTTGAGACTACCCGGGTGACCACGTCGGAATCGAGCTTCAGCGGGTCGATACGCTGAAACGGCACCCCCTTTGCCTGTGCGATATTTTCCATAATGATATCTTCGCAGAGAAAACGGTTCTTTTTGCCCGGGAGAGGGATGTGGAGGGAGTCGATGATATCGACGATAGTGACTTCAGGCTGCACATAGCCGCTGCGCTTGGCAAGGACGGTCCGCGATTTTATGAGCTTCGCCCGGTACTGATCCTCTTTCGCAAGGATATCCTCAGCATGTTCGCGGGACAACAGCCCCTTGGAAAAAAGCAGTTCGAGGACGAATTTTGTTATCCGCGCATCCGCCATATTCGTATTCTAGCCGATATGATTCATAAATACTCGCCGGACCGGATGCAGGATAGCCGCACCCGGCAGCGGTTCATGCGCTCCTCAGCGCAGCCAGGACAGCCGCCATGTCATCGGGTATCGGCGCACTGAATTCGAGATAGTCGCCTGTAACCGGATGCACGAATCCGAGCAGTGCTGCATGGAGCATCTGACGGGGGAACGCGATTTTGGCTCGCCCCCGCTCCAGCATCGTCTTCCGCCCATACACCGTATCGCCGAGGACCGGATGCCCGATGGCGGAGAAGTGCACGCGAATCTGGTGGGTCCGGCCCGTTCCAAGCTTTGCTTCGATCAGCGTCGCATCGGGGAAGCGCTCGATTGTCTTCCAGCCTGTCAGCGCCGGCTTGCGCCGATGAGCGCGGGTCGACATCTTCTTGCGATGCTGCGGCGAGCGGCCTATCGAAAGGGCGATCTCGCCGCTCTCCTGCTTCAACCTCCCTGCGACGACCGCCGTATACCTCCGATTGATGTTGCGTTCCTGGAACTGCCCGACCAGGTGATAATACGCCCCGTCATCGAGAGCGACAACCATAACCCCGGATGTGCCTTTATCGAGGCGATGCACGACTCCCGGCCTCAGCGGCCCTCCGACCGCCGCCAGTTGCGAACAGCGGTGCGCCAGTGCGTTCATGAGCGTTCCGCGGGCATGTCCTGCCGCCGGATATACGACCATGCCGGCCGGTTTGTCGACGACGATGAGGTTCGGGTCTTCATACAGGACAGACAGCGGAATGTCTTCAGGGATGAGAATGTCCTCATCGACTTCCGGCGCAGCATATGCAAGCACGTCCCCCGAACGCACCCGATAATTCGATGTTGACGGAAGATTGTTCACGAGCAATTCACCCGCCTCGATACTCTTCTGCGCCTGAGATCGTGACAGTTCGAACAGCTTTGCCGCAACCAGATCGAGACGCTGCGACGCGCTGTCCTGTTCCGCAATGATAGTTTGTGTCGCATTCGACGTCATTTTGTACGAGTGTGATAACTCCTTAAAACGCAAGAAACCCGCACGGTTCCTTCTTTTCAAATAGTATAGCAGAGTGCTAGAATGAGAAACCGTGCGCGCCGCGGCAGGGCATTCGGCAAGGCGCGTATTTCAATAAGGGAGCAACACGTGAATCTCAACCAATTGACTGTCGCCGAACTTCGCCGCGTGCTCGACAAGCGCGAAACCACGGCATGTGAAGTCCTTCAGGATGTGCAATCCCGTATTGATACGGTCGAAGAGAGCGTCAAGGCATATGTCACTCTCCCGCGCGACATCTCGAAGGCGATGGCGAAAGAGGCCGATGCGGCTATCGCTGCGGGAAATATCAGTCAATTGACCGGCGTTCCGCTCGCTGTCAAGGACAACATGTGCACAAAGGGCATCCGGACGACCTGTTCCTCGAAGATGCTGGAGAACTTTACGCCGCCTTACGAAAGCACCGTCACGAGCAGGCTTTTGGAGCAGCGATATGTGCTCATCGGCAAGACGAACCTTGATGAGTTCGCCATGGGCTCCTCAACCGAAAATTCCGCATTTCATACGACCCGCAATCCATGGAACCTGACATGCGTGCCGGGCGGCAGCAGCGGAGGATC
>DATHDH010000240.1:0-7343 GCA_035319145.1 Dissulfurispiraceae bacterium | reverse complement strand
CTCAGCATCCTGACCGGCGATGATTCGCTCCGCCAAAGGCCGATGGGCCGTATCATAACCCCGCTTCGTGCCATGGGTGCGGACATTTCGGGCCGTCTCGGCGACAAGTATGCACCCCTTGTGATTCGCGGTGGTTCTCTGAAGCCTATTGACTATACCCTTCCCGTGGCTTCTGCCCAGATCAAATCGTGCGTTCTTCTGGCCGGGCTGTCGGTCGACGGCGTCACGTATGTTACCGAGCCCGAACAGACCCGCGATCACACAGAGCGGATGCTTCGTGCCATGGGCGCCGACATTTCAACGGAGCAGCATCGTATTGCGCTGACGGGCGGAGGTGAGCTACAGCCGTTTGAGCTGAGTGTGCCGTCGGATTTTTCATCAGCCGCATTCTTTATTGGTGCCACGCTCATTGTCCCGAATGCGGAAATTACGCTCAGAGCGGTCGGTCTGAATCCTACGAGGACTGGGATGCTCGGCATTCTCGAACGCATGGGCGCGATGGTCAGGATCGAAAATGTCCGTCAGGTGTCCGGAGAGCCGGTGGCGGATATCGCATGCAGCACTGCAGACGGACTGAAGGCAGTAACCCTCGGGAAACAAGATATCGCCCTGGCGGTGGACGAGTTCCCAATACTCTGTGTTCTTGCGTCTCAAGCCGAGGGGACGACTGTTATCAGCGGGGCCCGCGAGCTTCGGGTGAAAGAGTCTGATCGTATTGCTGCGATGGCGGCGGGGCTGCGGAACATGGGAGTCGCTGTCGAAGAATTCGAGGATGGCATGGCCATAACCGGCAAGGTTCGGCTGCGCGGCGCCGAGGTGGAGAGCTTTCATGACCATCGCATCGCCATGGCATTGAGTATCGCAGGGCTTGTAGCCGACGGAAAAACGGTAATCCGCAACTCATCCTGTGTCGATATCTCGTTCCCCGGCTTTTATCGACTGCTCGACGGGCTGGTGCGGTAATGGGCCGGGTCATTGCTATAGACGGTCCGGCCGGGGCGGGCAAGAGCACCGTCTCGCTGATGCTTGCGAAGCGTCTTGGATTTCAGCTTCTTGATACCGGGGCATTGTACCGCGCGGTCGGTCTCTATCTCCGGGGTCTCGGCGTCGGGCATGACGTATCCGATGAAGAACTGGAGCGGGTGCTGGGGGGTGCTGTTGTCGGTTTCGAGAACGGGAAGATAGTCCTGAACGGAGGGGATGTCTCCGCTGCCATCCGGACGGTTGAGGCGGGCAACGATGCATCGGTCTTCTCGGCGAGGAAGCCGGTTCGGGCGCATTTGTTGCAGCTGCAGCGCGATGCCGGCTCGCAGAACGACATAGTTGCCGAGGGCCGCGACATGACAACGGTCGTATTTCCCCATGCGTGGCGGAAGTTCTATCTTGATGCATCAGAAACGGGACGCGCTGCGAGAAGATTGCGCCAGATGCAGGAGAAAGGAACGCCCATCAGCAGCGAGGACGCCCTTCGTGATATCCGGGAGCGCGACATCCGGGACAGCGGCAGGGAGATTGCACCGCTTCGCAGGGCGGATGACGCTGTTTATATCGACTCTACGGAGTTGACCGTGGAGGAGGTCATCGGCCACATTCTTGAAGAATTGGCAAGGTAGAACCGGCGCTACTGTTGTCATAAAATCTATTGAAATATATGCTATAATTTGTTTGATCAACAGAGGGAAGCCGAATTTGTAAGAACGGGGTTGCGATTGGTGAGCAAAGGGATTAAAGTAATAACCGCAAAACGCGCCGGATTCTGTTTCGGCGTCAAGCGCGCGGTCGATATGGCCTTTAATGCCGCCGCAACCGACAAGAATGTCTTTACTCTCGGTCCGATCATCCACAATCCCCAGGTTATCGAGCGTCTGAAAGCCCGCGGAGTCCGCCCCCTATCAAGCATTCAGAATCGCCGCATCAAGACGCTTCTCATCCGCACCCACGGCATCACGAAAGAGATATCCGACGCACTGGCAAAGAAACAATATGCGGTCCTGGATGCAACCTGTCCTTTTGTCAAAAAAGCGCAACACTATGCTAAACTCCTGCAGGAGCGAGGCTATCAGGTTGTAATTATTGGAGATGCGGATCACCCCGAGGTGCAGGGCCTTATGAGTTATGCGGGCGACGACGCCCTCGTGCTCAGCAAGGAGCAAGTCGAACAGGGGCCTTCGTCGTGGCCGAAGCTGAAGCTGAAGGTAGGCATTATCATTCAGACGACGCAGCCGGTCTCTGTCCTCCGGAAATTTGTGCATGATGCGGTCGATCGCGTCAAGGAACTGAAGGTTTTCAATACGATATGCAACTCTACTGCACTGCGCCTGAAAGAGACGAGGGAGATGGCGCAGCAAGTTGATGTGATGATTGTCGTCGGCGGGCGGAACAGCGCAAATACGACTCAGCTTGCCGATTTTTGCCGTTCAATGGAGGTACGGACATACCATATCGAGACGGCCGATGAAATAAAGCCGTCGTGGCTGGACGGTGCCATGAGCGTCGGCATAACCGCAGGGGCGTCGACCCCCGACTGGATTATTGCTGACGCCGAAAAGCGAATTCGGGATATTTCAGGATAGGGGAGGAAGGGCGCCATGATGCAGGCAAACGACGAGAACACAAAAGAACTTGAGCAGATGTACGCAGAAACCCTCCAAAGGGTATATCGCGGCGCGCTCGCAAAGGGGCGCATCATTGCGATTAAGCCCGACGGGGTCGTGGTCGACATCGGCTACAAATCCGAAGGTATCATTCCGATTGGTGAATTTGGCAAAGAAGAACTCGCCGGGCTTTCCGAAGGAAGCGAACTGGAGGTCTTCGTCGAACGCATCAATGACCAGGAAGGCGTCATCACTCTCTCGAAGGATCGTGCATCGAGAATACGGGCGTGGGATACCATCGCCGATCTCTTCAAGCAGAATGCCCGCGTGGAAGGAACGATAGTCGATAAGACAAAGGGCGGTCTCATCGTACTGCTCAACGGCCTAAAGGCCTTTCTGCCTGCATCACAGGTCGATATCAAGGCAACCAAGAATCTCGACGCCCTCATAAATCAACCCGTTGTCGTGAAAATACTGAAGTTCTCCCCTCCGCGCCACCCGAACGGGGGCGGCGGCAGCATGAGCGGCGCCACGCTGATTGTATCGCGGCGTGCCGTGCTTGAAGAAGACCGCTCGCATGCCAGGGAAGAGACCCTGAAGGTGCTCAAGGAAGGCGAGATCATGAAAGGCACCGTCAAGAATATCACCGACTACGGGGTCTTCGTCGATCTCGGCGGCATTGACGGTCTTCTGCATATTTCCGATATTTCATGGGGGCGCGTCAATCACCCGTCCGAATTTTTCAAAGTCGGGGATGAGAAGGAGTTTCTGGTCCTGAAATACGATCCGGCTACGCTGAAGGTTACGCTCGGCTACAAACAGAAGAAGGCCGACCCGTGGCAGACGGTTGAGCAGAAGTACTCGGCAGGCATGGGTGTAAAGGGCAAGGTCGTCAATATTACCGACTATGGGGTCTTTGTCGAAGTCGAGGACGGGCTGGAAGGACTTGTGCATATTTCCGAACTTGACTGGGCGCCGCGTCCCAAGCATCCTTCGAAATATGTTTCGGCCGGCGAAGAGGTTGAGGCGAAGGTCATCAGCGTGAACAAGGAAGAGCGGCGGCTGTCGCTCAGCACCCGCCAGCTTAAGGCAAAGCCGTGGGATCTGGTCGGCCATTCTTATCAGATTGGTCAAAAGATCCAGGGCAAGGTCAAGACGATCACTGATTTCGGCGCCTTTGTCCGCCTGCAAGAAGGGGTTGACGGCCTTATTCATATCTCCGACCTTTCGTGGACGCGGCATATCAAGCATCCGTCCGAAATGCTGAAGAAGGGACAGAAGGTCGATGTCGTTGTTCTGAGTCTTGAACCGGACAAAGAGAGGATGGCGCTCGGCATAAAGCAGCTCGCCTCCGACCCATGGGAGTCCGAGATCCCGGCGCGTTTCCGGCTCGGCGAGGAATCGAAGGGCATCGTACTGCGGCTGACTGATTTCGGTGTGTTTGTCGAACTTGAAGGCGGGGTCGAAGGGCTCGTCTATTCGTCTGAAATCGACACATCCCGGGAACTGAAAGAAGGCGATGAGGTCTGGGTCCGCATCATCAAGGTCAATGTCGATGAGAGAAAGATCGGACTCAGCATGAAGAATATCAAGTCTCATGAGGGTTAGGAAGTCTGTCGTCATTATCGGCGCATTCCTGCTGACACTCTTTCTGCTGAGTGTGTTTGTCACGCTTGTGCAGAAAGACGTAGGACTGAAGGATCGCATTGCGTTAGTCCGTATTGAAGGGCCGCTTGTCGACGGAAAGGCAGCTATCGACGAAATCAAGGAGTACGTCAAGGATAAGTCGATTAAGGCCATTGTCGTTCGCATCAACAGCCCCGGCGGCGGCGTTGTGCCGTCGCAGGAGATCCATGATGAGATCAAGAAGGCAGTGCAGACCAAAAAAGTTGTCGTCTCGATGGGGTCGGTTGCCGCTTCGGGAGGATACTATATTTCAGCCCCGGCATCGAGAATCATCGCCAATCCAGGCACCATCACCGGCTCGATCGGCGTAATCATGCAAATCCCGAACCTGAAGGGGTTATTCGAAAAGCTCGGCGTGAAGGCTGATGTCGTAAAGAGCGGCAAGCACAAGGAGATGGCGTCTATCTTTCGTGGCATAGGTGATGAAGAGCGGAAGATTGTGCAGGGCGTCATGGATGATGTGCATGAGCAGTTTATTGTGGCGGTGGCCGAGGGACGCAAGATGCCGGTTGAAACGGTTCGCGAGCTAGCGGACGGCAGGATTTATTCCGGGAATCAAGCCAGGCAGATAGGACTTGTCGATGAACTGGGCGATCTCGAATATGCGGTGAGCGTAACCGCAAAGATGGTCGGCATCAAGGGAGAGCCCGAGATTGTGACCAAAAAGGAAAAAAATGCCCTGATGGAAATCCTGCGCGGCGAGATCCCGGAGGGCTTTCTCAAATACGCACCGAATTTAGAACTGAAATACCAATATATGCCCTGAGGAAACCGGGCGCCACGGCACCCGACTCACTCGGCAAGGAGGAATCATGACCCGTTCCGTGCTTATCGAAAAGGTGACTGAGAAGGTTGAAGGACTTACGAAGAAACAGGTTGAGACTATCATCAACACGATCTTTGACGGCATGAAAGACGCGCTCGCGCGGGGCGAAAAGATCGAAATCCGCGGGTTCGGGAACTTCAGGCTGAAGATTCGTGAAGGCAAAACCGCTCGCAATCCGAAGACAGGCGAGAAGGTGCAGGTGCCTTCAAAGCGGGCGATTCATTTCAAAGTCGGCAAGCCTTTTCATGACGCTTTGAATAGTGCGGAAAACTAGCACAACCCGGAAAGCGGCCTGGGCGCGGCTCAGGCCGCTTTTTCTATGGAACGAAGAGATTTTCTCAAAAAAATGATTTATGCGTTTGCTGCCCTCGGACTTCCGATGATCGGGGCATCCGTACTATATGTGTATCCTCCCCGTCTCGCTGAAAGGCGGCAGCAGTATGTTTACCTCATGGAGGAAGATGA
Organism: Dissulfurispiraceae bacterium; assembly: GCA_035319145.1. GTDB lineage: Bacteria > Nitrospirota > Thermodesulfovibrionia > Thermodesulfovibrionales > Dissulfurispiraceae > JAAYUK01. The sequence goes on along the minus strand of DATHDH010000240.1, from coordinate 1,772 downwards.
CCTGCCGCGTCGCGGCGTCCGCATGGTTACCTTCAGCGTTCGGTCTGACGAGCATGACCTCATCATGGTGAACCGTGTGTATGTTGTCGGTCGTAACGAGGGCGCCGTCGCCTTTTCGCCTGTCTGTACCCATCTCGGTTGTTTTGTGAGCTGGGACGCGAACAAGAAGGAGTTTATTTGCCCATGTCACGGAGGCAAATATAATATCCATGGCGCAGTAATCAGCGGGCCGCCTCCTGCGCCGCTCATGCAGCTGCCGCTGAAGATCGAAAAAGGCAAAGTGCTGGTGGGGGTGAAGATCTGATGGGAAGGCTCTTCGATTGGGTCGATGCCCGCTTTCATATCAAGCGGCCTCATAAGCGCTTTCTGCAGCGGCGTATTCCCGACGGGTTGAACTACACGTATTGCTTCGGCGGATTGGCTTTCACTTATTTTCTCCTCCTCGTTTTTACCGGGCTGCTGCTATCGGTTTACTATGTCCCTTCCGAAAAGGAGGCCTATCGCAGCATCGTGCATATCACCGAGGAGGTCTTCCTCGGCTGGCTCGTGCGCGGCATTCACAAATGGTCTGCGAGCCTGCTCATCATCATGATCATTCTGCATACCGTCAGAGTCTTTGCAATGCGTGCGTACCGCCCGCCGCGAGAGCTGAACTGGATGGTCGGTGCCTGTACGTTCCTGGCGGCGATGGCGTCGGCGTTTACCGGCTATCTCCTGCCGTGGGATCAGCGTGCATATTGGGCAACAGAGGTCGGGACGGCGATGATTCAGACCATTCCCTTTATCGGCGAAACGCTAATGTATGCCATACGGGGCAGTGCCGATGTCAGCGGGGCGACGCTGGTGCGGTTCTACAGCATGCATATTCTGTATTTGCCGCTTACCATGGGAATTCTGCTCTGGATGCATTTTCATATGATTAAACGGCAGGGAATCGCGCGGAGACTATAGAGTGGCGGCCGAACAAGAACAGTCCGTGTCCGAACAGTCCGAAAAGAGGTTCTATCCCGACTATCTCGCGGAAATTCTTTTCGCAGCGGTTGTCGGATTCGAACTCCTTCTCATCATCGCCATGCTCTGGCCCCCCTCACCCGGGCGAGCAATAGACTTTACGCGACAGTTCCAACCCCGTTCGGAATGGTATTTTCTCTGGTTGTTCGAGGTGCTTGTCTATTTTCCCGGGAAGAGTGCATTTATCGGCGCGATTGTTTTCCCGGTAGCCTATTTCGGCCTGCTGCTTCTCATCCCCTTTATTGATCAAGGGCGCACCGGCCGCTTTCGCGCCAAAACAGTCGCCGTTTTACTGCTGGTCCTCTTCGTTGTGTTCACGCTTCTCCGCGTGGCGCGCGACACCTGGCCGAATATCTTCAGTTAATTATCGGGCAGTTTTGCCTCAATCAAACTCTCTTGACCAAATCCTCCAGGCGCTCTTTCTTGCGGTAAACGGTTCCGTTGAACAACGCGACGGCTGTCCCATCAGCGTCGGTGATGCTGATGAGATAGGTCGCCAGCTTGGGGTTGATCGAGATCTCCTCAGCGGTCGCATGAAGAATGCCTGTTTTTAACGCCTTGAAGTATGAGATGCTTACATTGATTGCAACGGCAAGGGTTCCGTGTGAATTCGATGCGACCGCAAAGGCGGCGTCGGCGAGCGCAAAAATGGCGCCGCCGTGCAAAGACCCGGCGCTGTTCAGATGGAAAGGCTGAATCTGCATGCTGGCCCTGGCTTTGCCGGGGCCGACCTCTGAGACTTCAATGCCGAGGTGCCGGGC
>DATHDH010000239.1:0-18534 GCA_035319145.1 Dissulfurispiraceae bacterium | reverse complement strand
GGAGGAGTGGTTCGCGTCATGAACGGCGTGAAGTTGCGCGGCGCCTTCATCGAGCGCATCGGATTGCCGAAGAGCTTTCTCGCAAACTTCCAGATCGTGGAGTACCTGAGAGGCTTTCTTTTCGGTCGCGTCGGACTCGATTTTCTGAACGCCACGCTTATTCTGTCCGGTGCTTTTTCTCTATTTCAGAAGTCGGCGGTTCTTGCGGTCGGCGGATATGCCTGCGATATCGTCTGCGAGGATATGGAATTGGTGGTAAGACTTCATCGTCATTACCGGAAAGAAAAGTTGCCTTATCTCATAAATTTTGTCACGGATCCAATCTGCTGGACAGAGGTGCCCGAAAAGATCCGCACCCTCGCGAAGCAGAGGAGACGTTGGCATCTCGGGCTGCTCCAGAGTATTGTCCGTCACAGGGGGGTGTTGTTCAATCCGCGCTACGGCTCATTGGGGCTCAGCGTGATGCCGTATTACCTGTTTGTGGAAGCGTTCAGCCCGCTGGTCGAAATATTGGGCTATATTGCCGTAATCGGTGCCTACGTATTCGGTCTCATCAATTATGAATTCTTTGTGCTGTTTCTGATTCTGGCTGTTTTCTACGGCATATTCCTGTCCGTCGCCGGCGTATTTCTCGAGGAAATCACTTACCGCCGCTATCCGGGCTGGGAGCACCTCTTTCTCCTGCTTGTATTCGGGGTTCTTGAGAACTTCGGCTACCGCCAGATGAATTCATTCTGGCGCGTGCAGGCATTCTTCCAGTTCCTTATCGGTTGGCGCAAGTGGGAATTGTCCCGCGAACAGCCGAAGAAGGGGGCCCGGCAGCGTGCGCAGTGAGGAGTTGGGGCAACTGGCTCTGTCACGAGGGCACTATCAGGAGGCAGTCAACATTTTTCGCCGCGCACTGGATGAGAAAGCCACTCCCATCGCATGGTGGGGCCTGGGAAGGTCTTTTGAGTCTCTTGGCGATCCGCTGAAAGCCCGCTGGGCGTACTCTAAAGGGTTGGAACTGCAACCTGCGCATGAACCGCTGAGACGCGCGCAGGCAGCGATACAGGCGCGCATAGCAAAACCCCGCAAGCCGTCTAAAAAACAGCGACTTTCAAATTTTCGCACAAAATCATCAATCATTGAACGAAAAACGGGCGGGAAGTGGACTGCTTTTCATGTGAAGGGAGTTAATCTCGGGCTCGGTCTGCCAGGTTATTTCCCCGGCGAATATCCGGTGGAAAAGGGCACGTATCTTGATTGGTTTCGGCAGATGAGCCGGATCGGCTTCAATACCGTCCGAATTTATACCATACATCCCCCGGCGTTTTATGAAGCATTAGCCGAAGTGAACGAGGGCGGCGCCCAAATCTCTCTGCTCCAGGGGATTTGGGCGGAATTCCCTGACGACAGCGATCTCGCAAATGAAAAATATATCCGTTATGTCCATCAAAATATCGGCGAGGCGATTGATGTCGTGTTCGGATCGGCCGCCTTTCCGGAAAGGCCGGGGCTGCCGAGCGGAACGTATACTGAAGATATTTCTCCGTATCTCATCGGTTATATTGTCGGTCGCGAGTGGGAGAGTTGCCCGGTCAGGGCATTTAATGATTCCCAGGGTCGTGTGCCGTGCGACTACGATGGGACGCATCTTACGATCCGGGGAGGGACGCCTTTCGAATGCTGGATTGCGCGGATATGCGATTATGTGTGCCGCTATTCCTCTAATGGATATGGCGTAGTTCATCCGGTATCAACAATTTGCTGGCCGACGCTGGATCCGCTGGTGCATCCTTCGGAATCCGTGTATGAGGACGGTTTGCGTTGGCAGGGTCAGCCGGTCGAGACGAGGAAATGCAGCGAAAATGAGGATTCGGAGAGCCTGGATCTCGCAAAAATACGGCCCAAAGGGGAAACCAGCTTTTTTGCATCGTATCACGCATATCCGTACTACCCGGACTTTATGAATAACGACTATCTAAAGGAGCGGAATCCTTATCAGACCTATCTCGAACTGCTCAGGCGCCATCATGGGGATCAGCCCATCGTTGTAGCGGAGTTCGGCGTTCCGAGCAGCAGGGAAGTGGCGCACTGGCATCGGCTCGGTTGGCATCACGGCGGTCACACGGAAAAAAGCCAGGGCGAAATCGATGCAACGATGATACGGACGATCCGCGATGCCGGTCTTGCCGGAGGCGTTTTGTTCAGCTGGTTTGACGAATGGTTCAAGCGCAACTGGCTTTTTTTCGACTACGAAGTGCCGGCGGTTCGCAAACCGTTTTGGTTCAACTTCCAGGATGCGGAAGAAAATTACGGCCTTATCGGGGCTTATCCCGGCTATCCCCGGAAAATCGTCACCCTGACCGGCAACCGGAAGGAGTGGGGAGACGAATTCATACTCTACCGGAAATCTCAGCCCGCGGTTTTTCGTTTCGATGACGGCGGCGATGCGTCCCGCACGTTGCGATGCTTTTCCGTGCGCCATGATGAGGGATTCGTCTATTGCTGTCTCGAGAGCGAATCTGCAGTGGACTTTTCCCATGCAAATTATCTGATAGGAATCGATACCTGTGCACCCCTTGTCGGAGAGACGGTTCTTCCCTTTGACGTGGGGTTTGAGAGTCCCGTCGGACTGAAGTTCCTGGTGCATCTGAACGGCAAAGAGACGAGCAGGATCCTGATCGCGAAATCATATGATAAATATCTGAATGTGGAGCGCAAGGCCATCTGTCCGGTCAAATCGAATGAAGGGGCGTGGGTGATCCTTCAGAGCAGGACCAATGAACGCAGAACCAGCAAGGACGGAAAGCAGTTCTTCCCGCCGCGTGTTTTTTCGATGAGCGGGCTTGTGCATGGCACGCTCGATCCCGAACATCCTTTCTATAATTCGCTCGCAGACTTTTCGGTGAATGGACGGCTGATCGAAATGCGTATTCCGTGGGGCCTGCTCCAGTTTACCGATCCGAGTTCGAAGGAAGTGCTGTGGCGGACAGGGAATAAGACGACTGCTTCGACCGACGGCATTCGCTTTCTCGCCTGTTCGTATAAACCCTCAGGGCGCGGTCTGCTTGCGGAACACACAGCGAGCGGAAACGGCATTGCTGATCTGCTGCCGGCAAGCGGCGAGTCGCAAGATATCAGAACTTATACCTGGAACGCCTGGAACGTTCCGACCTTTCATTTCTATGCCAAGTCCTGTATTCCGGCAATTGCGAGTGTCTTGGGGCGGGTGCGATGACACACTGCTCGATGACGAGACGCTCCTTTCTTGCGTGCGCAGGCATGCTCGTGATGATTCCCTTGTTTGAGGGGGCGGCTTTCGCCGCGCGGGCTCAAAAGATTCCGGTTCTTCTCTATCATGATATCTCCGGTCACAACATGGATGCATATTGCATACTCGCGTCCGATTTTGCGGCGCAGATGGAGTGGCTTTATGAACACGGCGTTCGTGCGGTATCCCTCAGAGATATTGAAGCGGGAACCGTCCCGGATCGTTCAATCGTTATTACCTTCGATGATGGATATGCCTCTTTCCTCGAGTATGCATATCCGTTGTTTCAAATGTACGGGTTCAAGGCGACCGTTAATATAATCGGGAGATACGTCGGAGCATATTTGCCGTTCAGAGACAACGACAACCGTCCGATGCTGAGTTGGGACGAATATCGCTATCTTTCAACCGGTGGCTTGATTGATTTCGGCTGTCACACCCAGGATCTCCACGTGTTTCAGCATCGCGGAGCTGCCGGGGTTCCCGACGAAGTGGTTCAGAATGATTTGAGAACCTTTCAGCGTATCATGAAACAGGAACTTGGCAAACCATCCGATATTCTCGCATGGCCGTACGGTTCGTACACGGAACGTACCGTTGCCATTGCCCGTGAAGAGGGGTTCCGGTATCTGCTCACCTCGAACCCCGGCTTCATGATACTTGAAGAGAGCAGGACCGAAATTCCCCGTCTCAACGTCCAAGGGTCTATTAATCTTTATGGATTAGAGTCTCTTATTGAGGTGAAGAAATGACAAAACGCCTATTTTATATTGTTTGTTGCCTGGCAGTACTGACGGCTTTCACGCTGAATGCTGCATCGGCGGCGAGTGCCGAGCAAACAAACGGAACCAAGAAAACGGTAAAAAAGACCGCAAAAAAGCCGGCCAAGAAGGGAATAAAGAGACCGGCAAAAAAGATATCAGAAGGCATGCAGTACAAGATCGCGGGGGACAAACTGGCCCGGCAGGAGGATTTTTCAGGTGCGGCCAAGCTTTATGTCAAGGCCATGGAGCTTGAAAAAGGGTTTAAAGACGCCGAAGTCCTGGATATGGCGAGAGTTATGGCATGGGGCGGAATGCTGCCCGAGTCAAGGCGGTCGCTCGAAGAACTTACGGGGCGAAATGACGCAAACAATAAAACGAAAATCCTTCTTGCGGAAGTTTATTTCTGGGAAGGCACGTTTGATCGTTCTCGAACGATCGCCGAAGAGGTCTTGCGCCGGGATCCCGGCAACAGGGAAGCGGTTCGCATTCAGGCCGATGTGTTGCGTGTGACCGGTGATCCACAGGGCGCGATTCCCCTGTACGAGGGACTTCTGAATTCAGCCGAAGATTTCGATACGAGAATCGGCTATGCATATGCATTGCTGGCATTGAAGGGCGAGGGCGATGCGCGTGCTGCGGGAGAACTGCTGAAACCCCAGTTCGCGTATCAGCAGCGCGAGAAGGAAGAGCTGTTCCGGGAGATAGCCCGCGTTGCACAGACGCCGAAAGCCCTGAAAGGGAACGTTCTTGTTGAACCGCCTGCTGCCCCCAGACAGCCCGATGCCGGCTCGGAAAAGAAGCTGTTGGGCGATCAATTTGCCGCGGCTCAAGAACATGGAAAAGCAGCAGATGCCTATTTGGAGGCGTTGTCGCTGAAGAGGGACTTTACTGATGAAGACCGGTTGAGCATGGCGACCGTCCTTTCCTGGGGCGGGAGGCTTTCTGAATCGCGCCAGGAACTCGAAACATTGCTTCGGACCAACCCGGCAAACAATGCAGCGCGTTTGCAGTACGCACGGGTATTGTTGTGGTCCGGGGAGTATGATGCCTGTCTCGCGGAAATCGACAAAATACTGGCTGTTGCTCCGAATGACCGGCAGGCGCTCACGGTGCAGGCAAGCGCGTACCGGCTGCAGCATCGTTACCGGCTGGCGATCCCTCTCTATCAGTCGCTTCTTGCCTCGGGCGATGATTTTGACATTCGGGAAGGTCTGACCCATGCATATGTGTCGAGCGGACTTCGGTTGCAGGCAAACGAAAATTTCTCGATGCTCTATTGGGTGTGGCCGTATCAATTGAAAGCTTATCGGGAATTGCGTGATGCAAAAGATCTGCGATTTGATTCGATGCTGTCGCCGTGGGTTTCCTATTACCATGACTCAGATCATAACAATGTGAGCCGCATCGGGATGAGCGGTTCGACCTGGCTGGGAAACGTAAAGACAATGCTCGACTACCAGCATGTCAATGCGACTGCACCGGGGCTCCATGCGACGAGCGAGGTTTTCACCCTCGGCGGGTATGCCCGCATGCCCTATTATGGAGGACTCGGCGCAGGCATCAGTTGGGCGTCTCCGGCAGGAGTTTTCGGCTGGAAGGTCAGCTCTGATTTGGATGTGGGGCGCGGCAAGATCGCTATTTCGGCAGCGCGCGAATTCATGACCGATACTGCCGAAGTGATTGAAAAGCGTATTCGCCTGTATAATTTTTCGGTGTCCGGGACGCAAGATCTCTCGGATCGCTTTACCGTCTTCGGCAGTATTGCGTATCGCGACTATTCGGACGACAACTCCGCATACGATCTTTCAGCCGGGATCTCGTATCGTCTGATGGTGAACCCATGGATGCGAGTCGGGTATCGCGTGCGTTTTATGGACTTTCGGCGACAGAGTTTCGGCGGCTATTTCGATCCCGACAATTTTCTGTCCAATCAGGTATTTCTGGCCTTTGCCGCCGAAAGCAAACCGTTCTATATTTCTCTTGAACCGTATGTCGGCCATGAATCATTTTCCCGCTATGGCGATCACAACAGCAATTTTGTGATTGGAGGCGCTGGCACACTAGGATACCGTGCATTCGGGACATTCGGGCTTGAGATTCCGTTTGAAGCCGGCAATAATGCGGTCGGCGCCGGCGGAGGTGGGTCTTTTCATTATTATCAGGTGGGAATTCGTGCGTTTTGGTCGTTCTGATTCAGATAGCCCACGAACTGCCCTGCTGTTCGGTTCCGAGCGAGCTGGTTCACCGTCGGGTCGAATCTGAAGGCCCGACACGGAGCACACGGTCGCTTCTTCACTCACGGTGCCTGGGTCCTTGGATAGTTATGGCCAATAAAGACCGGATTGTTGCGATTTCCCATATCTGCCTGCTAGTATAAATGCTGTATTTTCTGCCGGCTGCATGCCGGCCTTTCGTATTCTTGCATTCTATTAACGACATCGGAGGTGTCTGATGCAGACCATATGGAGTTTTGTTACCGAGGCCCACGCTATGGCCCCTGCCCCCCAGGGCGGCGGGCAGTCCGGCGGGTTGGAGGCGATGCTTACTAGTTTCGCCCCTCTTGTCATAATCTTTGCTATCTTCTATTTCCTCCTCATTCGTCCCCAGAAGAAAAAGGCGCAGGACTTCAAAAAGATGCTCGATGCCATGAAGGCGGGCGACAAGGTCGTGACTGCGGGCGGCATCTATGGCGTTATTGAACGGGTTCGGGAAAGTACCGTTGATGTCAAGATCGCTCCCAACACAACGGTGGAATTGAGCAAGAACTCCGTGTCGCATATTCGCACCGACAGCGAAAAATCCGCTGAAAAAGACAAGTAGGAGAGAAGGCCGGAGAAAATGAACACGAAAGTCCTTTCGCGCGTCATACTGATCGCTGCCACCGTTGTTCTTGCGTCAGTCTTTTTTCTGCCGAACACGCCGGTATTTCAGCAGATGCCGGAGTGGTGGAAGAAGAACATGCCGGATAAAGGCATTGTTCTGGGACTCGACCTGCAGGGCGGATTGCATCTCGTCTTTGAAGTCGAGGGGGAAAAGGCCGTTGAGATCGCGACAGAGCGCATGGCAGCCGCGCTCGGTTCCGAGTTCGAAAAGAAAAAGCTGCAGGCGTCCGTCAAACGTGAGGGGCTCTCCATAGTGATTACGCCGGCGACCCCCGAGGTGCGCAAGGTTGTCGAGGAGACGTTCCCTGTCCTGGCTCTTGCCGACAATAAAGGGGCGCTTCAAGGCAGGATTTCCGACAAGGAATCTCAGCGAATTAAAGATACGGCGACGGATCAGGTGCTGGAAGTTATTCGCAACCGCATTGATCAGTTTGGCGTTGCGGAGCCGGTTATCCACCGTCAGGCCGACAACGAGATTGTCGTGCAGCTCCCGGGCGTCAAGGATCCTAAGCGCGCGGTCGACATCATCGGAAAGACCGCTCTGCTGGAGTTCAAGATTGTCGACGACGAATCACCGCTTGCCGCCGAACTTCCTGCTGCCGTGCTGCAGGGAGAGGAGCAGAAGCTGCTGGACAAATTCGGTGGCAGGTTGATTGAAGGCGATCAAGTGCTCTTTCAGCGGATTGTCAATAAGGAAACCGGGGTCGTCACAAAACGGCCGGTTTTACTCAAGAAAGAGACGCTGCTGACCGGTGCGGAGCTTACGGAAGCGCGTGTGGCCATTGATCAGCGCTTCAATGAGCCGCATGTGTCGATTGTCTTTAATTCCCACGGAGCGAAGATATTCGAGGATATTACTGGCAAGAACGTCAAGAAGCGCCTTGCCATTATCCTAGACGACAATGTTTATTCGGCGCCGGTCATCCAGGAAAAGATAAGCGGCGGGAATGCGCAGATTACCGGCAGTTTTTCTATGGATGAAGCGAAGGACCTCGCCATCGTGTTGAGGGCCGGTTCCCTTCCGGCGCCGGTGAAAACGCTCCAGAATGTGACGGTGGGCCCTTCTTTGGGCCGCGACTCCATTGAGGCGGGCAAGCTTGCGGGTTTGGTCGGAACTCTCCTAGTGGTGATCTTCATGATTGTCTATTACCGCCTCTCCGGGGTTATTGCAGATTTTGCTCTTGTTCTGAATATCGTGCTGCTGATCGGCGCGATGGCTGCCCTTAATGCAACGCTGACGCTTCCGGGTATTGCCGGCATTATTCTGGCCGTCGGCATGGCGGTCGACTCCAACGTCCTCATGTTCGAGCGTATGCGTGAAGAGGTTCGTGCCGGGAAGACGCCCCGTTCGGCGGTGGAAGGCGGTTATAAAAAGGCCTTCTGGACGATATTCGACTCTCATGTGACGACGCTCATTACGGCCGCGGTGCTTTTTCAGTTCGGAACCGGCCCGATTAAGGGGTTTGCGGTGACCCTCAGTCTCGGCGTTGCCATAAATCTTTTTACCGCACTTATCGGTACGAAAACGGTGTTTGACATCTTGCATGCGAACAAGGATGTAAAGAGGCTCAGCATATGATGGAATTAATCAAAAACCCCAATCTCGATTTCATGGGCAAGCGCATGTATGCGTTTATCTTTTCCGGTGCGCTTTCCCTCCTCGGCCTGTTTGCCGTCTTTGCGATCGCCAACGGAAAAGCGAATCTCGGTGTCGACTTTGCCGGCGGTACGGCAGTGCAGATCAAATTCACCCAGGGGGTCCCGCTGCATGATGTGCGCCTCGCCCTCGAGAAGGGCGGGCTGAAAGACTTTGATCTCCAGGACCTGCCGAGCGAAAACAAGGTGCTTATCAGGGTCAAAAAGCAGGAGGAGAAGCTCGGCGGGTTTACCGAAATGATCACGCAAATCCTGGCCCAAAGCTTTGCCGATAAAAAACCGGTGGTTGATTCGACGACCGAAATCGGTCCGAAAGTCGGATCGCGGCTGAAAGAGGACGCCCTGTGGGCGGTGCTGTACGCGATTATCGGAATTCTCGCCTATATTGCGTTCCGCTTTAAGTTTCGCTTTGGCGTGGGCGCGACTATCGCAACCTTTCATGACGTGCTGGCTGTTCTTGCCGTCTTTTTCGTGATGGGCAAAGAGATAAATCTCATTCTCTTGAGTGCGCTCCTGACAATCGCCGGTTATTCTCTGACCGACACGGTCGTCGTCTTTGACCGGGTGCGTGAAAACCTCAAAAAATATCTCCGCGAACCGGTCGAAGCGGTTGTAAACCGGAGCATCAATGAAGTCTTATCGCGCACGATCGTAACATCGCTGACGGTCTTTCTGAGTGCCCTGGCCCTCTTTCTGTTCGGCGGTGAGGTTATTCACGACTTTGCGTTTGCGATGCTGATCGGCGTTATTATCGGAACGTATTCATCGGTTTTTGTGGCGAGCCCGGTCGTCATCCTGCTCGGTAAAAAAGACATTCGAGCTAAGAAATAGACCTGGTGCCGGCGCCTGCGACATACAAATGGCTGGTCAACCGGACCAATCCGGAGTATGTCGATTATGTCGCCCGAGTGGCCTCTGTTCCGGTGCCGCTCGCGCAGGTACTCATAAACCGCGGCCTCAAGAGCGCAGAACAGCTCGATACCTTCCTCCGTCCTTCGCTCCAAAAACTTTCTGACCCCTTCGACCTGCCGGGAATGGCCGACGCCGTGGCACGTATTATGGAAGCGCGTCGGCGCGGCAGCCGCGTTTTCATTTGCGGCGACTATGATGCAGACGGAGTTTCGGCGACCGCGATTATGGTTGAAATGCTCGGGATGCTCGAGATCGAATGCGGTTACTTTATCCCGAACCGGATCGCCCATGGATATGGTTTCGGCCGGGAAGGAATCGATGCCGCCAGACGCTTCGGTGCTGATTTAATCATAACGGTTGACTGTGGCATTTCAGCATTTGAAACGGTTGCGGAAGCTGCCGCAGCGGGCATGGATGTTATCGTTACCGACCATCACGAACCGGGCAGTCATGCAGGACAGCGGACTCATGCTGTTCCCGCCGCCGTTGCCGTCGTCAATCCGAAGCTGCTTCCCGATGAAACGCCGTTGAAACATCTTTGCGGCGCCGGGGTTGCGTTCAAACTCGCCCAGGCCCTTTTTGACAACCGGCTTGACGATCTGCAGCCTCTGCTCGATCTTGCGGCGATAGGGACTGCCGCGGATGTCGTTCCGCTCATCGGTGATAATCGCATCTTTGTCAGGGAGGGGCTCAAGCTGATTCAGTCGAATCAGCGGGTCGGCATTCGGGCCCTGAAGGCCGCATCGGGCATTCGTCCCGACTATTTCAAGTCTTCTTTTCTCCCCTTTCTTCTCATCCCGAGAATCAATGCCGCGGGACGTGTCGATGATGCCGGTGCCGTGGTCCGGCTCCTGACGACACGCTCCGAAGACGAGGCGTCGGAATGCGCACAGTGGCTGCAGACGCTGAACAGCCGTCGTCAAGAGGTTGAGGAGGTCGTTTTTTCCGAAGCGCAAAGACAGTTGACGGCACAGGCCGGCGGCGACGGACCGATAATTCTGGCCGGAGAGGGATGGCATCCCGGCGTGCTTGGAATTGTTGCGTCGCGCATTGCGGAACGATACTATCGTCCGGTCTTTGTTTTTGCGCTTGAAGACGGAATCGCCAAGGGATCGGCACGGAGTATCCCTCCGTTCAACCTGTATGAGGCCCTCTGCGAATGCAGTGCGCTGTTGAAGCGCTTCGGCGGCCATCGTCAGGCAGCCGGACTTGCCTTGGCGGCATCGGATATCGACGAATTCAGACAGCGGATTGCCCAGAGTATGGAGAAGAAGCTTACAGCCGACGACTTTGTCCGGGTGATCGAGATCGACGCTGCGCTTCAAATGTCGGATATCACCTATGACCTTGTCCATGGAATAATGCAGATGGAACCGTTTGGCTATGGAAATGCCGAGCCGATTTTCGGCTGCCGGGGCCTCGAACCGGCCAATCCGAGGATTGTCGGCAACAACCATCTGAAGATGTCGCTGCGCGGCAACGGTCGCGGGGTCGACAGCATCGGCTTTGATTTCGGCGGATTTTTCGATATGGTTGAGTCCGGAACACGGATCGATGCCGCCTTTGTCCCGGTCATCAATGAGTGGGAGGGCGGCCGTTCCATTCAGCTGAATCTGAAGGCCATTCGCCCTGCGCTTTAGCCGCTCCGACTTCATTCCGTTGATTTTTTTGGGAACGGAACCCTACAATACCAAAGGCTTTTTGTGATTTCGTTCGTCAGGAGCAGCCATGATCCGGTTCGAAGGCGTGCACAAGTGGTTTAAATCCCTTCATGTCCTCAACAATATCAATTTGCAGGTGAAGCAGAATGAGACCGTTGTCGTATGCGGCCCCTCCGGATCAGGCAAGTCGACACTCATCAGGACCATTAACCGACTGGAGCCGATCAACGAAGGCAAGTTGAGCGTCGATGGCCATGACATTACCAATCGCAAGATAGACATCAATGCGCTCAGGGCGGAGATAGGGTTTGTATTTCAGCAGTTCAACCTGTATCCGCATCTGACCGCCCTGAAAAATATTACGCTTGCTCCCGTCAAAGTGCGGAAGATACCGAACAAGGAAGCTGAGGCCCTCGCCGAATCGCTTCTGGAGAGGGTCGGTCTCGCCGAAAAGAAGAATGCATTCCCGGCGCAGCTGTCCGGGGGGCAGCAGCAGCGCGTTGCGATTGCGCGGGCGCTTGCGATGAAGCCGAAGATCCTTTTGTTTGACGAACCGACTTCGGCGCTCGATCCTGAAATGATCGGCGAGGTTCTGCTCGTCATGCAGCATCTTGCGCATACCGGCATGACGCTCGTCGTCGTCACGCATGAGATGGGCTTTGCCCGGGAGGTCGCCGATCGCGTTGTGTTCATGGATCACGGCGCGATCCTCGAAGAAGCGCCGCCGGAGCAGTTTTTCCTCAATCCGCAGCATGAGCGCGCCCAGCAGTTTTTGAAGCAGATTCTCACCCCGATGCATGCAGATGCCTAAATCGTGGCTGCCGTACGGCATGCCTATTCAGCAAGGAGGAACAGATGAGGAAACTGGCGGTTTTTGCAGTGTTCGCTGTGCTGGTCATTTTCTGTGCTGCCGTCGCATGCAGCGCAGAGGACACGTATGATGTGGTCAAAAAGAAAGGGGTGCTGGTCTGCGGGGTCAAGGACTCAACACCGCCGTTCGGTTTTGTTGATCCCAAATCGCGCCAGATCGTCGGATATGACATCGATTTTTGTAACGCAATCGCCAAAAAACTCGGGGTCAAGCTTGAGCTGAAGGCAGTCACTTCGGCGAGCCGGATGCCGCAGTTGAAGGAAGGCAATATCGACATGATTGCGGCGACAATGACCAAAACCGCCGAGCGTGCGAAAGAGATCGACTTCAGTCATGCGTATTTCTTCACCGGTCAGAAATTCCTGGTGAAGAAAGGGACCGTCTCCAGCCTCAAGGATCTGGACGGCAAGAAGATCGGTACGGCAAAGGGCTCGACATCGGAGCAGAACGCGAAAAAAGCCCTCCCGAATGCAACCGTTCTTTCGTTTGACGATTATCCGCCGGCATTTCTCGCGCTGCAGCAGGGCAAGGTTGTAGCAGTGACGACGGATGAGACGATTCTCGCAGGCCTGCGTGCCAAGGCCCCGAACAAGGAACAGTTCGAGATCCCGAGCATCCAGATTTCGGATGAACCGTACGGACTCGGCATGCGAAAGGGTGACAAGAAATTCGTAGACTTCGTCAACAAGACGATCCTCGATATGGAAAAGAACGGCGAAGCCAAGAAGATTTACGACAAGTGGTTCGGTCCGCACTCCGATCTGCCGATGCCGCGGGTATTCAAGATCGTTGCGGACAAATAGAGTTGAAGATTTCCTGATTCATGCTCAAGTATGAATTTGACTGGTCGGTCGTAACCGGGGGGCAATACTACGAATGGCTGCTCACCGGGGTAAAGATCACGATAGAGCTTTCGTTGATCTCGATCGTCCTCTCTTTTCTGCTCGGGCTTCTTATTGCGGTAATGCGGATGAGCTCGGTGAGGCCGGTCCGGTGGTTTGCCCACGGCTATCTCGAGTTCTTCCGCAACACACCGCTCCTGGTTCAGATTTTCTTTTGGTATTTCGGTTCATACAAGATTCTGCCTGAATCTGTTAATACCTGGCTCAACAGCATGGACTTCGAGTTCGCTGCCGCTGTCATCGCCCTGACGGTCTATACCTCTGCATTCATTGCAGAGGATATCCGATCGGGCGTTCTCTCGATCCCGAAGGAGCAGATGGAGGCCTCTCGAAGCGCGGGCTTTTCCTATCTTCGTTCGATGCAATATATCATCCTCCCCCAGGCGGTTCGCATTACGATCCCGCCGCTCATAAGCCAGTTCCTGAACCTTACCAAGAACTCTTCTCTTGCCATGACCATTGGCGTCGCCGAACTTACGTATCAGGCTAGACAGGTGGAGGCATACACATTCAAGGCCTTTGAGGCCTTTACCGCCGCAACCCTCATCTATGTGGCGCTTTCTTTCGTGATAACCGCGCTGGTAACGATGTACAGCAGGAAAGTCCTGCACCGAACGGGATAAGAAGATATGGAAACCGGTCTCGACTTCACGGTCGTCAGGGAAAACATCGTCTATTTCATGGTCGGTGCGTGGCCGGACGGTCCCATCGGAGGGCTGGCGCTCACCATTTACCTGGCGGTGGCATCCTGTTTCCTTTCATTCTGGGGCGGTCTTGTCCTCGGATTGATGAATGTATCGCGCAACAAGATCTTGCGGTATACGTCGGGAGCGTTTGTGAATTTTGTCCGGGGCATGCCGCTTCTGATGGTTATTTTCTGGTGCTATTTCCTTGTTCCGGCGATGATGGGAAGACCTGTCGGAGAAACGCAGACGGTCATTGCGGCATTGACGCTTTTCACGTCGGCGTATATGTCACAGATTGTCAAGGCCGGGATAGAAAGCATTCCCAAGGGCCAGACCGAAGCCGCGCGATCGAGCGGCCTGAAACATTGGCAGGTGATGGTTTACGTAATTCTGCCGCAGGGGCTTCGCAACATGATTCCATCTTTCGTGAATCAGTTCGTGTCGCTCATCAAGGATACCTCTCTGGCGTTTATCGTCGGGGTCTCCGAGTTGACGCATGTGGCGACGCAAATCAACAACCGGAGTTTTGTCTATCCCACTGAAATCTTCATGTTTATCGCAATCGTCTATTTCATTCTGTGTTATATTTTTACATCATTCTCGCGCCAGCTCGAAAAACGGCTCGCGTGGCGCAAATCGATCTGACAACGGACTGACGCGCTCTGACATACTGTCGCGTTTGTCCATTATGCAGGAGGCTTGTCATGAAGATCACCGTCAATGATTTTTACAAAAAGAAGCGGGCGGGACAGAAGATTACGATGCTCACGGCCTATGACTATCCGACGGCGCAGATGGTTGACGAGGCGGGCATAGACGCGATTCTTGTCGGCGACTCCGTATCTATGGTCGTTCAAGGCATTGAAAATACGCTGCCTGTCACCATGGAAGAAATGATCTACCACACGAAGATGGTGGCCCGCGCTGTGAAGACCTCGATGGTTATCGGCGATATGCCGTATCTGTCCTACCAGATAAACCGTGAGGAAGCGCTGCGGAACGCCGGACGCTTTATCAAGGAGGCCGGGGCCCAAGCGGTCAAACTGGAAGGCGGCCGCGAGGTGGCGGAGGTCGTTTCAGCCTTGACACGGGCCGAGATACCGGTAATGGCGCACATCGGTCTGACCCCGCAGGCCCTGCATCGCATGGGGGGATTCAAGGTGCAGGGTCGGTCGCAGGAAGCGGCAGCGCGTCTCCTGGAAGACGCCAGAATTCTTGAAGATGCGGGCGCATTTGCGATGGTCGTTGAAGCTGTGCCCGCGGAGCTTGCGAAACAGGTAACGGAAAGCCTCGCTATTCCGACTATCGGAATTGGGGCTGGAGTGAATTGCGACGGTCAGGTGCTTGTATTGCACGACCTGCTGGGTCTTTTCGAGCGCTTTCTGCCCAAGTTTGCAAAAAGGTATGTGAACCTCAAGGAGATAGGTGTCGACGCGATACGCGCTTACAGGAGAGAAGTGGAAGAAGGTGCATTCCCGGGGCCTGAGCATTCATTTTCATAGCTTTCCGCATATGGCTGTGCGCGTTATGCTTTCCTGTTTTGCCCTGATTGCATGCATCTTTCCAGCATGCGCCGTCGTTCTTCTGATTGAGCCGGTGGACGCTGCTGAGCGTCCGGTCATTGTTATCGGCGGGAATCAAGCCTATCCGCCGTATGAATTTCTCGATGAAGAAGGCAACCCGGCAGGATACAATGTCGACTTGTCAAAAGCCATAGCTGAAGTGATGGGCATGAAGATATCGTTTCGCCTCGGGGCCTGGGTGGATGTGCGGAAGGCGCTTGATAACGGTACTGTCGATGTCCTGCAAGGGATGTCGTATTCGGAGGGGCGCGCTCAGGTTGTCGATTTTTCGATCCCGCATACGGTTGTAAACCATTCGATCTTTTCGCGGGTCGGTGTCCCGCCGGTCGATTCCTTCGAAGCACTTGAGGGAAAAGAAGTTGCATTTCACGGGCGCGGCTTTGTTCATGATTATCTCGCCGAACGGAATCTGAATGTGCGGGCCGTTCTCACGGATACGCCTGCGGATGCCCTTCGCGTTGTAGCATCCGGGAAGCACGACTATGCCGTGGTCGCGAGCCTGCCAGCTACCTTTCTCATACAGCAACTTCACCTGACCAATGTTGTTCCGGTTGCCAGGAGCGTTGTATCGGTCAAATACTGCTATGCGGTAAAAAAAGGCAATACGGAATTGCTGGCGCGTTTTAATGAAGGGCTTGCCATACTCAAGCAGACCGGGCAGTATCAGGTTATTTACGACAAATGGCTCGGTGTCCTCGAGCCGCGTGGCATTTCTTTGGGAAGCATTATAAAGTACGGGTCGCTCGTTACAAGCCTTTTTCTTATCGCTTTGGCCGGAGCATTGCTGTGGTCGCGCACCCTCAAGAAGCAGGTGGCGATCAGAACTGCGGACCTCGAACGGGAGGTGCTCGAAAGAAAACGGGCGGCCGAGGAACTCCGGCTTCGTCAGGAACAACTTGTGCAAGCCGACAAGATGGCGTCGCTCGGCGTTCTGGTTTCCGGTGTGGCGCATGAAATCAATAATCCCAATGGTCTCATACTTCTCACTATTCCGATAGTCGCCGAAGCATTTTGTGATGCCCGCCAGGTCCTTGATGACTACTATCGCGATCACGGCGATTTCGAATTAGGCGGCGTCTCCTATAGCCGTATTCGGGACAGGCTTCCGTTGATGTTGGACGATATGCACGAAGGCTCCAAGAGGATCAAGAGAATTGTTGACGATCTCAAAGACTTTGCGCGGAGCGAATCGGGAGAGTCGATGGCGCCGGCGGATCTCAACATTATTGCTCATGCGGCCATCCGTCTGGTAGACAATTCGGTGCGGAAGTCCGGATGCCGTTTTGCCCTGTCGTTTGCGGAGAACCTCCCCCTGTTTCGCGGCAATGCGCAGCGAATCGAACAGGTCGTTGTAAATCTCATCCTGAATGCCTGCCAGGCGATGGAGCATCAAGGAACAGGAAAAACCATCGCACTCGAAACCTCAGCGCAACCCCGTGATGGTACAATTTGTCTGAGAGTGACCGATACCGGCTGCGGAATATCTGCGGAAGATGTGCCGAGGGTGACGGATCCGTTTTTTACGACCAAACGCAATGTCGGCGGCACGGGGCTCGGATTATCAGTCTCGGCGGGGATCGTAAAAGAGCATGGTGGGTCTCTTTCTTTCGCATCCGACGCAGGGCAGGGAACTTCCGTCAGTCTGCTCCTGCCGGTGCTTGCTGCGGAGGTCAAAAAAACGTGAGTCCCGGCTATCCATCTTTCGGTGTGATGATTGTCGATGACGAAATTGCCTGGATTCGCTCGCTCGCGTTTGCCCTCGAACGATCCTCGAATATTACGAATACGATTGAATGCGACGACAGCCGGCTCGTCACGGATATGCTTTCAAGTCACGATGTCGGTGTTGTCCTCCTTGATCTGAACATGCCGCATCGCTCAGGAGAAGATATTCTTGCCGAAATCGGCGAGCGATATCCCCATATTCTGTGCATCGTAATAAGCGGGATGAACCAGATAGAGACTGCCGTTCATTGTATGAAGAACGGTGCATACGATTATTTCGTCAAGACGAGCGAAGAGGATCGCATCATCGCCGGGGTTGTTCGCGCCGTGCGTCTTGTCGAGCTGCAAAATGAAAACCGTGAGCTCAGCAAGCGGTTTCTCGCGGATGAGCTCGACCATCCCGAAGCCTTTTGTGAAATGGCTGCCTTCAGCAAGGGCATGCGATCGATGCAACATTATATCGAATCGGTCGCGAAGAGCACTCAGCCGGTCCTCATTACCGGTGAAAGCGGTGTCGGCAAGGAATTGGTCGCGCGTGCCCTGCATGAGCTGTGCGGACGGCATGCCCCGCTTGTGACCGTGAACGTTGCCGGTCTTGATGATAACCTCTTTTCGGACACGCTGTTCGGTCATGCGCGGGGGGCTTTTACCGGGGCCGATCAGGCCAGAAAGGGAATGATTGAGGAGGCAGGGGGCGGCACGATTTTTCTTGATGAAATCGGGGACCTCAGTGCGGCGTCGCAGGTCAAGCTGCTGAGGCTTTTGCAGGAGGGCGATTACTATCCCCTGGGCAGCGATCGTCCGCGCCGTTTGAGGGCGCGTGTTGTCGCATCGACACATCAGGATCTTCGAAGAAAGATCGATGATGGTTCATTTCGGCAGGATTTGTATTACCGTCTGCAGACTCATCGGGTCCATGTTCCGCCCCTTCGTGAGCGAAAAGAGGATATCCCGGCGCTTCTCGATGCATTGCTTGATGAAGCGGCAGGGGCGCTGCAGAAGAATAAACCGCAGCTGCCGCGCGAATTGGCGGTTTTGCTTGAGACCTATCATTTCCCCGGCAACATACGGGAATTGCGGTCGATGGTTTATGACGCTTTAAGCAGACACAAAGGGGGCGTGCTGTCCATGGAGCGGTTTCTTTCTGCCATGGGCCGGGAGCGTGCTGGAGTCGACACTATTCCGCAGCTTTCCGAGAATCCATACAAACAGCTCGATATGCTGCCCACTATCAACGATTCGATTACTCTTCTCATCGATGCTGCCCTGGAGCGTTCGCACGGGAATCAGACGATTGCCTCCCGCCTGCTCGGCATATCTCAGCCTGCCCTCAGCAAGCGCCTGAAGCACAGGGCTTCGGAGCGAAGCAAAGGGGTATAACGCAGGTTATTCTCCCATATTCTTCAATGGACCCTTCCTGACCTTTATTTTCGGACCTTTCATTAGTCTTACCGTTTGTTTGGTATGACGCTGGTTATACCCTGTCGACATTGCACAGCGATTGGATGTCGCGCTGCTGAAGAGGCCGCCGAAGGAGTCGGCGGTGGTCCGTATATTGCAAAGACAAATCCATCCGTTTAGTGTGCGATGGTCGAATCGGCTTCCGAACGCGGCCGAGCGTATCTTAATTGTGGAG
>DATHDH010000238.1:0-14191 GCA_035319145.1 Dissulfurispiraceae bacterium | reverse complement strand
AGGCTTTTTCGGGATCCTCGTCGTCGTCGGCGCGGCAATTCTCTACCAGATATACGGAGCATTCCCTTCGTCTTCGCAAAGCATTTCCCCGGATGTCATAGTCCGCGAACCGGTTATGCCGAAACCTGCTGAAATGACCCGCAAGAATGATGAGCCTCCTTCCGGAGGGACGGCTGCAAAACCTGAAACGCAGCAACAGGCGCTTGGCAGCGGGCTATCGTTACCGCCTCTACAAAATGCGGTCGGGGCATCGGCTCAGAAGCCGACATCCGTTGCGGGCGCACATGTGTTGGTGCTGACCGCGGTCGAAAAGGTCTGGGTGCAGGTCATCACTGACCGGTCCGAGAAGAAGGAGATGCTTCTGAACCCCGGCGATGTCCAGCGACTGGAGGGGCGCGAGACGTTTCGTCTCTGGATAGGAAATGCAGGAGGCCTCAAGGTCGCGTTTGACGGCAAGGAGATCGCCCATGGCGGCAAGAGCGGCCAGTCTCTACGTCTCGTTCTGCCTGAAGCGGTTCCTGTTGTGCCGTCTGCTGCACAACAGCCTGCAAAACCGCAGCAAAGTACCGAGCGTCAGTCACTCTGATGATGCTCAGCAGTCTCAGTAGCAGATTCAGTCGAAAATTCATCACACTTTTTTTCGTGCAGTTCGTGCTCGTCATTGTTGTGCTCGGGTATCGTTCCTGGCAGGATACGAGCGTCGAATGTGTCCGCTGCCACGGCGATCAGAAACGTATGGAGCAGCTCGGATATCCGCAGTTCCTCATAACGCAGGAGATGGTCGAAAAAGAGAGCAGACACCCGAATGTAAAATGCCGTGATTGTCATCTCGGCAACGGGCGTGCTCTGGATGCCGACAAGGCACACGAAGGAATGCTGACCGCTTTTTTTGTCGATTATGAAGGCCGAGCGGTCAAGAGGACGAAGCTCTCAAAGAAGCCGCTCTTACCGGAGGGATCGGACCGCATTCGCGCAATGCTGCCCCATATCGAGGAGGACGGCGAGTTGAGTCCGCATCCGGAGGTCAGGAACGTTCTCTGGCACGACAGGGACAGGACCACGTTCAATTTCGATCCCGAAATCGCGGGGAAGACCTGCGGCAAGTCGGGCTGCCATCCCGACGAACTCAAACAGTTCAAGACGACAATTATGGCGACGAACTTCCGCCAGCGCACTATGACGACGTGGCTCAGGCCATATGGACCTCAGAATTGAGGGCCGTCCTTTGCGGACGTACCTCCGGCGGAGGTGCTCAAGGAAATCGGGTTTTCGGACAAGAACACTGAAGCGATCAACAGGGAGTTGAACACTCCTCTCACCAGGGAACAGGCAATCGCTAAGCAGAAATTCTGCAACGCCTGTCATGCCGGCTGTCTCGACTGCCACTATGCGCCTGATCGCAAGAAGGGCGCTCATGCCTTCACCGGCAAGCCTGCTTCGGAATCGTGCGGCGGCAACGGACGCAATACGAGTATGTGTCACGCCGGGTCGTCGCATAGCCGGCGCGGCGAAACCTATGTCGGCGGAGATTACTCCGTGCCTGCGGGAATGGCCCCCGATGTGCACTACCGCAAGAACATTCACTGTACGGACTGCCACACGACCGGAGAACGCGGGATGGGCGACGTGCAGCGAAAGGCGCACTGCCAGGACTGCCATATCGGGATACAGGAGGCGCATGAGAAGAGCGTTCACAGGAATATGGACTGTGCGTCGTGCCACGTGAATGAATTGCGAGGATACCAGGTAGTCATATGGGGGCCAGGAATCGTGGCAGGACAGCAGAACCCCATGAAGAAATATTCCCTTTATTATGGCATACAGGGCCCGCCTCTGCTTATGAAAGACCAGAAAGGCGTCTGGATGGCGGTAAAGGTCTTTCCCCACGCAGTCGGCGCCGTCAAGCCTGACGTGCCAGCGGCCTCCGGCGTGCAGTTTCGCTGGAAGAACGGGGAGACGCGCGATCCTTACTACATCGTCGGTACGTTCGAAGCATCCTTCAATAACAAGCACCTGCTCTGGCTCGAGATTCAGCAGGCATCTCATCCCTACGGCAAGGGGAGAAGCTGCGTAAGCTGCCATCAGAAACAACAGACGGCGACCTCCCGATGGGAGTATATGGACGATCAGGGGGCCGCGGAGCCGTTCACGGGCGGGTATTCAATTGTCGCCGATAAATCGGGATTGAAAGTGACGGATATGTATTATTCCGGCACTATCATCCCGCAGCCGGGATACAAAATTGAAGATTTTGCGTCCTGGATATATCTGAAAGATAAGTGGCGGATGCCGGGGGATTTTTCTATTCCGACCGAGAAAGAGAAATACAGACAGTATTCCGCACTCTCCCGGCAGGTACTGAAGGAACTGATGGCACTGGAGCATGCCGTCAAGGGGACGGACAAAAAGGTGCACAAGCATTTCAAAGAACTGAAAGGACTTGCGCTTCACAATGAGACACTCGCAATGGGTGCAATCCGCGAATTCCGCAAGAAGCAGGGGCTCTAGATGATTACCGGACAAGCCCTTCTTGTGTTCTTCCGCGAAAAAGTCAGAAAACCGATTAGTTACCGCGACCTGACGACGCAACTGGGGCTCCGGGCAGGCGAAAAGAAGTCGATCAAAAGCGTGCTGCGCGAGCTTGTCGGCCGCGGAGAAATCGTCAGAACCCGCAAGGGTCTGTACGGGCTTCCCGACGAGATGAGCCTTGTCACAGGATATTTCGAGGCCAATCGTGACGGATACGGTTTCGTGATCTCTGAAAAGGCGGGAGAGCGAGATATTTTCGTCGCCGGGCGCAATGCGATGGGCGCGATGCACAACGATCGGGTCGTTGTCCGCGTCGAAAACCGTGAGCGTCGCGACGGCAGGATCATTCGTATTCTCGATCGGGCTCATGCCAGGATAACCGGTGTGCTTCAGATCAATCGCACGGCGTCTTTTATCATTCCGAAGACTCGTTCCATTCCGTTTGACCTGTATGTGGCCCCCCAGGACCGGTTGACCGCGCGCGACGGCGATGCCGTCGTCGCAGAAATTGTTGCGTTTCCGACGGACAAAAGACCCGCCTCGGCACGCGTCGTGAAGATTCTGGCGGCTCCCCGGAGTCCGCAAGAAGAGGTTGAAGGCATTATCGATGAGTTTCACCTGCCGCGCCGTTTCCCGCATGAAGTTCTTGAAGAGGCAAAGGCGCTTCATTCCGGGGCCTCCTCCATCGCCGAAGGTGTGCGTGGCCTCCGGCGGAAGGACCTCCGCGCGTTGAACACCGTGACTATCGACGGCGAGCGGGCGAAGGATTTCGACGATGCGGTATCTGTCTGCAAAATGGGCGACGGCTTCAGGCTGTGGGTGCATATCGCCGATGTCGGATTCTTTGTCCCGTGGGACTCTGAGCTGGATGTCGAGGCGCGGAAACGTGGAACGAGCGTCTATTTCCCCGATCGCGTCGTCCCGATGCTTCCGAAGGAGCTTTCCGAGGACCTCTGCAGCCTGAAGCCGCACGCGGATCGGTTTGCGTTCACGGTCGAAATGGAATTCGACGACGGTGGAATCAGACGGCAGGTGAGCTTCTATCCGAGCGTAATCAACAGCAATGCGCGAATGACCTACACATCGGTCAGAAAGATTCTGATCGACAAAGACGGAACTGAGCGGTCGAAGTATGCGGCGCTCATCCCGGATTTTGAGGTCATGGAAATCCTCTGCTGCCTCGTGAAGACGCAACGCATGAAACGCGGCAGCCTCGACTTCGACCTCCCGGAGCCTGAGGTGCTACTTGACCTGCAGGGGAATCCGGAGGCGATCCTCAGGGCAGAGCGCAACCTTGCGCATATGATGATCGAAGAATTCATGATAGCCGCCAATGAAGCCGTGGCGGAGTACCTTGAAGGCATTATGGCGCCGAATCTCTATCGCATCCATGAAGCGCCTGATCCGCTCAAGGTTGAAGAGATTGCGAGGACGCTAGCGTCGATGGGCATTATCCGTCATCGCCGCCTGCTGAAACCTGCCGATGTTTCGGGTCTGCTGCGGCAGCTACGGGGCGGGCCTGAAGAACCGGTCTTTCATGCGCTCGTCCTGCGCAGCTTAAAGCAGGCACGTTATTCTCCCGTCAATATCGGCCATTTCGGGCTAGCTTCCGCGAGTTATTCTCACTTTACCTCGCCGATACGACGGTATCCCGACCTTGTTACCCATCGCATCCTGCGGGAGGTGCTCACCAAAAAACGGCTCAGCGATAAGCGCATTCAGCAGCTGAATGCGCTCCTTCCCGACATCGCATTTATGTCGTCGCGCATGGAGCGACAGGCTGACGATGCGGAACGCACCGTTCTGAATGCCATGCGCGTATGGTTTATGAAGGATAAGGTCGGAAGGGTTTTTTCGGGCAGTATTGTCACTGTGACTGCCTTCGGTTTGAAGGTTCGCCTCCATGAAATGTATGTCGAGGGTTTTCTGCATGTTTCTGCCATGACGGACGATTATTATCGATTAGATGAACAGCGCCTGTGTCTGAACGGATTGAACGGAGGAAAGCGCTTTGCAGTCGGACAAGAGATCAAGGTTCGGATCGTGAGGGTCGACATGGTAGAGAGGGAGATTGTTCTGGGGCTGTAGCGCCAGTCGGCGCGGGCTATGAAAACCCAGGCACCTCGCGTTAAAACAGACATCCTGCACCAGGGTTAAACGACGATGTTTGCGTGCCGAGGGGAATCTTCCCTATTCCGCCTGCTTGTTTCATATGTTGTATAATTTATGGATTTCAGTCTGCTGCGCAGTCAATGAACAGGAGATGCCGAGCCATTGTCTGAACTCACGCCGCTCATGAAGCAGTATGCCTCGATAAAGGAAAAGCATGCCGACGCAATCGTGCTCTTTCGCCTTGGCGATTTCTATGAAATGTTCGGAGATGACGCGAAGACGGCCTCGACCTTGCTTCAGATTGCGCTGACCTCCCGCGACAAGGGCAAGGACGATCCGATGCCGATGTGCGGGGTTCCGCACTTTTCGGTCGATGCGTACATCACAAAATTGATCAAAGCTGGGCATAAAGTCGCGATCTGCGAACAGATGGAAGATCCGAAACAGGCCAAGGGTATCGTGCAACGTGATGTCGTGAGGGTCATAACCCCCGGAACGCATCTCCCCGAGCAGCCCAAGGAGAACACCTTTATCCTCTCGGTCTCTCCGATGCAGGATCGCTATGGAATTGCAGTCGCCGATCTTTCGACTGGCGAATTTGTCGTTCTTGAGACGGACAAGCCGATTGAGGACGAGGTCGGCCGTTTTGAGCCGCGCGAGATTCTGGCGCCCCGCAGCGCCGAACATGCCCTTTACCTGCAGGAAGCCTTCTCGGGCCTCTTTGTGTCATATGAGGACGACTGGCATTTCGAGTATCCGGAAGCATACAAGACGCTGCTCAAGCACTTCCGCGTTTCGTCTCTCGAGGCCTACGGGTGTGAAGGTATGGAAGCTGCTGTTTCCGCAGCAGGCGCGCTCGTCCGTTATCTGCAGGAGACCCAGAAGGTTCTGACCTTCGGCAAGATAACTCCGCTTCAGGAATCTTCGTTCATGTTTTTGGATGCGTCGACGAAGCGCAACCTTGAAATCTCAAAGACCATAAAGGACGGCTCCGTCGAAGGCTCGCTGCTCTGGGTGCTTGATGAGACGCTCACTCCGATGGGCGGGCGCTTTCTGAGGAATGCGCTGTCAAAGCCGCTCATATCGGTATCCGCAATACGGGAGCGCCAGGAAGCCGTTGCAGCCGTAGTCGATGATTACGAGCTGATGGAAGAACTTCGCGCGATTCTCCGAAAGATTCAGGACATTGAACGCATAACATCGCGGATTGTCTCGAAAACTGCAGGGCCGCGCGATCTCATTGCACTCAAGGGCTCTTTGCACCATCTTCCGAAGCTCAGGAAGCTTCTTGCCGCTTCAGCAAATCCTCGACTGAAGGCCATCGGTCTGAATCTTGCGGATCATGCCGAAATTTCTGATTACATCGGGTTCAGCATCGTCGACTCGCCCCCGGCCACTGCGCGGGAGGGAGGAGTCATCCGCAAGGGGTTCAGTCGCGAGGTGGACGAGTTGCGCGGTGTCTCTGTTTACGGGAAGGACTACATTGCCAAGATGGAGGCCGAAGAGCGCCAGCGCACAGGAATATCGTCTCTGAAGGTCGGGTTCAACCGGGTCTTCGGATATTACATAGAAATCACGAAGACCAATCTTCATATGGTACCGCAGGAGTATATTCGGAAACAGACGCTCGCGAATTGCGAGCGATTCATTACGGAAGAGTTGAAAGAATACGAAGGAAAAGTTCTCGGCGCTGAGGATCGGCTGCAGGAAATGGAGTTGAGCCTGTTTTTGGGCGTACTCGATCGAATCGCCAAATCCGCGGGGGACCTGCACAGCGCAGCGACAGTTGTTGCTGAAACGGATTTTCTCGCATCGTTGGCGAAGATTGCCAAACGCTATGATTACGTCCGGCCGTCGGTAAACGAGAGCGATATTATCGAGATTACGGACGGGCGTCATCCTGTGATCGAAAGGCTGCTGGCGCTCAGGACGTTTTCGACCCGGGACGAACGGTTTATCCCCAATAACGCGTATATTGATGCTTCTTCCAGCCGGCTGCTTGTCATTACCGGACCGAACATGGCGGGGAAATCAACCTTTATGCGGCAGGTGGCGCTGATCGTTCTTCTAGCTCAAATCGGCTCATTCGTGCCGGCCGAGCGGGCGACTGTCGGCATAGCGGATCGGATCTATACGCGCATCGGCGCATCGGACAATATCTCGCGGGGGCAGAGTACCTTCATGGTCGAGATGATCGAGACCGCCAACATTCTCAATAATGCGACGGCCCGGAGCCTTATCCTTTTGGATGAGGTCGGCCGGGGCACGAGCACCTTTGACGGCATCAGCATAGCCTGGTCTGTTGCCGATTATCTCGTGAACAAGACCGGCGCGAGGACGCTTTTTGCGACGCATTACAATGAGCTGACCGACCTTGCTTATAACATGGAGGGCGTTGTGAATTACAACGTTGTCGTGAAGGAGTGGGGCGAGGAGGTCATTTTTTTGCGTAAAATCGAGAGAGGGCCTGCCGACAAAAGTTACGGCATCCAAGTCGCAAAGCTTGCCGGGCTTCCCCTCGAGATTATCGACAACGCCAGAGCCGTCCTCGAAAAACTCGAAAAGAAGGAATCTCAGATTCTCCGCCCGAAGGCCCGGCAGATGGACCTTTTTTTCGCGGGCGATCCGATTGCGCGTGAGCTTTTACAACTGGACATCGAAGGGCTATCGGCTCAGAAGGCCTTGAAGAAGCTGAAGGAGCTCCGAAAACTCGCCGAAGAGGGCAATGCATGATTGTACTGGGCATTACCGGCAATATCGGCATGGGCAAGAGTACGGTCGCCGGCATGTTCGAGGAACTGGGAGCTGCGCGCATTGATACCGATGCCATCGTGAGTGAACTACTGGCTGAGCCTGAAGTGCAGCAGGAGGTCAAGGCCCTCTTTGGCGATGAGGTTGTGCAGAACGGCGTTCTTGATCGCCGACGAGTAGCCGAGGAGGTCTTCGAGGATTCGGGACTGCGCCTTGCGTTGGAGAATGTTCTTCATCCGATGGTGTTCCGCATCATCAACGACAGGCTCGCAGTTTTGGCACGCGACGAACAGACTGCATTGGTCGTTGTCGAAGCGCCGGTGCTCTTTGAGAGGTCGTACCAGAATCGTTTCGACACTATTCTGACCGTCCATACGAGCGAAGACGTCGCGCTCGAACGGGTCATCGCAAAGGGGATGTCGCGGAAGGATGCCGAAAGCAGGCTGCGCTGTCAGTTCCCGATCGCGATGAAGAAAGAAAAGGCGGATCTTCTGGTCGACAATAGCGGTTCGCCTGAAGAGACAAAAGAGCACATACGGCGGATATACGAACTTTTGGTTATGCAGGAGCAGCCGCGTGGATATAATTAACGGCCTGCCGATAAGGTTCCCTTATGAAAAGCCGGTTGTCACGCTGGGTAATTTTGACGGGGTACATATCGGTCACCGGAAAATTTTTGCACGGACGGTCGAGAAGGCAGCAGAACTTGGTGGGACGCCGGTTGCCCTGACTTTTTTCCCGCATCCTGTATCGGTGCTTGCGCCGGAGCGTGGTCTACGCCATATCACGATATCGAAGGACAAATCTCGTTTAATAGCAGGATGCGGAATCGCGGTCCTCGTATATATCCCGTTCAACCGTGAATTTGCAAAGACGGAGCCGGAAGAGTTCATCAGGAAGGTTCTTGTTGATCTTATCGGCGCGAAATGGATTGTGGTCGGCCATAGCTATGCGTTCGGCAAGGGAAAGCGGGGGACGACCGATCTGCTGAGGCGCAAGGGCGAGGCATGCGGATTCGGGGTGAGCGTGGTCAGACATGCATCGGCCGAAGGAGATGTGGTAAGCAGCAGCCGGATCCGTTCATTCCTGCTCAAGGGACGCGTTGCTGAGGCCGCCTCGATGTTGGGGAGGGCGTATCATGTGGACGGGGTTGTCGTGCCTGGTGCCGGTCGTGGCGAATCGATATTGCGGACGCCCACTGCAAATCTCTCGATAGCAAATGAAATAATACCCCGCGAAGGTGTTTATGCAGTTCGTATTTCGATGGATGGGGAGGTCTTGGACGGTGTCGCCAATATCGGCAGCAATCCGACATTCGGTGGTACCGAAATGAGCTATGAGGTCCATATCTTCGGGGTTCGTGAATACCTCGTCGGCAAGAAACTGCGGGTTCATTTCATAGAGCGCCTCCGCAATGAGGAAGCCTATCCGTCTGTCGAGGCGCTGAAGGAGCAGATTAAGATTGATATCGAAAATGCCAAGAGGATTCTGAACGTCTCCAATCTCGGGCTGCTCGTCTAAAAGGTTTGTTCCGACCGTTTCAGTTCCTGCTTCAGGATCAGCGCCGAATTCCCGATAAAAAAGCGTGTCAAAATCTCATGACGATACCTCATCGCGCGAGGCTTTATTGAGCTTTTGATCTGCACGCTGGTATGCTTAAAAAAGTGGGTCGGATCCGTCCGGAACCCGAGAACCGCCGGTTCAGTGCCATGGAGGAATAACGGAAGTGCTTGCGGCGCGCCTTGAGAAGATCAACGCATGTCTGCTTCAGCTCGGCGAAGGGCATTTGGAGAATATTCAGCGGCTGACCGCGCTGTGCGGTGAAGACCTCGGCGCGACCTGCGCCCTGTATAACCGGCTTGAAGGCGATCTGCTCCATGCATTCGGGCGATGGCGCTCTCCGGGGGATTTCAAGACCGTAGATTCAGCAAAAGGTCATATCTGCTTTGACATTATCGGCGAGGCTGGTGATAAGCCGGTCGTCATAACTGACCTTCCTTTTACGAAATACGCGGAGACCGATCCGAATGTGCTTGCGTACGGTTTGAAGACCTATCTCGGCCATGTCGTGCGATGCGAGGGGAAGCCGGTCGGCTCTCTCTGCACGGTGTACCAGACGGATTTTCGTCCGACCGACAATGATCTTAAAATCCTGGGCATTATTGCCGCTGCAATAGGGCATGAAGACACCAGGTGGAAGGTGAAGGAGGCGCTCGGACGTTCGGTCTCGATCCTGAAAGCAACGCTTGAATCCACTGCAGACGGCATCCTGGTGGTCGACTCAACCGGGAGGATAATCGATTTCAATGAGCGCTTCGTCCGGATGTGGCAGATTCCGAACGCCGTTTTGGCCAGTCGCGACGATGCGGCGGCCCTGGCGCATGTCGTCGAGCAGCTGAAGGACCCGATAGGTTTTCTGGCAAAGATCGGGGAATTATATGCTCAGCCGGAAACCAGTAGTTTCGACACCATCGAGTTCAAGGACGGACGTGTTATCGAGCGGCTTTCGCGTCCCCAGCGCCTCGACAACGAGGTGATCGGCCGGGTCTGGAGTTTTCGCGATATTACGGACCGCAAACGGGCCGAAATTGAGCTTTCGGAAGAAAAGGCGTTTATTGAAAATTCCCTCAATACGCTGAACGACGCCTTGTTCGTCACCGATATGAGCGGCAGACTATTGAGGTGGAACAAGGCGGTCAGCACAATAACGGAATACGGCGATAGTGAAATAGCGCACATGAAGCCGATGGATTTCTTCATCAGGGAAGACGCTGAGCGGGTCTATGAAGCCATCACAAGGGTCATCCGGGAAGGATCTGCGACCCTCGAGGCAACGGTTCTGACGAAAAGCGGACAGCGGATTCCCTATGAATATACCGGATCATTGCTGAAAAGCCCTGAGGGAGATCCGATCGGGATCAGCGGCGCCGGGAGGAATGTCACTGAACGCAAACGACTTGAAGAGCAACTCAGGCAGGCTCAAAAAATGGAAGCCGTAGGACAACTTGCCGGGGGCATCGCGCATGACTTCAACAATATCTTATCTGCCATTATGGGGTATTGTTCGCTGATACAGATTCATGCGGAAAAAGGGTCCAAGACCGGAAAATATGTCGAGGGCATTTTTGCCTCCGCGAAGAGGGCCGCCGAACTGACCGCCAGCCTCCTAGCGTTCAGCCGCAAACAGCATATCGTATTAAAGCCGCTCAAGATGAATGCGCTTATTCGCGATATCCACAAACTCCTATCCCGCATTATCGGCGAGGACATCGAGCTTGAGCTGAGACTTTCAGACGCCCCTCTGGTGGTCATGGCCGATGCCATGCAGATTGAGCATGCCGTCATCAACCTTGCGACCAATGCTCGCGACGCCATGCCGGAGGGCGGCAAAATAACGATATCGACAGAAGCCCTTTCAATGGATGATGCGTTTGTTGAGGAACATGGGTTCGGAACCCCCGGTGATTATGCTCATATGACGGTTACGGACACCGGTACGGGCATGCGGGATGAACACAAGGAGAAGATATTCGAGCCGTTCTTTACAACCAAGGAGGTCGGGAAAGGCACAGGGCTCGGGCTTTCGATGGTGTACGGCACCATCAGGCAGCATAATGGATATGTGAACGTCGACAGCCGACCCGGGGAAGGGTCTTCGTTCCACATCTATTTGCCCTTGTCCGAGGAGCGTGAGGATAACCATGTCGAGCCGGCATCTGTCCAACTGCCGGCCGGAAATGCGACTGAAACCATCCTTCTCGCGGAAGATGAGGAACCGGTCCGGCGCATCATGAAGGAAATGCTTGTTCAGACAGGCTATACGGTTATAGAGGCGGCTGACGGAGAAGAAGCGCTCTATCGGATTCAGGAACAGGGTGAGCATATAGATTTGATTATCGCCGATATCGTCATGCCGAAAATGAACGGCATCGCCTTATACGCCCAGGCCAAAGAGCAAAAAACCTCTCTCAGATTTCTTTTTATGAGCGGATATCCTGATCGAATCGCGCATTCGAGGGATTTTAACGATCAGAATTATCAATGCATCACCAAGCCGTTCACACTGCCGGAGCTCCTGAATAAGGTCCGCGCTATCCTCGAAAACTGATAATGGTTCGGTTGTCCTAATTCTTAGATTCGATACGGATCGACATCGGCAATCACCCGGATCTGTCTGCTCTGTTCGAATAAATCCTGGATAGGACGGGCGCAAGAGGCGGCGGCCTTTCGGTCTGAGGCCTTTACGAGAAGCTGAACACAGTGAGAGAACCCTTTCATATCGGACGGCAGCTCGACGGGACCGAGTATCTCGACTCCCGGAATGTATTGCGATTTCAGCATGCCGGAGAGGCTGCGGAGGACATTCTTGCTCGAACGGCAGTGAATTGAAATGCGAATCATGCGCGAAAACGGTGGAAAGTTCAGCACCCTGCGGTGATCGAGTTCATACGCCAGAAATCCCCCGAAATCAAGCCGCGAAATATACCTCAGCAACGGCTCGCGAATGTTTCTGGTCTGAATGAACATGGTGCCGCCCGGTCTGATCAACTGAAGCGCCTGCACAATATCTTGCAGAGTCCGCTCATGGGCGCGGAAGTCGGGCTGCGATAAAGCAGCATCGATAGAGAGCAGGACAACCGCCCCATAATGGCGGCGGAGCGATGCCCTCAACGCATAAGCCGTTCCTACGACAAGGGCTGCATCACCGGAACCCTGAACGTTTTCGGTCCGCGGACCGTCCTTTTCGAGGATCGTCGGGTTCTGGCCGAACACATCATAAAGTTCATCGCGTATTCGTTCGGTGCCGGCACCGAGTTCATGAAATGCGACGGCGGAACATGTCGGGCACTGTTCCGGTAGAGGGGGGCGGCTCATGCAATGCCGGCATTCAAGACGGCCCTCTGACTTATGGAAAACGACAGGGGTTCCGCACTTGCCGCACCTTACGATCTCTCCGCATGCTTCGCACTGCAGTAATGAATATCCTTTCCGGTTGATGAGAAACAGCACCGGCCCTCCGGTCTTCAGATATCCGCGCACCGCGCGTATGACCTCATCCGCCAGATGCAATCTATGCTGTTTCTTTTGCGCCGGCGGAGGCACGACCCTTATTTCAGGGCGCCGTCTGTCGCCTCGATTTGCCTGATGGCAATCAAGCAAGCGATACTTGCCGTTGCGGGAATTCCATGCGGACTCCACCGACGGGCAAGAAGATGCAAGAACAACCGTGGCGTTCTCTAAGTATCCTCTCATGACGGCAACATCCCGGCCATGATAGCGGATTCCTTCTTCGGCTTTATACGATGCGTTCTGCTCTTCCGCTACGAGAATGAGCGAGACCTTCGGCATAGGAGCGAGGATTGCCGACCGCGTTCCAAGTAGGATGTCCGCTTCTCCTGATTGGAGCCGCCGGAGCGCGTGGCCCCGACGGTTAGGAGACATCCCGGCGTGAAGCGCGACGAATCGTCCGGCGGCTTCATTTCTCAATGTTTCCGCATAATAATCCAAATCGTGATGCTCGGGTACGAGGATTATGATGCCCGTCGTATTGGAGACGACCCTTGTCAGCAGTTCATGGACGAATGGCCGTTCTCCCGCAGCAGGAGGGGCATGATAGAGGAACGATTGATATGAGGTGCCTTTTATGGATTCGATGACGCTTGTCAATGCCGGCAGTTCTTCCGCCGATATCGGCTCGCACGCAGGCTCTCGAATGGCCTGGTGACGCGGGGTGCTTCGAATGGCTCCGGGCTCGGCAATGATATCATCAAAAAAACAGCTCTTGAGCACCAGTCCGATCGGGGCAAGGTAGTAATCAGCCAGCCATTCGATCAGTCTGATCCCCGGCGGCGACCAAAAACGGCTCCCGATTGCCTGGACAGTCTTCAGGTGGGAATCATCCGGCATGGACGCCGAAATCTTTTTGACGGCCTCAATATCGGAGAACTGTGCAATGATGACGCCTGCGGCAGTACGCTGCCCGAGCGGTGCCTGAACGATTCGCCCAACGAGATCCCGGGGGGCGTCTTCGGGCAACCGATAGGTGAGTGCCGGGAGTTTCCGGGGAAAGACTACATCTGCGAACATAGGTAAGCATACCGGATTGAAATCGTGGAAACAAGGGCGTCGCTTTCGTTGACAATGACGCGATCAAGAAAGTAAGATGAAAACAGAGAGGTCTATCCTCTGAAAAGGAGCTGACAATGTTCGAAAAATTCACGGAGAAAGGCAGAAAGATAATCATCTACGCCAAAGAAGAGGCGGAGAAGCGCAACAACGATTATCTCGGCACTGAACACCTTCTCCTCGCGATTCTGAGAGAAGAAGAGGGGATTCCCATCACCATGCTCAAAAAGATGGGATTGAATGTCGAAGAAGTTCGCTATGAAATAGATAAGAATCTGCCGGCCGGCACGAATGTGCTGACATTCGGCGATATACCGTTTACACCCCGTGCAAAGAAGGTGCTTGAGCTTGCGATTGAGGAAGCCCGGTTACTCGGCCATCCGTACATCGGCAGCGAACACCTCCTGCTCGGCCTTATTCGGGAGGACGAAGGTGTGGGCGGCAAGTCGCTCAGGAATCTCGGGGCCAATCTTCTCGGGGCCCGACAGCTTGCGATTAATCTCTCGATTAAACCGCAAATCCAGCAGACGCATCAGCGGGAACGGAGCAAGAAGTCGAATACGCCTGCTCTCGACGAGTTTGGTCGCGATCTTACTATGCTTGCTGCGGAGGGCAAGCTTGATCCGGTCATCGGTCGCGAAGATGCGATAGAGCGCGTTGTGCAGGTGCTTGG
>DATHDH010000237.1:0-2808 GCA_035319145.1 Dissulfurispiraceae bacterium | reverse complement strand
TCATGAAAATATTCTCGCGCGGTATGCCCGACTTTTCGGCAAGCCGAGCGTGGTAGCGCAAGTGGCGGTATTCACCGTGAATCGGCATGAAGAACTTCGGCCGCACGATATTCATCATGAGCTTGAGCTCTTCCTTGGATGCGTGTCCCGATACGTGAATTTCCGACGTCTTTTCGTATTTGACGTCGGCGCCCCGCATCATGAGATGGTTGATGATGCGGCCGATGGAGCGCTCGTTGCCGGGTATCATTTTTGCGGAAAGGATGACGGTGTCTCCTTCCCTGATGCGGATATGCTTGTGCTCATCGGTCGCTATGCGCGACAGCACGCTCATCGGCTCGCCCTGGCTGCCGGTCGTGATGATGACGGCCTCGCGGTCGGCGGTGTCGCGAAGACGGTCGAGCTTCAGCCATGTCTTTTCGGGGATTCTGAGGTATCCGAGTTGCAGGGCGATATCGGCATTGGCAACCATGCTCTTGCCGCAGATGAAAACCTTTCTGCCGAACTGGACGGCAACGTCGATGGCCTGCTGAATCCTGTGAATATTCGACGCAAACGTTGCGATGATGATGCGGCCCGTTGTCTTGGCGAAGATGTCTTCAAAGGCCCTGCGCACCTCCTTTTCGGAGAAGGTGAATCCCCCCCGGCCAGCATTCGTGCTGTCCGAGAGCATCAGAACGGTTCCCTCTTCGCCGTATCGCGAGAAGGTATGGAAGTCCATAAGCTGTCCGTCGACCGGGGTCGGATCGAGCTTGAAATCGCCGGTATGGATGATGTTTCCGACGGGGGTTTTGATGCCGAGCGCAACCCCATCGACAATGCTGTGCGTGACGCGGATGAACTCGATGACAAAGGAGCCGACGGTAATGACATCTCGCGGCCGTACCGCGATAAGTTCGGCGTCGTCGATGCCGTATTCGAGCAGCTTGTGTTGAACAAGCGCGAGCGTCAATTTTGTTCCATATACCGGAACCGGAATTTCCTTGAGCAAAAAGGGAAGGGCGCCGACATGATCTTCGTGGCCGTGCGTTAGGACGACCGCCCTGATGCGGTCGCGATTTTCGTGGAGATAGGTGAAGTCAGGAATAACGA
The DNA here is from genome assembly GCA_035319145.1 of Dissulfurispiraceae bacterium. Taxonomy (GTDB): domain Bacteria; phylum Nitrospirota; class Thermodesulfovibrionia; order Thermodesulfovibrionales; family Dissulfurispiraceae; genus JAAYUK01. The sequence goes on along the minus strand of DATHDH010000237.1, from coordinate 1,716 downwards.
AATCGACGCCGAGCATGTCCTCTTCGGGGAACATCAAGCCGGCATCTACGATGATGACATCGTCACCGTACTCGAAGATCGTCATGTTCAGGCCGATTTCTTCCACGCCGCCCATCGGGACGACCGAGAGGCGTCGGAGAAGCGAAGTCTCGGTATTATCTCCAGCGGTCGACAAATTCATCGATGGTAACATCGCCGTCTATAATTTGCTGCAGCATCGGTTTTTCTACGGCATCACCCTGAGCGGTTTTAATCGCCAGAATCGCATCAAACACGGCAAAGAATGCATCGGTGACATCGGGATCGAAGTGATGCTCTTTGTGGTCGCGGATAAAATCGAGGGCCTTCTCGATCGGCCATGCCTTTTTGTACACGCGGTTTGAGGTGATTGCGTCGAAGACATCGCAAATTGTCACGATTCTGCCTGACAACGGAATGTCTTTCCCTTTGAGCTTGAGCGGATATCCGGTTCCGTCCCATTTTTCGTGGTGCGAAAGCGCTATTTCCTTCGCAACCTCAAGCAGCGGAAGCGTGGTTCCGCTCAGAATCCTCGCACCTATAACCGTATGCAGGTGAATTACCTTGAGCTCGTCGTCGGAAAGTTTGCCCGGTTTCAGAAGGATGCCGTCCGGTATGCCTATCTTGCCCACATCGTGCATTGGCGCGGCATACCTGAGCATTGTAGCCTGATCCTTTCCGATGGAGAGATGGTCGGCGATAAGCCTGACATATTCAGCCATGCGTTCGATGTGGCTGCCGGTCTCGTCGTCGCGAAACTCGGCGGCCTTGCCGAGCTTGAGGACTGTTTCGATTTGCGTCCCTTCGAGCATGCGCAATTTTTCGAGGAGGTTGGATTCGAAGACATCAAGGGAAACGTTGAGGCATTCGTCGCGTTCCTTGATCTTCAGCATGTTGGTGATTCTGATGCGAAGTTCATCCATAAAGACCGGCTTGACGATGAAGTCGTCGGCACCCATCGAAAGGGCGCGCACCACGCTCCGCTTGTCGGTAACGGCCGAGATGACGACAATCGGGAAATAGTGGTTTTCGCGCACGGGGCGGAGCGCATCAAGCACGGAGAATCCGTCCATTTCCGGCATGATGAGATCGAGCAGCAAAACATCGGGATATCCGTCCCGGCGTGCCCTTTCCAGAAAATCCTTCCCGCTTGTGGACGTTTTAATTGCAAATCCGGTCAGCGGATTAAATACCTCGGCGATCTGAACAGTACTGAGTGGCTGATCATCGACAATCCATAATGTCCGCATTCTCATTCTCCCGCAAACCGTTTGGTCTTCAGCCGTAATGAATTGGTCACGACGGAAACCGAGCTGAATGACATGGCAGCCGATGCAATCATCGGATTCAGCAGAGGCCCGCCGAAAATGTAAGGCAACCCTGCCGCCAACGGTATACCCACGACATTATAAAAGAAAGCCCAGAAAAGATTCTGGCGGATGGTGCGCATGGTCAGACGGCTGAGACGGATAGTGTCGGCGACCCCGCTCAGGTGTCCCTGCATGAGGGTAACGTCAGCAGCTTCTATGGCAATGTCGGTGCCGGTTCCAATCGCGATGCCGACGTCCGCCTCGGCGAGGGCCGGAGCGTCATTGATCCCGTCGCCCATGTATCCGACCACATGACCTTTGTGCTGTAAAGCGTGGATGATGCGTTCCTTGTGCGCCGGCGAGAGCTTGGCGAAGACGGTTGTGTTTC
>DATHDH010000236.1:0-9104 GCA_035319145.1 Dissulfurispiraceae bacterium | reverse complement strand
TGACTGCCCGCGACTATTATGCGGCAAAGAAAGATATCTGGCCCCGTATTGCCTCGGCCTACGACCGGCTGGCGCAGCAGCATCAACTCATCATTATTGAAGGGGCCGGCTCTCCGGCTGAAATCAATCTTCTGGATGTTGATATCGTCAATATGGCGATGGCGGAGTATGCCCGGGCCCCGGTTCTGCTGCTGGGAGATATCGAGAAGGGCGGGGTATTCGCATCGTTGTTCGGGACGATTGCCCTGCTCGAAGATCGTTCAGCCGCTGTGAAAGGATTTATCATCAATAAATTCCGGGGGGATCGATCCATTCTCGAACCCGGCCTGCGCATGATCGCGGAAAAGACGGGGCTGCCGGTAATCGGCGTGCTGCCGCATCTCAGCGAGACGGGGCTGCCGGAGGAAGACGGACTCGCCCTCTCGCGCAATACCGGCATGCTTCCGCATAACGGCAATCCGATCCGCATCGTCATCGTCCGCCACGCATCCATTTCCAATTTCACCGACTTCGATCCGCTCCGCATGGAACCCGACGTGTCGCTCGTCTACTCCGGCGATGCAAGAGATCTTCTTGCGGCTGACCTTATCATCGTCCCCGGCACCAAGAATACCGTCGCGGATCTGCTTGCACTGCAGGCAAACGGAATGGCAGAAGGCATCCGTGTGGCACACGCGTCCGGAAAGCGGATTATCGGTATTTGCGGCGGATACCAGATGCTCGGGCGAGTCATACGCGACCCGAAGCATGTCGAGAGCGTACACGGAGAAGTCGGGGGACTCGGGCTCCTGCCGATAGAGACGGATTTCACTGCCAGCAAGACGACCGCCCATTCTTCTGCGCGAATAGTCGCAACTGACTTTTTCCCGGAACTCGGCGGGGCCGCTCTCGACGGGTACGAAATCCACATGGGCGAAAGCAGCGGCGGTGGCATATTCGAAGTGGAACGAAGATCGGGGGCGGTTCTGCAGAGGCTTCCCGATGGGGCGCGAAATGGCTCATGCTGGGGCACCTATCTCCACGGCATCTTCGACAATGACGAATTCCGTCGTGCGGTGATTAACGAGGTGAGAGGCACCAAAGGTATCGCCCCTCACTTCAGCGGCGTCGATTATCGTAATGAACGCAATAAATCGATTGACCGTCTTGCCGACACCGTCCGCGAACATTGTGATCTTGATGCGATCAGGAGAATAATCGCTGCATGAATATCGCAGCTGTACAGGACTTCATCCCCCCTGAGGCAATCATCCTCGTCATGGCATGTCTTGTCGATCTCGCCATCGGAGATCCGCATTGGCTGCCTCATCCGGTGCGCTTAATCGGCAGCGTCGTTACCCATGGCGAATCCCTTCTTCGCCGCATACTGGACTCTCCGCGTTCCGAACGAGCCGGTGGCCTGCTGCTTGTGGGACTGACCGTCGGAATGACCTATTTCCTCACCGCTTCCCTGGACGCCGCTCTCCGATCTTTTTCGCTCGGCACGTCTCCGCTCAATCTCGCCGCGGGGGCAGCAACAGCGGCCGTCATTCTCCTTTCGGCTACAACGCTTGCGCTCCGGGGGCTGGTTGACGCCGGATCGCTTGTCATAGCGGCGCTGCAGCAAGGCGATCTTTTCAAGGCACGTGCCGATCTTGCCATGATTGTCGGACGCGACACCCGCAATCTGTCCCCCGACGAATGCGCGAAGGCTACCATCGAGACGCTTGCCGAAAACCTTTCCGACGGCTTTGTTGCTCCGCTCTTTTACCTGGCCCTCGGCGGGCTACCGCTTGCGATGGCCTACAAGGCTGTCAATACCCTTGACTCGATGATTGGCTACAACAACGATCGCTACCGCCGGTTCGGCTGGGCCGCCGCACGGCTTGACGATGCGGCGAATTTCATCCCCGCAAGATTTTCAGGGGTGCTCATTACTGTCGCATCCGTGTTTGTGCGGAATACATCGGCATCAGCTGCATGGCATACAATGCTGCGGGACGGGCGAAGGCATCTCAGCCCCAACAGCGGAATACCAGAAGCAGCCATGGCAGGGGCGCTTGGCGTTCAGGTTGGCGGCCCCTCGCTGTATGACGGGAGGCTTGTCCGAAAACCCTTTATCGGCTTAGGCTCGGAGCGTAACTATCTCGAGGCGGCGCTCCTCGCCGTTCGCCTCGTTCGTTCGGCTGCACTTCTTGCGATGCTTGCGTCATTCCTTGCAGTCTGGGGACTGCGATGAGGCGACAATCCCATGGCGGAGAGGTTTTTGCCGCTTCCCGCATGCTCAGCATGCCGCCCGACGCCATCCTTGATATGAGCGCATCGCTTAATCCGCTCGGCATGCCGCAGAGCGTCGGACGCGCTATACGGGCGGCGCTGCCGCATGCGGTGCACTATCCGGAAAGGGATGCACACGCTCTCTCTGAAGTGCTGAGCGCATCACTCGGGATTCCGCGCGGCCGAATGCTTTGCGGCAACGGCAGCACGGAGCTTATTTATCTCGCAGTACGGGCGCTGCAACCTGCCCGTATCCTGATCCCTTCTCCGACATTCTCGGAATATGAAAAAGCAGTTGCGGCTGCGCAGACAACGGCTCCTGTCGCACGGGAATGCACTATTGATGATTTCCCGCTGAAAGAGCAAAACGGCTTCAGGCTGAATGCATCGGAGTTCATTGCGGCGATGGAAAAGATGACCTCCCGTTCAGTCGACGGCGATCAGCGGTCCGCATCGTCCGTTGCATTTCTCTGCAATCCGAACAATCCGACCGGAACAGTCACGCCGCGAAAAGAGATGCTGCACATCGCCCGCGCCGCTGAAAAAAACCGCTGTTATCTCGTCGTAGATGAGGCGTTTATCGATTTCTGCCCTGAACATGCGATAATTGTTAAGACACTCGATAATCCTTATGTGATCGTGCTTCGGTCGATGACGAAATTTTATGCCCTCGCCGGATTACGGCTCGGATTCGGCATCTTCCCGACACCGGTCAGAAAGAAGATCGGCGACATCCGCGAGCCATGGTCGGTCAACAGCCTCGCGCAGGCCGCAGGGCTCGCAGCACTTGCCGACAATGCGTATCAAATGCGGACGTATCGTCTCATTGCTGAAGAAAAGCGATTTCTTGAAGACCACTTTCGTGCGATGGATATCGGCTTTGTCCCGTCATGCGCGAATTTTTATCTCCTGAAGATGCGGAATGCGAAGGCGGTCATGGATTCGCTTTTTCACAAAGGCATTCTAGTCAGGAACTGCCGGGACTTCCGCGGTTTGTCTGCGAACCATATGCGGATAGCGGTACGATCCCGGCGGGAAAACATGCGTTTCATCAAGGAGCTGGCACGATGCATGGAATCATGATTGCAGGTACTCACAGCGGCTGCGGCAAGACAACGGTGACGCTTGGCATAACGGCAGCGCTCGTTGCCCGCGGGGTATCTGTGCAGTCGTTCAAGGCCGGCCCCGACTTTATCGACGCGGGCATCCACCGCCTCGGCTCAGGCCGTGAAGGAATCAATCTCGATCCCTGGATGTGCGGCGAGGATGGCGTAAAGGGAACGTTCGTAAAATATGGCAGGTATGGCGACATTGCGGTCGTCGAAGGGGTGATGGGGCTTTTCGACGGCAGCTCCGGGAGCGCCGCGCTTGCGAGCGAGCTCGGCATACCGGTAATTCTGGTCATTGACGCTTGCGGCATGGCTGAAAGCGCGGGCGCAATCGCCGAGGGCTTTCTCAAGTGGGCAACATATTCCGGGATCACCATTGCGGGCATACTCTTCAACCGGGTCGGATCAGAGCGCCACTTCGAGCGGCTGAAGGCGTCCGTGGAAGGGACTGAGGTTCTCGGATACCTGCCGCGTGAAGCATCCATTGAGATGCCCTCCCGCCATCTCGGACTTGCTACTGCCGATGAACTGCCGATAACCCGCCGCCAGGTCGAGGACCTCTCTGCACTCGTGGAAAAGCATATCGATATCGAACGCATCATCGCTTGTGCCTCGATCCGCGAGGAGCTTGACGCCTTTTCACCGGCAAGACCTGTTCGCGTTGCACGGACCGTCCGGATCGCGATTGCGCGGGATGTAGCATTTTCATTCTATTATGAAGAAAACCTCGATCTGGTCAGGGAAAGCGGCGCAGAAATTGTGACGTTCAGCCCGCTTTGGGATTCAGAGCTTCCGCCCGACATTCATGCCGTATGGCTCGGCGGCGGCTATCCTGAACTTTATGCACGTCAGCTTTCTGAAAACGCCGGGATGATCGCCTCATTGCAAAGATGGACCTCAGCCGGAAAGCCCCTCTATGCCGAATGCGGGGGGTTGATGTACCTGTCGCAGGGCATCTGCGACCTCGACGGCGGATTTTATCCGATGTGCAGCGTGCTTCCGTTCGAGACGAAGATGCGCCGGCAGAGGGCTCGTCTTGGGTACCGGGAGATAACACTTCGTGAAGAATGTTTCCTCGGCCGTGCAGGCGCCGCAGTCCGCGGTCACGAGTTTCATTATTCCGAAATTGTCTCGGCACCTGAAGATGTGCGGCGGGTTTATGGAATCGCCGATGCCGAAGGAGCCGAAAAAGGCAGTGAAGGATTTCAGGTGGGAGCGGTGCTGGCAAGCTATATTCATGTGCATTTCTGCAGCAATCCGCGTTTGGCACGCCACTTCGTCAACTACATCAAGGAGCGAAAATGGAAAGAATAATCATCGTCGGACACGGCAGCCCGAGACAAGGCGCAAATACGATCGAGACCGTCTGCACTTTGTTGCATGCCTCGATTCATCCCGGCTGCAGTCATGCCTGCGTGAAGGCGGCCTACCTGGAATTTGCCGAACCGGGAATCATGCGGGCCATAGAGCAATGCGTTTCCGAGGGGGCCGCAAAGATAATCATTCATCCGTTCTTCCTTGCCGCAGGCGTCCATGTGACCAAAGACATTCCAGACGTGATCGAAGATGCCCGCAGGCGGTTTGTTGCGGTTGACTTTGTTTACAGCGAACCCCTGGGAATCCACGACAAGCTGATCGAGATCGTCCGTGAGCGAATCGGCTACACCGAAAAGCTTAAACCCGAAGAGATAGAACCCGAAAGCTTTTCGCTCATCAACCAGGAGGTCGATTTCTCGTCAATCCCTGATATTCAGCAGGCCATCGTGAGAAGGGTCGTTCACGCGACCGCTGATTTCGAATTTGCGCGCACGCTGATATTTCATCCGGACGCCATCGCAGCGGGCATTGCAGCCATTCGTGCCGGAAAAGACATCGTCACCGATGTCGAGATGGTGAGGACCGGCATCAACAAGAAAGCGTTGGCCAAATTCGGCGGGCGCGTGCACTGCTGCATTCCGGAGGGCAGCCACGCTCATAGCCGCCATGAAACGAAAACGCGGGCGGAACAGGGAATCGAAACGGCGATGGCCACCGAAGGCAACATTGGAATTTTTGCCATCGGGAATGCGCCTACGGCGCTGCTCAGGACGATTGAGCTTCTGAAGGAGCGCAGGGACGTACTCGTTGTGGGAGTACCGGTCGGTTTCGTGAAGGCATTCGAATCAAAGAATCTCCTTTCGCGGCAGGTCTTTCCGTTCATCTCGAACCTGAGCAAAAAAGGAGGCAGTTCGGTTGCTGCGGCAATTGTTAATGCGCTCATCAAGATGGCCGAGGGGGAAGCCATCCGATGAGGACGCTTGAAAAATCCGTTCTGCATGGCGCCGTATTTGTCGTGGCATTTTCTCTGCTGGCTGCTGCTGACGCCTTCGCCATGCACATTGCCGACGGGATTATATCGTTCAACTGGGCGGCCGTATGGTTTGCCGCGGTCATTCCGTTCATCGCACTCGGACTGCGCCGCATGCAGGCACTCGCGGCAAATGACTTTGCAATGAAGCCGCTCGTCGGCCTAATTGCCGCTATCGTCTTCATAATTTCATGCATGCCGGTGCCGGTGCCGTTTATCGGAACATGCTCACACCCCTGCGGAACCGGAATCGCCGCCGTTCTTCTCGGACCGCTCGTCGCGGTGCCGGTCGCCCTGGCCGCCCTTTTGCTTCAGGCGCTGTTTCTCGCTCATGGCGGACTGAGCACGCTCGGCGCAAATGTGCTCGCTATGGGCGTGGCGGGATCGTTCGCTGCGTGCGGCATATTTCACCTGGCGCGCCGTGTCGGGTTCAGCCTCGGCATTGCCGCTTTCTGTGCCGGCCTTGCCGCCGATTGGGCAACATATCTCACCACCTCGGCGGTGCTCGCGCTCGGTCTGCAGGGCACAGAAACCTTTTCGTCAATCTTCATTATGGTCGCCCTCGCCTTCATCCCGACCCAACTGCCGCTCGGAATTCTTGAAGGGGCAATGACCGCGGGTGTTGTCGTAATGCTTTCACGCAAACGTCCGGACTTGCTTGTGAAAACGCATATTCTGAAGCCGAGGGAAGCATGAAAGCAGTGCCTTTTCTGCCTTCAGGCCTCCGCGCTTCCCATCTTCCGCCCCGCCTCAGTCGCCTGATAGTACTGGGCGCATTCATATTCCTAGGCGTTGTGTCCGCTCCGGTGCTTGCTGACGAAAAGGCGGGGAAATGGGAAGGGGTCGACAAGGCCGTCGTCGAACAGGTGGCGAAGACGCACGGCAGGGAGGCGACCGAGCCGCTTATCAACGCCGAACAGGGCGACCTCATGCTCTTTCTTTTTCTGTCGGCAGGGACTGTCGGCGGATTCATCGCCGGATACTCATACCGGACGCTCACGGAACGCCGAGCCGGCGCAGGAGAGAAGGCAACCTGATGCATCTGCTGGTTCAATCCGCGCTGTCTGACAACCGGCTGTCACGCATCGACACACGCGTGAGGGTATTTTGCACGGTGATAGCCATCGGACTCGTAATCGCCCAGCGCGGAATATTTTTCCCTGCAGCGCTCTTCGCAGTAAGCAGTGCAGCTGTACTTTCAATGGGGATCCGCTGGAAACATTATGCCCTAAAACTGGCTGAACCGTTCCTGATAGGTCTGGTTTTGATCACCATCAAATCTACCGGGGGCAGCGATCCTGTTGCGTCATGGCAGGTGGGGGCATGGCTGATTACAATCCATCGGGACGGCATGTTCGAAGGGCTTGCCATCGCGATGCGCATCGCAGCGTCGGTGTCGCTCCTCCTGCTCATCGCGTTTTCATGCCCTTTTTCCGAGCTTCTCGCCGCGCTCTCGTGGTATCGCATACCGCGCGGCCTGATAGAAATCCTGCTCTTTGCACACCGCTCGCTTACTGCAATGCATGAAGAAGCATCCACCATTTATCAGGCGCAACGCAACCGTCTTGGCTACGCTTCCCTGCTTCAGGGACTTCAATCCTTCGGTCTTCTCGCCGGAACACTTACGCTGCGGGCCTTCGATCAGAGTCAGACGACTGCGGTCGCAATGGTCCAACGGGGGTATGACGGTCATCTGCCGACCGGTGACTGCCGCAGGCTTGAGTACCGTGACTACTGCACCGGCTTGATATTTATCGCGCTTATCGGGGCTTTATGGATTGCGATATAAGATATCAAGCGCGAATCGAAGCGTTCGACTATTCTGACGATATACGTGCATTGAGCGGGATCGATCTCACGATACGACGAGGCGAATGGGCCGCGATTCTCGGCTCCAACGGTTCCGGAAAGACAACCCTTTTGCGCATACTTGACGGACTTCTGAAAAACTATGCCGGCAGCGTTCTTCTCGATAATGCGGACGTTCGCAAGCTCTCGCCGAAAGAGATTTACAGCAAGGTCGGGCTCGTTTTTCAGAATCCGGACGATCAGCTTTTTGCGCCGACCGTTTTCGAGGATGTCGCGTTCGGACCGCGCAACATGGGAGTTTCCAAAGAAGAAACTGCCCGGCGCGTGACGGCGGCGCTGGAGCAGGTCGACATGGCGGCGGCGGCAGGGAGGGCAATCGGGGCACTCAGTTTCGGCCAGAAGAAACGCGTCTGTATTGCAGGCCTGCTCGCCATGGGGCATGAGATCCTCTTGCTTGATGAACCGACCGCCGGGCTCGACCCTATGGGTGAATACCGCATGATGAAGCTCCTCCAGCGTCTGAATAAGGAAGGTCGCGTAACTATCTGCATGGCGACGCACAGCGTGGACCTTGTACCGATCTTCATCGATTCTCTCCATATCCTGAGCAGGGGATGCATTATTCGGCAGGGAGCGCCCGAAAACGTCTTTACCGCCCCGGAAGAGATGGAGGCGGTGAAGCTGCGCCTCCCCTATATTGCGGAACTGATTCATAGACTGAAACACGAAGATCAGGTAAACTTCGGGAAACTTCCGCTCACGGTCGGAGAAGCGCGGAGAGAAATACTCAATGCCATGGCAATGTTCAAAAGCGGAGCATAATGTGCGAAACTCAAGGCTGCGGATATTTTTGACTTACGACTTCCGCCTTACGACTTCCATCTTATGAAACACGGCTATATTCAGGTTTACACCGGCACCGGGAAAGGCAAGACCACGGCTGCCATCGGCTTGGCTCTCCGCGCCGCCGGGAACGGGTTGCACGTCTTCTTCGGGCAATTCGTCAAACAGCGGCCGTGCGGAGAACACAAAGCCCTTGAACAGTTCAGCGATCGTATCACCGTTCGCCGGTTCGGGACCGGCTTTATTCGCACAGGGGTGCCGAATGCCCGCGCCGTCTCCGCAGCGCAGAACGGGTTTACCGAAAGCGCCGCCGCAATCCTTTCGGGAGAATATGACGTCGTCATTCTTGATGAAATCAATATCGTTCTGCACAAGAAAATGATCAATCTCAAGGAACTCCTCCTGCTCCTGGATCAAAAACCGATCCATACCGAAATCGTTCTCACGGGCCGCAACGCTCCGACCGCCTTGAAGCGCAGGGCCGATCTCGTTACTGAAATGAAGGCGATAAAACATTATATGAATGCAGGAGTTGCGGCGCGGCAGGGGATAGAGTGGTAAAAAGACACCTGCGTTCCGGATTCACCACCGGAGCATGTGCTGCGGCTGCGGTGAAGGCCGCCATTACCTGCCTTGACGGGCGGTGCTGCGGTGCCGGGACCGTCGAGATTCCCTTTCCCGACGGCATGCGACGCGAGCTTCGGGTCAAAAACTGCACGGTTTCCGCGTCTGAAGGCTCG
>DATHDH010000235.1:0-3560 GCA_035319145.1 Dissulfurispiraceae bacterium | reverse complement strand
ATCTCGCGTATGCGGAATCGAATGGATGCCTGTCGGGTGCCGATCCGTCCGCAATCAGCGTCAAGGCATACGATCGGGGCAAGGCGCAGCAGGGAACACTCGGAGCAGGAAACCATTTTCTCGAGGTGCAGTTTGTCGATGAGATATATGATGAATCCGCTGCAAATGCCCTCGGGCTTTTTGCCGGACAGGCGACCGTAATGATTCATACCGGTTCACGCGGGTTCGGTCATCAGGTCTGTACCGATTTTCTTGAAGTGATGGGACAGGCTGCCGTTAAATACGGCATTGTGCTGCCGGATCGGGAGCTTGCCTGCGCGCCGTTTGCGAGCCGTGAGGCACAGGATTACCTTGCGGCCATGAAGGCGGCGGCGAATTACGCGTGGGCTAATCGTCAATGCCTGACTCACTGGACGCGCGAGGTTTTTTTCGATCTGTTCAGGATGTCTCCGCGGGATGCCGGCATGCGCCTGGTTTATGACGTCGCCCATAATATCGCGAAGGTCGAAGATCATATTGTCGACGGCGTGAAGCGAAGACTTGTCGTGCATCGCAAGGGGAGTACGCGGGCATTCGCTGCCGGACACCCCGAACTCCCTGATGCTTATCGCTCAATCGGTCAGCCGGTGCTGATTCCGGGCGACATGGGGCGGGCGTCTTTTGTCTTGTTAGGTACGAAGCGGGCCATGGATGAAACATTCGGTTCGACGTGCCACGGAGCGGGTCGGTTGCTTTCACGCCATCAGGCGATACGGCAGGCAAAGGGCCGCGCGATATGGCGTGAATTGGAGGACCGCGGAATTCTGGTCCGCGCGGCCGGACGGGAAACGCTTTCCGAGGAGATGTCCGATGCCTACAAAAATATTGCGGATGTGGTCGACGTTGTTCAGAACGCGGGCATATCGCGCAAAGTGGCCCGGCTTCGACCGCTTTGCGTCATAAAGGGGTAGAATGAGGAAACTGCGGATAGGAAAAATTTCGTATGCGAACATTTTCCCGATATTTTATCTGATCGAGAGAAAGTTCGATTGTTCCCGATATGAGTTCGTCGAAGCAGTGCCGTCGGAGCTAAACCGAATGCTGCAATGCGGAGAAGTCGATATCAGCCCTTCATCGTCAGTCGAATATCTTCGCAATCCCGATCAATACAGCTTCATGCCGGGCGTTTCGATCAGCTCGCGAGGGGCGGTCGGAAGCGTCTTTCTTTTTTCACGGATTCCGATTGATCGAATGAGCGGAAAATCTATTGCCGTTACGAAGCAGTCTGCAACCTCCGTTGTCCTGCTGGAAGTTTTGCTTCGTCTGGCTGGGAACATCGGCGTCACGATGGTGCCGTCGGACCGGGAGACGCTGGAATCATCCGACGCGTTTCTTCTCATCGGTGATGATGCCCTGCTTCATGCGACACGCATCGACGGCAGCTATTTCGTATACGACCTCGGTGATATATGGGACCGACGGACCGGTCTTCCGTTTGTGTTCGCTCTCTGGATATATCGTCGCAATTTACCTGAAGACCCCCATCTCGGCGAAATATTTCGCCAGTTCGCCGACGATGTGCTGCGGGCGAAAAAGGAATCGCTGCTCATGCTGCCTGAGGTTGCCGTCGCATCGCCGCTCGCGGGAAAATTGTCGCATGATGAACTGCTCGCGTACTGGAAGAAAATCGACTATGAACTCGACAATGAGCATTTGCGCGGCCTGCAGAGGTTCCGCGATCTCGCGGGCTGGTAGTTTTTTTTCTTTGAATATGGTATAAGAGTACATTATTGAATATAATAGAAGTAGCGTAAGGTGTAGTCGAATCGTGCACGAAATGAGTTGAAAACGGAGGCGTAACCGCTTGCTTGAATTTAAAGCGACAGAAATTCTGATATTGCTCATCAATGTTGTCCTCGGAATGATTCTCTTCTTTCTCCTTCTTGCGATTTCCCGTCGTCTCTATAATGGAGCCCGTTTCCGATCGCTCGACAAATATCGCGCCGATTATCAGCCGCGCCTTGAAAAGGCGCTTGCGGACGGCACGTTTTCGGACAAACGTTCGACATTCGAGGCCCCGCTTCTTTCACTGCCATGGCAGGCTGTTGAAGATGTTTTGTTCAGGCTCATCGACAAGCCTTCGCTTCGTGCTGCTGCTGCCCAGGCCTTTCAGTCGCTCGGGTATGTGCAGTATTACGAGCGATCCGTAAAATCCGGAAGCGTTCTCAAAAAGGCTCTGGCAATCAATAAACTCGGAAGGATGCGGAGTGGCTCATCGGCCGATCTGCTGCTCAGCATGCTTGACTGTAAGGAGCCGGAGATCATTGCATCGTCGGTGTGGGCCCTTGGGAATATCGGAGATTCTGTAACCCTTCCGCATATCTTTTCTGTGCTCCCCGATCTGTTCCGGCAGGAACTCATATCCGCAAAAACCGTCGAAAATGCCTTGCTCCTGTTCGGCATCAAGGCAAAGGATATCCTTATAGAGGAAGCTAAGAAGTGTCAGGATCCGGGAATCCTCGCGATTATCCTCGAAGCCCGACATACGTTTCCCATTGATGAGCCGAGCCTGGATTTTGCGATGAGCGTTCTTCGACATACGGATCCCGAAGTCAGGGCAAAGGCGCTCAAGGTGATTGCCGCTTCGCCTCGCGCTATGCGCGTCTGCGTCGAACCGGGGATAGCTCCGCTGCTTGCGGATCCGGTCTGGTTCGTACGGCTGCAGGCAGTGCGGGCGCTCGGCTTCATGGAATGTTCGTCGTTGGCCGGACAGATTGGTCACATGGTGTTGGATGAGCGCTGGCAGGTCCGCAGGGCCGCTGCTGTTGCCTTGACCCGCCTTGGCGACAAGGCCGTGGAGACGCTGCTCACCCTGCTTCGTTCATCGGATCGCTATGCGCGTGAAACCGTTTGTGAAGAGATTCAGAAGACCGATTTCATCATGATGCTTATCTGGCATCTGACCAGCCCGCAGCTTGCCTTGAAGGAAAAGGCGACGGAGATATTGCGCACGATGATATCTCTGCGATTCTCGTCGGTTCTTCGAGAGATGCTTGAGACGCTGCATGATGAGCCGCTGAAGAAGGAGATTGCAGCGCTTCTTCGAGAGGAGCCGTCGCAATGATATCGCTATTCATTACCGCAATACTTCTGTTCAATTACTTTGTCTGGTTTTATTACGGGTTCGTCAACCTTATTTACACCGGCCTGCTCTGCATAGCCCTGGTTGTTGTTCTCCGCCATATCAGAAGAATACGATATGCCCCCCTTCGCGAACTGTTGTACTCCTCTGAAATGCCACCCGTCTCTATCCTCATTCCCGCATTCAATGAAGGCGATATCGTAATCCGGACCGTCCGTTCGGCCATGGAGATGGATTATCCTTTCTTCGATGTTATCGTCCTGAACGACGGCTCCGACGACCATACCCTTGAGCAGCTGATTGACGCTTACAAGCTGAAGAAGATCGATCTTGTGTATCGGGAGTTCATCAAGACCGAAGCCGTGCGGGGCTTTTACTATAATCGTGAAATCCCGAATCTGCTTGTCGTCGACAAGGCGCGGGGCGGCAAGCCGGATGC
>DATHDH010000234.1:0-18011 GCA_035319145.1 Dissulfurispiraceae bacterium | reverse complement strand
GCTCACGGCACGTCAACGCCGATCGGCGATGCTGCTGAATCAGAAGCCATTCATACTGCTTTCGGCGGCCGGCCGGTTCCGGTCACCGCGATTAAATCCATGACCGGCCACATGCTCGCGGCATCAGCCGCTTTCGAGGTTGCATGCGTGGCGATGGCTCTCCACAAACAAACAATTCCGCCTACAATCAATCTTTCGGATCAGGATCCTCAATGCAACATTTCGCTGGTCACCGGTCGCCCTCTTTCCTCTGCGGCAAACTATGCCATGACGCAGTCCTTCGGATTCGGCGGATCCAATGCAGTTCTGATCCTGAAACGCTACACCTAGCCTAAGGGTGAATACCGGGCCCTAACGCGGCTAACCCGTGCCTGCGGAACCCAGCTTTTTATGACAGACGCAGACTGGCAAAGCACCCGGAATTTCATCTACAATAAGCGCGTTATGTCTTTAGCTCGCCAAAAACTCTTCTTTGCCGGTATCGGCGGCAGCGGAGTATCTGCCATAGCCCGCTTCATGGCAGAGCGCGGGCATCGTGTCTGCGGTTCTGACCGGGCATTTCTGGCGTCTGTGGAGCATCCGGTTTGCGCGGCGTTACGGGCGAGCGGCATTCGCATTGTCCCCCCGGACGGGAGCGGAGTGACCCCTGATATCGATCTCTTCATCTACAGCACAGCTGTCGAACCCGGGCAGCCGGACAGGGCGCGCGCCTCCGAGCTCGGACTTCAGATACTGTCGAGACCTGATTATCTGGCACGGATTTCATCAGACTTCCGGACAATAGCGGTGGCCGGAACCAGCGGCAAATCGACGACCGCCGGTATGCTTGCCTTCGCCATGCAGCAGCTCGGCATGTCGCCGAGCTTCATCGGCGGCGGCCGCGTCAAGCAATTCCGCACACCGGACAATCCCGGCAATGCGCTCATCGGAACGTCGGACTATCTTATCATCGAGGCGTGCGAGTCCGACGGAAGCATTATTAACTATCAGCCGCTTCACACGATCCTGCTTAATCTCGAGCGCGATCACCATGAAGTCGTCAAGACCGCCGGTCTTTTTCGATGCCTCTTGAACCAGACACGATGGGGCATTTACTTGAACGCCGATGATGCGAACCTCTCCGCTCCGGACGACAGGAACGCGGTGGGGTTTTCACTCTCCGGGGAATCTGCGTATCGGGCTGAAAACATCGCTTTGGGAGCGATGGAGTCTGCATTTACCGTTCACGGTTTTCCATTCCGGCTTACCCTGCCGGGCCTCTATAATGTCTATAACGCGCTCGCATGCATTGCCTGTCTCGGCGAGATTGGAGTCCCCATGCATGCTGTATCCGGCGTATTGGCGCACTTTCAGGGCATCGACCGTCGATTCGACATACGAAGAAATGACGGACAGGCCCTCGTTATTGATGACTATGCGCACAATCCGCACAAAATTCATTCGATGATGCAGGCGATGCAGTCCGTCAGCCCGGCAATCTTTTATATTTTCCAGCCCCACGGCTTCGGTCCGACCCGCATGATGAAGGACGAATATATCGCCGCTTTCGCGCAGAATCTCCGTCGCGAAGACAGCTTGGCCATTCTTCCGATTTATTACGCGGGAGGAACCGCTCAGAAAGACATATCGAGCGAAGATCTCGCTGAAGGCATACGCAGGAAGGGGAAATCTGCACGGGCGCTCGATACAAGAGCAGACCTCTTTCCGCTCACTGAAGCATGGAACACGTATGTGGTTCTCGGCGCGCGGGATGAGTCGCTGTCGACCCTTGCAGACGATATCGCTGCGCGCATCGGGGAAAACCATCCCACGTAATCGCCTCGATGACAGCTTACTGATTGACTTCTCGTGAAAAACCTGCCGAGGGCAATGGCTTCAGCACGGCGAGCCCGCCGAGAAAAAACATCGAAATGGCAAGCACCGCCGGCCGCTGGCTTCCGAAGCCCGACGATACCATCCCGAAAACCGCGGGACCGAGAACTGCCGAGGATTTGCCGACAAGAGAATAAATGCCGAAGTGTTCCGCCTCGCGCCCTTCGGGGATATACATCGCATACAGGGCGCGCGATGCGGCCTGTATGACGCCCAGCCCGGCGCCTGCAAGTGCCGCAATCCCGAAGAATATCGGCTTGGAATAGATGAAGAAAGAAAGTACGGACACGCTTGTCCAGAGCCCGAGAGCCCACATGACGATACGTTTCGGCCCGAACAGATCGATATATCGGGCCATGGCAAAGGCACCTGCGAGCGCTGTCACCTGCACGAGAATATAGAGGCCGATAAGCTCCTGCGTCGCAAAATGAAGGGTAGTCGCCGCAAAAATGCTCGAAAACACGATGACGGTGTTCACGCCGTCTTCGAATAAGAGATAGGCAATGAGGAAACGCCTCTGCCCGCTATTTCGCCAGACAGAGACGAAGAGCTTCCGCATCCCGGCAACAGACGCACGGACAGACAGGACGCCTGCACGTTCCTCTGCGACCCGATCATGCGGGAGTAGAAGAAAAGCCGGCATGGCAAACACAAGAAAGAAAAGAGAAACCATCGGCCAGACGAGCGACATCAGCCCTGCCTGAATCATGACCAGCGCCAGCAGGAGCGATAGGATGGAACCGGCATAGCCGATGCCGAAGCCCCAGGCCGATACACGTCCGACATAGCCGCTTTCCGCAATCACCGGGAGATAAGCGTTGTAGAACACGAGTCCCCCTTCCATACCGATATTCGCCAGGATCACCAGAAGGAAACCTGCAAAGGCCATCGACGGCCGGACCATCCAGAGCGCGGCCACGGAGCATACGCATACCATCGTGTACCCGACAAGGAATCGCTTCCGCAGGGAACCTTTATCCGCCAGTGCCCCGAGGAAGGGAGAAGAAATCGCTACAAGTACCATACTGAGAGAAATGGCCCACCCCCACCATAAATCGCCCATCCCTGACTCATTGCCGACAATTTCATTGGTGTAATATACGGGATAAATGACTGCTGCCACGACCGCGGAGTAACTGGAGTTGGCGAAATCGAAAAGACACCACGCAAAAATTCGCTTATTCATGCCATGTCTGTTCAAGTGCTTCCCGCGCTGCCGCCATCTGCGCATCCTTCTTGCTTCTCCCGACACCGCAGCCCGACGGCTCACCTTTGATAAAAACCTCCACGGTGAATATCTTCCGGTGTTCTTCGCCCTCCTGTCTCACGACATAATATTCGGGAAGAACGCCGAATTCGCTCTGACAGCGCTCCTGCAAGGCGCTTTTGTAATCGTACCAGGCACGCTTGCTCACCGCCTCGGAAATGCGCGAACCGTATAAACGAAGAATGACCCTTTTTGCCGAAGGATAATCGCTGTCAAGAAAGAGCGCCCCGATAAGCGCCTCCACAGCGTTGGCAAGAATCGACTGTTTTTGACGTCCGAGGGTCGACTCTTCTCCCCTTCCGAGGCGCAGATACTTGCCGATCTGCAGTTCGGAGCCGATCTCATGGAGGACAGTCCTGTTGACGAGATATGCCTTCAGCTTCGACATGTCGGCTTCCGTAAAGGACTGCTCGATGCAGAAGAGCGTCTCGGCGACCACCAGCCCAAGAACCGAGTCGCCGAGGAATTCGAGCCGCTCATTATACGAATGGGAGATATCGGTGTTTTCGTGCTGATAGGATTTATGCGTCAGGGCTTCTTCGAGATGCACCGCGTTGCGAAAACGATAATCGAGAACGGCCTCAAGCTCAGCTGTATTTCTTGAAAAGGACTGAGGCATTGGTACCGCCAAATCCGAAAGAATTCGACAGCGCGTAGTGAATATCGATACGACGCGCCTTGTTCGGAACATAGTCGAGGTCGCATTCCGGGTCAGGATTCTCAAGGTTCATCGTCGGCGGCACCACCTTGTCACGGAGAGCGAGGATTGAGAAGATCGCCTCGACGCCTCCTGCGCCACCGAGCAGATGGCCCGTCATGGATTTTGTCGAGCTCACACACAGTTTGTAGGCATGCTCGCCGAAAACCGTCTTGACAGCCGCTGTTTCAAGTTCGTCGCCGTACTTGGTGGATGTGCCATGCGCGTTGATGTATTGAACCGCCTCGGGGGACACCCCCGCATCACGCAGCGCCATCTTCATGCACCGCGCCGCGCCCTCGCCCTGCGGCGCAGGTGAGGTCATATGGTAGGCATCTCCCGACATGCCGAACCCGACAATCTCGGCATAGATGCGGGCATTTCGCGCCAGGGCGTGTTCAAGCGCCTCAACAATGACGATACCGCCGCCCTCGCCCATCACAAATCCGTCGCGCTGAGCGTCAAACGGCCTGCTCGCCCGTTCGGGTGCGTCATTCCTCGTCGAAAGCGCCTTCATGGCGGCAAACCCGGCTACGCCGAGCGCGGAAACACACGATTCCACCCCCCCTGCGATAACGACATCGCAATCGCCGCGCTCAATCCACCGAACCGCCTCTCCGATTGAGTGGCTACCGGTTGCACAGGCGGTTACCGGTGACACATTCGGTCCCTTTGCGCCAAAACGGATCGAGATGTTGCCGGGAGCGAGGTTGATGATGACCATCGGGATGAAAAAGGGTGAAACGCGCCGATGACCCTTGTCGCGCAGGATGGAATGGTACTGTTCGATGGATCCGAGACCGCCCATGCCCGCACCGACGCAGACTCCGACACGCTCCGCATTTTCGGATGTTATCTTTAACCCTGAATCGTCCATCGCCATCTGGGACGTTGCCAGCGCAAACTGGATGAAGCGATCCATCTTCTTGACCTCTTTCGGCTCAATCCACTGCTCAGGCTCAAAGCCGCTAACCTCTCCGGCTATCTGCACCGGAAAGGTAGATGCATCAAACTGAGTGATTTTGCCGATGCCGATACGCCCGGCCACCGCAGAGGTCCATGATGCTTCGACCCCCACACCAAGCGGGCTTATCATGCCGAGGCCTGTTACAACTACTCTTCTTCTGCTCATCCGACTTTATTCTTGATATAATCGACAGCGTCCTTGACCTTCGTAATTTTTTCGGCATCTTCATCGGGAATCTCCACATTGAATGCCTCTTCGAATGCCATGACGAGTTCAACGGTATCAAGCGAATCAGCACCGAGGTCTTCGACAAACGACGCTTCCGGAGTTACCGCGGACGGATCGACACCCAGCTGCTTTGCAATAATTTCCTTGACCTTTTCTTCAACCATTCTGAAACCTCCTCAAAATTGTTCGCGCATCATCACAATGCGCGAAAGTATTATTTTACGTTGTACTCTTCTTTTTTTTCTACCGGATTACATATACATACCGCCATTGACATGGATGACCTGCCCCGTCACATAACTGCTCTCGGGTGAAGCAAAGAACGCAACCGCCGCCGCCACGTCGTCGGATGAACCGAATCTGCTCATCGGAATCGCCTTCATCATCTCCTGCTTCACCGTCTCGGGCAGGGCGTCCGTCATCGCGGTCTGGATGAAGCCAGGCGCCACGGCGTTTACCGTAATGCCGCGGCTTGCGTATTCCTTGGCGGTCGTCTTCGTCAGGCCGACCAACCCAGCCTTGGAAGCGCTGTAGTTCGCCTGCCCTGGGTTCCCCATGAAGGCGACGACCGAGGCAATATTGATGATTCGGCCGTATCTCTGCTTCGCCATAATCTTGATAGCCTCGCGTGAGCAGAGGAAAGACCCCTTCAGGTTGATATCGAGAACTGCATCCCAGTCCTCGTCTTTCATTCGCATCAGCAGGGCATCCCTCGTAATGCCGGCATTATTCACGAGTATCTCAATCTTTCCGAATGCCGTCAATGTTTCCTGAAACATGGCTGCAACATCTGCGGAATTTGATACATCCACTTTCAGCGCAATCGTTTTCACGCCGAGTCCTTCGAGTTCAGTCGCCGTCTGCCGTGCGATTTCAAGATTCACATCCGCAACCGCAATATTGACACCCTTCTTTGCGAGCATTTCCGCAATAGCCTTGCCGATTCCGCGGGCGGAGCCCGTAATCAACGCCGTCTGTCCTTTCATGAAAGCCCCCTTCAAAAAAGTCGAAGTGTATGTTAGCAAACAGATTTGCGAAATTTCCAGTGCATCGCCACGCAGATCGGGCGATGATCGGGGTCACACAACTCGTTGACAGGCAATCACTTTCCTGTTATAGTGCTCTTATGTCTTCGTTTATTAACCATGCACATGTCCGAAATATTCTCGCCGTCGTCCTTGCAGGAGGCAAAGGGGAACGGCTCGCACCGCTGACTACACCCCGCGCAAAACCAGCTGTCCCTTTCGGGGGCAAGTACCGAATTATCGACTTCACCCTCAGCAACTGCATCAATTCTGGCATTTCGAAAATCGGCATCCTCACGCAGTATAAATCCCTGTCACTCGACCGTCATATTCAACTCGGCTGGTCGCGCCTGCTGTCTCCGGATCTCGGCGACTTCATTTACACGATCCCCGCCCAGCAGCAGGTCGGAGAGCGCTGGTATGACGGGACAGCCGACGCCGTCTATCAGAACATTTTCTTTATCGAGAAGATCAATTTGCCGTACCTGCTCGTCCTGTCGGGCGACCATATCTATAAAATGGACTATTCCGAGATGTTCGAGTTTCATATTCGCTCCGGCGCGCTCGCGACGATCGCAGCTATCGAGGTGGACAAGGTGTCCGCCAGGGCTTTCGGGGTTATGGAGGTCGACAAGGAAGGCCGCATCATCGGATTCGAAGAGAAGCCCGCTTCGCCGAAAACCGTGCCGGGCCGGCCTGATCAATGTTTTTCCTCCATGGGGATTTATCTGTTCAATACCGACTACATTGTCAGCGAACTGAAAAAAGATGCGGGCTGCGCGTCCAGCCATGACTTCGGGAAGAACGTCATCCCGGAACTCATCAAGACCGGCAGGGTTTTCACCTACAATTTCTGCGATGAGAACAAGAAAAGCGCGAAGTACTGGCGCGACGTGGGCACCCTGGATGCGTATTGGGAAGCAAATATGGACCTCGTGTCGGTAGATCCGTCATTGAACCTTTACGACCGCCAATGGCCGATATGGACGCATCAGCCGCAATATCTCCCGCCTGCGAAATTCGTGTTTGCTCAGGAATATCCGGGCGGCAGGCTCGGACAGGCCCTCGACTCGATCGTGAGCGGCGGATGCATCATCAGCGGAGGCCGCATTCAGAACTGTGTGCTCTCGGCCAATGTCCGCATCAACAGCTGGGCATCAGTCAAGGAATCCATCCTCATGGAAAACGTGGAAATAGGCAGGCACTGTAAAATTCGCAGGGCAATCATCGATAAGAATGTCTACATTCCGTCGGAAACGGTGATAGGATACGACGAAGAAGAGGATCGCAAGCGTTTCCATGTCAGCCCCTCCGGCATTGTGGTCGTTCCGAAGGCCGTCATTTCGTCCCTTGCGTAAATCCCCTCAAAGCTGCCTTACCGCTGAACCAGCATATTGTCTATCAGGCGCGTTGTCCCGATCTTCACTGCAATGGCAAGAAGATTGTCCTTCTGCAGTTCGGTCAGGGCATCAAGTGTCTCGGGATCATAGACGCCGGCATACTGAACCTCCGACAAGAGCGGCTCGCTGTTCAGCTGAACGTGAAGCGCCTCATTGACAGCTGCCGTTGTTCCGCCGTTGTTTCTTATGACTGACGACGCTGCAGTCAATGTCCGAAAGAGAACCACTGACGCCCTGCGTTGTTCCGGGTTCATGTAGGCATTGCGCGAACTCATCGCCAGGCCGTCCGTTTCTCTGACGGTCGGACAGACGATAACATCGACATCTACATTCAGATCACGAACCATCGAACGAATTATGACGGTCTGCTGATAGTCTTTCTGGCCGAAATACGACCGGATCGGCCGGACAATATTGAAAAGCTTGTTCACAATCGTAGCAACCCCGGTGAAGTGACCATGCCGGAAGGCGCCGCAGAGTTTATCCGAAAGCCCTGCAACGGAAACCGATGTCAGAAAATCTTTCGGATATAGTGCCTGGACATCGGGGAGGAAGACGATATCGGTTCCTGCGGACTCCAGCTTATGGAGATCGCCTTCCTGATCGCGGGGATACGCGCTGAAATCCTCATTCGGACCGAATTGCGTCGGATTCACAAAGATGCTCGCCACAACAACATCATTGTCCTGCTTCGCCCGACGGACAAGGCTCAGATGGCCTTCATGCAAAGCCCCCATGGTCGGCACCAGGCCGACGGACCGGCCCTTGATGCGATGCGCGTACGCGGTCTCCCGAACGATTCTCGGAACGCGGATTATCTCCATGCCCGATACTTTATCGGAGCGCCTTTGCAACGGTCAAGAAAGCAGGCCTCCCGGACGCGGCCTACCAATCTTCACAAGCCTCCGCCCTTTCTGCTAAAGTTAGAATTCGTTGCGGCTATGTTTCCGTCTACTTTAAGGAGGTTCCGATTATGAAGAAAAAAATAGTGCTTGCATATTCAGGTGGTCTTGACACCTCGGTCGCCATCAAATGGCTCATCGAGACATACGATGCAGAGGTCATTGCCTACTGCGCCGACCTTGGACAGGGGGAGGATCTCGCGGCGGTTCGTGACAAGGCGCTCAAGACCGGGGCGACGCGAGCGTATGTCCTGGATGCGCGGGAGGAATTCGTCAAAGACTATGTCTTTCCCATATTGCGAGCCAACGCCGTTTACGAGGGAGTGTACCTGCTCGGCACCTCGATTGCGCGGCCCATTATCGCAAAAAAGCAGATCGATGTAGTCCGGAAGGAAAAGGCGCATGCGGTCGCCCACGGCGCGACCGGAAAGGGCAATGATCAGGTGCGGTTTGAACTCACATACTACGCGTTGAAGCCCGATGTTGAGGTCATTGCACCATGGCGCGAGTGGCCCTTCGATTCCCGCCGATCCCTCATCGACTATGCAAAGAAACATGGGATACCGGTCCAGGCAACCAGGAAAAAGCCCTACAGCACGGATCGGAACGTCCTGCATATCAGTTATGAGGGGGGCATTCTTGAAGACCCCTGGGCAGAACCACCGAAAGACATGTATACCATGATGGTCCCTCCGGAGAAGGCGCCGAACAAGGCTGCCTATATCGAAATAGGATATGAAGCCGGCAATCCGACGCATCTGAACGGCAAGATGATGTCGCCTTTTTCTCTTCTGAGCGAGCTGAACAAAATTGCAGGAGCCAATGGCATCGGCCGCGTAGACCTCGTCGAAAACCGTTTCGTCGGCATGAAATCGCGCGGGGTTTACGAAACACCGGGCGGCACCGTCCTCCATACAGCCCACCGTGCGATGGAGTCGCTCACTCTTGATCGTGAGGTTCTTCATCTCCGCGACACCCTCATTCCTCGTTATGCTGAACTCGTGTATTACGGTTTCTGGTTCTCTCCCGAGCGCGGCGTGATGCAGACCATGATCGACGAGATCCAGCAGAACGTCTCGGGAACCGTCCGCCTCAAACTCTATAAGGGGACTTGCCTTGTCGTCGGTCGCAAGTCGGTAAAATCGCTCTATCATCCCGAACTCGCAACGTTCGAGTCCGAAAAAATCTATAACCAGAAGGATGCTGAAGGCTTCATTAAATTGAATGCCCTGCGCCTGCGCGTTCAGAAGATCCTGAGAGCTTAGCCGTCTTTTCAGGCTGCGGGATGGAAACGAAAGACGATCTGCGGTATTGGCTGGCGCTCCTCTTTGCGAAGGGCGTCGGTCCCCTTACCGCCCGAAAACTGATTGCAGCCTTCGGCACGCCGTCGATCAAGGAGAATTTTCCCCGGCGCAACCGCATCATCAGCGGCATTTCTCTCGCCGTCCTAGTCGTGGAGGCCGCTCCCGGCAGCGGATCCCTCATTACCGCGACGGCTGCGCTCGAACAAGGCCGAGAGATATTCGCCGAGCCCGGCAACATTACCACCACGAATGCCCAGGGCGTCAACGCATTAATCCAGCGCGGCGCAAAACTCATAGTACGGGTTGACGATATCATCGAGGAACTCGCCCCGAGGTTGCAGAGAATGATCAGATCCTCCCGCGCATCGATGTCGACGCATCGGCCGGACTTGAAATTACTCCCGAAGAAAATGCAATATGTAGTCTGCTCGGCGATGAGCCACAGCAAATGGACCAAATCGTGCGCGCGACGCAGTTGCCGTCTTCCCGACTCTCCGCCATACTCCTCTCACTCGAGATAAAGGGCGTTGTCAGACAGCTGAACGGCAAACGGTTTATTTTGGCTTAGGAGGCAGTTTTCTTGGCACATAGACTTATCGACATCTTGCGTGCACTCGCAAAAGAACTCATAGAAAAGGGATATGATTCAGAGGATGCCGTCAAGCAGGTCGAGATCATCGATATCGACTTCTCGACCGTGCGAGCAGAGCTCGACCGGCTCGAGGTAAACAAATACATCGACGAATCCGAGCTCGATACCATACGGGCACTGCTTACGTATATATTAATGAAGGATACGGATCTCGCGTGCGAGGAAATCTATGCGTATACATTCGGCCAGGGACGGCAGATCATATGGAACTGACGGGGGGAGCTGAAAACCAATGAGTTCGCTTGTTATCGTCGAGTCGCCCGCCAAGGCAAAGACCATCTCCAAAATACTCGGAAAGGAATTCGGCGTCAAGGCCTCGGTCGGCCACGTCAAGGATCTGCCCGAAAAAGAGCTCGGCGTTGATGTTGCCAGGGACTTTTTGCCTACCTATATCGTCATTCCGGGAAAGGAACAGGTGGTCCGTGATCTGAAGCGGGAGGCGAAGAAGGCCGAATCCGTCTATATCGCAACCGACCCTGATCGCGAGGGTGAAGCCATTGCGTACCATATCGCTGAAGAGATTCGCCAGCCGAAATCCGGCAAGATATTCCGCGTGACATTTCACGAGATTACTGAAAAGTCGGTCAGGGAGGCAATGCAGAACCCCGGCGCCATAAACAGCGACAAGGTGGATGCCCAACAGGCCCGCCGCATTCTCGACAGGCTTGTCGGATATAATCTGAGCCCGTTTCTCTGGAAGAAGGTCCGGCGCGGACTGAGCGCGGGGCGCGTGCAGTCGGTCGCCGTCCGCCTTGTCGTGGATCGCGAGCGCGAAATCGAAGCGTTCAACAAGGAAGAATACTGGACTATAGAGACGACGGTCGGACAGCTGATTGCGGACGCCCAGCAGTTTCCTGCCCGCCTCTATCGCTATGGAAACCGCCTGCTCATCGACCGGGATGCCGAAGAAGGAAAGCGTTTTCTTATTACGGGGGCGGATGCGGCCGCAGCTGTTGTCAGCGATCTGCAGGCCAAGGATTTCTTTATAGCCTCCGTCGACAAAAAAACGCGCCGCCGCTCTCCGTATCCGCCGTTTATAACAAGTACACTGCAGCAGGAAGCTGCGCGGAAACTTCGTTTCGCGGCCAAAAGAACCATGATGCTTGCGCAGCAGCTTTACGAAGGCATCGAGCTCGGTGCTGAAGGGGCAGTCGGTCTCATCACGTACATGCGCACCGATGCCTTTCGGGTCGCCCCGGAGGCGCAGCAGTGGGCGCGGGAGCTCATCCGGGAGAAATTCGGCAAGGAATACCTGCCGGATAAGCCTCCTGTTTACCGGAGCCGAAGCAATGCCCAGGAGGCGCATGAGGCCATACGTCCGACTTATCCCGACAAGGCCCCGGACAGGATCAAGAAATACCTCTCCAAGGATCAATACCACCTGTATCAGCTGATATGGAACCGCTTTATTGCCAGCCAGATGGCCTCCGCGCAGCTCGAGCATACGACCTATATCATCGGGGTGAAGGATTCAGGAACGACCGTCCCGGGAACCGAGTTGCGCGCTACAGGCATGGTCGTGCGTTTTCCGGGCTTCATGGCCCTCTACACGGAATCACGTGATGACATCGAAGAGGAAGAAGGCGGCCTGCTTCCCCCTGTCCGCGAAGGCGAAGCGCTCCGGCATGGCGACCTGATGCCATCCCAGCACTTCACCCAGCCGCCGCCGCGGTATACAGAAGCGACACTCGTCAAGGCCCTTGAAGAAAAGGGCATTGGAAGACCGAGCACCTATGCCGCCATCATGTCGACCATCCAGGACCGAAAGTATGTTCAGAAGACCGAAAACCGCTTCTCGCCGACCGAGCTCGGCATTGTGGTGAATGACCTTCTCGTCGATAAGTTCCCCGAGCTGATCGACTTCAACTTCACCGCCAACATGGAAAACGAACTCGACGAAATCGAAACGGCCCGCATGAAGTGGACGCGGGTTGTCAAGGATTTCTATGTTCCGTTCAACAAGGACCTCACAGAGGCATCCAAGGACATGACGAAGGTCAAACCGCAAGATATTCCTACCGACGAAAAGTGCGAAAAATGCGGCGAGCCGATGGTGATCAAATGGGGCCGGCACGGGCGCTTCATGGCATGTTCCGGATACCCGAAATGCAAGAATACCCGTCCGCTTGAAGGAGAAGGCGGGCAGGCCCCTGCAGAACCCGAACTTACCGGTGAGCTCTGCGAAAAATGCGGTGCACCGATGGTCATCAAGCGCGGCCGGTACGGTAAATTTATGGCATGCTCCAGATACCCCGAATGCAAGAACGCAAAACCGATAGCCACTGGCGTGAAATGCCCGCTCGACGGTGGAGACCTTGTCGAGCGCAAATCAAAACGCGGCAAGCCGTTCTGGAGCTGCTCCAACTACCCGAACTGCACCTATGCCATCTGGTACAAGCCATTGCAGCAGGAATGCCCCAAATGCAAGGCGCCTTTTCTGGTCGAAAAATGGCTCAAGGGCGGACAGCGCTTTGTCGCGTGCCTCAATAAGGAGTGCGGGTATAAGGCAGAGGCTGGACCGGCTGATACTGGAGGGAGCCAATCCTAAAGCGCCGCACCTCAGACATGCTCCTTCACTCAATCTTGAAAAGTCGCCCGCGCCGCATCCTGCGGGTGGTGTTTTATCACAGACATGCAGTCTTACCCGTCTTTAGCCTTGGTACCATCGCCCCCCTGAACCCTTCGGCGTGCTGTGCACTATGAACCGCCCCCTCATCTTCTGTGTCGGCGGGGAAAAGAGCAATGTCGGCAAAACGACAATCGCAGCCGCTATCGTCCGGGGACTCGCTTCAGAATACGCAAATATCCCCCCGCTGCGTTTCTTCAAGCCACCTCTTCGCATCGGCGCGATAAAATATACGAAAACAGCCTTTTATACCAGTGTTACATCAGAGCCTCGCCTGGTTCGACGACCGGACAAGGATACGGCAATTTATGCGGCAGCCGGAGCCGAGCCGGTCTTCTGGATTCAATCCCCCGCGGAAGAACTGAAGGATGTACTGGCCCGTGCCCTGGAAATGCTTGCAGACCGCGATCTCGTGATTGTCGAAGGCAACAGTCCGATTGAGTTTCTTCGTCCGGATGGTATAATATTTGTTACTTCTTCCGGGAGATTGCCTGTAAAACCGTCTGCCCTGGAAGCCAGAAAGAAGGCCGATCTGGTTGTCTTCACAGGTGAGAAGGATGATGGAGAGCCCATTCCCGGCATTTCAGGCATTCCGGTGCTTCGGTTCTCGCGTCGCGACAACCTTGAAGAATTTGACCGGATAATGATCGCCATGGACGAAATAACAGCCAGAAAACAGATAGCAACACTTCTGAAGGAACGCTCCGCAGACGGCCGCATCTCATGCACGGCAGCTCGAGGCATTGCGGAAGAACTCGCTGTTCCGTATGCCCTGATCGGTGCGGTCGCCAATGAACTGAAACTCAAGATCAAGCACTGCGAACTCGGTTGTTTCTGATGGGCACCCTCCTCTTCGAGTTTGCACTGACGTGCTACTTTGCCGCTGCCATCATCGCGATCGGCGATCTCGTGCGAGGTCATAAGGAAACGTCCCGCCTGACCATTTGGGTAACGCTCGGGGGATTCGTTCTTCACACAGCCGCTATAATCTTTCGGTATTCGACCGCCGGACACCTCCCAATTGCAAGCATGCATGAAGCCGCCTCTTTCTTTGCATGGTGCATCACGCTCATTTATCTGCTTTTGCATATCCGCTACCGCATCGGCATTCTCGGATCGTTTATCATCCCGATCATCTTCCTCATGATGCTGTCTGCCTCGTTCCTGCCGCGGCAGATCAAACCGCTCACCCCGGTACTGCAAAGCTCCTGGCTGCTTATCCATACCTTTCTGGCATTTCTTGGCAACGCCGCTTTCGCGGTCGCCTTCGGAGTCGGCATCATGTATCTCATTCAGGAGCATTATCTCAAGTCGAAGCGGCTGAGCGGCCTCTTTCAGCGACTCCCGAGCGTTCAGGTTCTCGACGACATCAACTATCGGATGATCACCGTGGGTTTCCCGCTCCTGTCGCTTGCCATTATCACCGGAGCGCTCTGGGCGGAAAATGCATGGGGCAGCTATTGGAGGTGGGATCCGAAAGAGACGTGGTCGCTTATGACATGGCTCATTTACGCCATGATCCTGCATATCCGGATCATGAGGGGATGGCGCGGCCGCCGGGCGGCCCTGCTTTCGATACTCGGTTTTCTTGCTGTGCTTTTTACCTTTTTCGGCGTGAATTTCCTTTTGAAGAGCGTGCACACCTTCGTATGAGCATTCTGGTTATCGGCCTCAACCATAAGACTGCCAGTGTCGAAATCCGCGAACGGCTTGCCTTCAATGCCGAGAAGCTTGAATCGGGGCTCGAGGCGATTCGCTCGCTGTCCTGCGTAAATGAAGCAGCGCTTCTTTCAACATGCAACCGGGTCGAAATCTATGCGTCGGTCACTGCCGCCGATGAAGCGGAAAACACTATCAAGGACCTTCTCGCCTCTTTTCATGCAACCGAGAGACAACGCTTTGAACAAGCACTGTACGTGCATGCCGATGAACATGCGGTTCGCCATATTTTCCGGGTCGGCGCAAGCCTTGATTCGATGGTCGTCGGCGAACCGCAGATACTCGGGCAGCTCAAGGATACATTCGACTACGCACTTGCAAATAAATCGACCGGCATTATCATGAATCGCCTTATGAAGAAGGCGATTTCTACGGCGAAGCGCGTACGAACCGAGACCCGGATTGCCGAAAATGCGGTCTCCATCAGTTTTGCTGCAGTGGAACTCGCGAAAAAAATCTTTACTGACCTGACCACCAAGGCCGTTATGCTGCTCGGAGCCGGGGAGATGGCAGAACTTGCGGCACGCCACCTTGTATCAAACGGCGTGACGAACATTCGAATCGCAAACCGGACCTACGAGCGCTGCTGCCAGCTTGCCGAAGAATTTTGCGGCACCCCTGTCCGCTTCGATGACTTTCTGAAGGAACTCGTGCAGAGCGACATCCTTATCTGCTCGACCGGAGCATCGACTTACGTTCTGCTTAAAGATCAGATGCAGCGTATCATGAAGGAACGGCGCCATAAGCCGGTCTTTATCATCGATATATCGGTACCGCGCAATATCGATCCTGCCATCAACGATCTCGACAGCGTCTATCTCTATCACGTCGACGACCTGCAGCAGGTAGTTGATACGAATATCCTTGAACGCAAAAAAGAAGCTGAAAAGGCAGAGGCGATTATCGACGAAGAGGTCGTCAAGTTCATGCACTGGACCGCGTCGCTCGACTCGGTGCCGATCATCGTCGCCCTGCGCCAGAAGGCCGAGCAGATCAAACAGGATGAACTTGAACGCTTCCGCAATAAGAATCCGCATCTCGATCCGGCAACCGCCGAATCGATTGAATATCTCGTCTCGGCCGTCGTCAACAAGCTGATTCATCAGCCGACGGTCGCACTCAAGGACCTGCATGAAGATCGTGAGCTGCTTACGATGGCGGTTAAAAAACTCTACGGACTGGACGAGGACGATGAAGAATAAAATTATCATCGGCACACGGGGCAGCAAGCTCGCGCTCTGGCAGGCCGAGTGGGTCAAGGAAGAATTGAAGAAAATTCATCCCGGCCTCGACGTGGATTTGATCATCATCAAAACGACCGGAGACAAAGTACTTGATGTACCTCTCGCACAGGTCGGCGGCAAAGGCTTATTTGTAAAAGAGATAGAAGAGGCGATGCTGCGCGGAGAGGCCCACATTGCAGTTCACAGCATGAAGGATGTTCCGACCGAGTTCCCGGAGGGCCTGCACCTTTCAGTCATCTGCAAACGAGAAGACCCGCGGGATGTCTTTATTGCACCGCTCAGAGAGGGCAAGCCTGTTGTCTCTTCATTTCGCGAACTTCCGCACGGCGCGAAAATTGGCACGAGCAGCCTCCGTCGCGCAACCCAGTTGAAAAGCATTCGTCCCGATTTGGTGGTCGAACAGCTTCGCGGTAATGTCGAAACGCGTATTCGAAAAATGGACAGCGGCATGTTCGATGCCGTTATCCTCGCCGCAGCCGGCGTCAAGCGGCTCGGCATGCAAGAACGTATCACCGAAATCCTCCCCCTCGACATCAGCCTTTCTGCGATCGGACAGGGCGCCGTCGGTATTGAATGTCGTACGGATGATACTGAAACGATTGCCATGCTCGCCCCGCTGAATCATCATGAGACCTCCCTCTGCGTGCGTGCGGAGCGCGCCCTGCTCAAACGTCTGGATGGCGGCTGCCAGGTGCCGATTGCCGCGCATGCGGAATGGGATAACGGCATTATCCGTCTGGACGGCCTTGTCGGCAGCATCGACGGGGCAACCATCGTCAGAAGCGCAGCTTCCGGCACTGACGCGGATCCGGAATCCCTCGGGACGTCGCTCGCCGAGACGCTTCTGGCAATGGGCGCGGATGAGATACTCGCAGAAGTCTATGGAAAAATCCCGCCGAAAGGAACCATCTGAATGAACGAGGGAAAAGTTTATTTAATCGGCGCGGGCCCCGGCGATATCGGGCTCCTGACGATTAAGGGCGCACGGTGCCTCCAGAAGGCGGATGCGGTTGTCTACGATTTCCATCTGAATGCGCAAATACTCACCTATATCAAACATGATGCGGAATTCATCTATGCCGGCAAACGCGGCGGTCATCATGCAATGACGCAGGACCAGATAAATCAGACGCTCGTAGCGCATGCAAAAAAAGGGCAGATTGTCTGCCGGCTGAAAGGCGGAGACCCGTTCGTCTTCGGCCGGGGTGGAGAAGAGGCCGAAATACTCGCGGCCGAGGGGATTCCCTTCGAGATAATTCCGGGGGTCAGTTCCTCCATTGCGGCACCGGCCTATGCGGGGATACCGCTCACGCACCGCAAATACTCGTCTTCCTTTGCCGTCATAACCGGCAACGAGGATGCTACGAAAACAGACAGTACCATGAACTGGGACGCCCTGGCGAAAAGCTTCGACACCCTTGTCTTCCTTATGGGCGTGAAGAACCTGCACGGCATAACCGGCCAGCTTCTGAAACACGGCAAGAGTCCTGACACACCGGCCGCACTCGTGCGATGGGGTACGCGGCCCGATCAGAAGACGGTCGTCGGCACGGTCGGCACAATTGCCGACCTGGCCGCAGTCAGTGGCATCAGACCCCCGGCTGTCATGGTGATAGGAGATGTCGTCCGGCTTCGCCCCACCCTCTCATGGTATGAAAAGAAACCGCTCTTCGGACAGCGAATCCTGATTACTCGCGAGTATACCGAAGAATACGGAGCGCTTGAGGACCTCGGTGCGGAATTATTCGAATTTCCTACCATCGAGATTGTTCCACCTGACGACTATACCGAACTCGACGCGGCAATTTCTGAAATCGACAGTTACGACTGGCTTGTCTTCACCAGCGCGAACGGCTTTACCTACTTTCTTGAACGCTTTATGGCATTGGGCCGCGATATCCGCGATCTCAAAGGGATACGGCTTTGCACCATAGGGCCGAAGACAGCTGAGGCCGTGCAGTCATTCGCCCTGAAGGTCGATCTTGTGCCGAAGGAATTCAACGCCGAAGGTTTGTGTGAGGCTTTTCTGAACGGAAGAAACTCGTTATCCGGCATACGTATCCTTTTGCCGCGAGCGGGCACAGCCCGCGAGCTTTTCCCTCAAAAAG
>DATHDH010000233.1:0-14037 GCA_035319145.1 Dissulfurispiraceae bacterium | reverse complement strand
AGCCGTCCCAGCAATTCGCTGCTCGACGAGGCCAGGGAGCTTGCCGAGAGCGGATGCAAGGAGATTACACTTCTCGGGCAAAATGTCAATTCCTACAGAAGTGATTGCGACTTCCCGCGGCTTCTCGAAAAATTAAGTGATGTGAGAGGAATTGAGCGCATTCGTTTCGTGACCTCTCATCCGAAGGATCTTAGTGATTCTCTCATATCGGTAATGCATGACCTTGACAAGGTCTGCGAGCATATCCATTTGCCGCTTCAGTCGGGATCCGACAGAATCCTCAACGCTATGAACAGGCAATATGCCTTTCGCGATTATATGGAAAAGGTCAATAAATTAAGGCAGAAGATCCCTTCAATTGCTTTAACTTCTGATATTATTGCGGGATTCCCCGGCGAAGAAGCATCGGATCACCAAGATACGATGACAGCGCTTCGAGAGGCCGAGTTCGATGGGATATTTGCTTTCAAGTTTTCTTCTCGCGTCGGCACAAGGGCAGCTTCACTTGAGAATCCGGTTGAGGAAAAGAAAAAGTCAGAGCGTTTGAGCGAAATCCTAGAACTACAGAACGGTATTACTGATAAACTCAACCAGCGGTATCAACACTCATTGCAGGAAATACTGCTCGAAAATCCCGTCAATGCAGACACCCGTCAAGAAATAACAGGAAGAACCAGATCGAACAAGGTCGTCATAATTCGCCAGAGGATCATTCAGAAGCCCGGCGAGCTCCTGAAGGTCAAGATTATCAGGGCAAATCGCCATTCGCTGATAGGGGAAGTTGACGAACAATCCGTATGCGCATAGCGGTAGTGACAGTCGGTTGTCGAACGAATAGGGCTGAAAGTGAAGAGATGGAGTCTATCTTGGCTGAATCCGGCCACGAAATTGTGCGTGATGGCGACTCTCCGGATGTCGTCATTCTCAATACATGCACGGTGACGGCAAAGGCAGATGCTCAGTGTCGACAAATTGTACGCAAGGCCGTCGGTAGCGGTGTAAGAGTTATCGCCACAGGATGTGCAGTTGAACTCAACAAGCATTCCCTGTCTGAAGCCTTTCCGCAGGTGGAATTTTTCGGCAATATGTCAAAAGACTCAATTGTCAAAATATTAAAGCCCCATACCTCATGTTCTGCATCAATATTTTTGCCTCAACGGCATCGGCCTATCCTGAAGGTCCAGGAAGGATGTGACAATACTTGTTCGTATTGCATCATTCCTAAGGTGCGAGGGGCGTCACGGAGCGTTCCGCTAGAGACAATTCTCGATCAGGCAAAAAAAATAGAGGAGGGTGGGTTCCGCGAAGTCGTCCTCAGCGGCATTCATCTCGGCCAGTTCGGCAAGGATCATAATCCTCCACTGACGCTGGCGGATCTTGTAGACATGCTTCTCGATAACGTGCAACATTGTCGATTGAGACTGAGTTCGCTGGAAGTAAACGAAGTTGACGATCGTATTTTAGCGAGAATGGCAGATCGGCAGCTCTGCTGTCATCTTCATATTCCGCTTCAATCTGGTGATGATAACATATTGATTAAAATGAATAGAGCATATAGCACGCAAGCATATGGAGCATGTATTGAGAAGATAAGCGCTCTCGTCCCGGGCGTTTCTATCGGAGCCGATGTCATTGTCGGATTTCCGGGAGAAGATGAGTCATCATTCTGTAAAACGTATGAATTCATTGAATCGTTGCCGCTCGCATATTTGCATGTCTTTGCATTTTCGCCCCGCAAAGGAACGCCTGCAGCCAAAATGTCTAACAGAGTTCCCTTAAATATTGTCAAGGAGCGCTCTCGCAGGCTGAGGCTTATGGGCAATCGCATGAAGAGCGCATTCATTCAGTCTCAGATCGGACGGACGCTGGATGCTGTAGTCGAAAGCAGGAATGAGAAGTGTTATGTAGCTACCACCGGCAACTTTATCAGGCTGGCATTCGATGCGCCGGATGATATTCGACATGGATCCCTCGTATCCGTGCGGCTTGTCGAGGCGGGTGGGAGCATCCCACGCGCAGATCTTGTAACAATGATGTAACAAACTATGTTCAATGATTTTTTACGGTGCCTACGGAGTAATCAAGCTTGTAGACTCTATTGCGCCAGCAGGATGCGGATGCAGTCTGCACTGTATGCATAACAGCTTTTTCACACCGGATGTTTATTATTAATGTCTGATAAGATATATTATGTTAAATATAATTGCAATTTGGCCTGTCGTACATATTCCATCACGTGGTATCATTAACGTCATGCAGGATGAAAACAAGCTGGAGGTTCTACTAGCACCATGAAATTTACGCAATTATTTATTCCAACGACGCGAGAGGCTCCAGCGGATGTTACTGCTGTCAGTCACGCCCTGCTCTTGCGTGCGGGATATGTCAGACAACTGGCGTCAGGACTGTATATTTTTCTTCCTCTCGGCTGGCGGGTGCTCAATAAGATAAACACAATCCTTAAAGATGAAATGGAGAGAATCGGCGCTCAGGAAATCTCGATGCCTATACTCCACCCTGCCGAAATCTGGCAGGAAACGGGCAGGTGGTTCACAATCAAGGATGAAATGTTTAGGTTGAAAGACCGAACAGGGCGAGATATGTGCCTCGGAATGACGCATGAAGAGATAATGACCTGGGTCGCGGCAAGAGAACTCCGCTCATATCGAGAACTTCCGCAGATTTGGTATCAGATACAGACAAAGCTGCGCGACGAGGCGCGTCCTCGCGGTGGCGTTCTACGCACTCGCGAGTTCATTATGAAGGACAGCTACAGCTTTGATGCGGATGAGGAAGGGCTCGACAAGAACTATCGTCTGCATGCCGAGGCTTATCACAGGATTTTCAAGCGCTGCGGCCTGAGGTTTTATCAGGTTGAATCGGATGCCGGCATGATGGGAGGCGCCATGTCTCATGAGTTTATGGCACCTACCAACGCAGGCGAAGACGTGATTGTTGTTTGTAAAACATGCGGATATATGGCAAATACTGAAGTAGCCTATTCAACTGCGTCTTCCGTATTTGACGAACGCCTGCCCTTTGAAGATGTCCACACCCCTGGCAAGAGAACGGTCAGGGAAGTATCTGCCTTCCTGAAATTGCCGTCGTCTTCCTTCATGAAAAGCATTCTCGTCATGGCCGATAATTCTCCGATATTGGTGCTCTTGCGCGGTGATTATGATCTTCACGAAAAGAAACTGACAAAAGTGATCGGCCCCTATCGCCCGGCCAACAAAGAGGAAATAATCCAGTATCTTGGCGTCGAACCAGGATTCATCGGCCCCGTTGGGCAAAATCGTGTCCGCATCATCGCTGACAATTCAGTGAGAACAGGAAGTTACGTATCAGGGGCGAATAAGATTGATTATCATACTACCGGCATCCGCGCGGGGGAGCATTTTGATGCAGAATGGCACGATCTTCGTCATGTCGGCAACGGCGACCGCTGCGCTCAATGCGGGAATCATCTTATTACCGAAAAGGCTATAGAAATCGGTAATATTTTCAAGCTGGGTACGAAATACTCAGAACCTCTGGGTGCGATATATCTGGACAAGGAAGGACAGGAGAAATCGATGATTATGGGAAGCTACGGCATCGGCCCTGCCCGCATTGCAGCCGCAGCTATCGAGCAAAGCAATGATGCCGATGGCATAATATGGCCGAAAAGCATAGCTCCTTTTGACATTGAAATAATTCCGTTGAATGTTTCCGATTTCCGCACCATGGAAGTTGCCATTGAACTTTATGTCAGCCTTACAGGTATTTATAATAGCTCTTCTAAACGATCCTTTGAAGTTCTTATGGACGACAGAGACCTGCGACCGGGTGTCAAATTCAAAGATGCTGACCTCATTGGCATACCGTTGCACATAGTAATTGGGGAGCGCGGTCTCAGGGAGAATGTTATCGAGCTCAAGACGCGACGCACGAAACAAAGCATAAAGGTGCCGGTTGAAAACGCCGTCCGCGAGATTCTGAAGGTTTATTACGAAGCAGAATAGTGCTCCTGTTGCGGCTGTCGATATCGGCACCTCAACATTGAGACTGCTGATCGGTGTTTTTCACGATGGGCTCTTGAGGCGTCTTTACTCATGCCGCCATAGTACTCGACTTGGCTGCTCGTTGCATAAGACCGGCAAGCTTGAACCGGACAGCATTGATGAATCGTTGCGCGTTCTGAACCATTTCAGAGAGAAATATGACGAATTTGGAGTGGTGCAAAGCCGCGCTGTCGGCACCAGCGCACTTCGAGAGGCTGCCGATGCAGGTGAATTTCTCGGTGAGGCTGAAAGGCTGGCCGGAATACACATTGACGTCATCTCCGGAGAAGAAGAAGCCAGACTCACCGCAGAAGGCGTGATGGGCGGCGCGACGGCCCCGCGGTCGCTGATTTTTGATATCGGCGGAGGAAGCACTGAGTGGATAGCTGCCGGCCCCATAGTTAAGCTTGCAAGTCTTCCTCTCGGGGCCCTGCGCCTGACCGGCCAGTTTTTTTCGGGGCCGACGCCCCCTACTCCCGCTCAAATTTCAGAACTCCGCAAGAATATAAACATCGTTCTTGAAGGGTCGCTTCTGGGCGCATTTTCGATTGATGAGATTTCTAATATGGACGTTCATCTTACCGGAGGGTCTCCGACTGCCTTGGCGGCAATGAAGATCGGCCTTTCTGCATATCAGGGAGATGCGGTGCATGGCACACGTCTCGAGAAAGATGAAGTCAATAGAATGTTCGACTCCTTCTCCCACGCAACTCGAGAACAGCTTGCCGCTATTCCGATAATCGGTCCTCAAAGAGCTGATTTAATTGTAGCCGGAACAGCCATCGTATACGGCATCCTCTTGCGAACAAATCATTCTTATGCGACGGTCAGCGATCGTGGGTTGCTCGAAGGCCTTTTATTGAGGATGCGGGACATTGCCCCTTTCCCAAATGAAGCGTTATAGTAGGGCTATTATGCATCCGGTCTTTACACAACCTGCAAGCCTGACGTCAGAGCCTTTTCATTACTGTCCCGGCTGCGGCCACAGCATTGCCCATCGCCTGATTGCTGAAGCTATTGATCATCTGGGCATCAGAGAAAAGACTATCGGGATTGCTCCCGTGGGGTGTGCGGTCTTCGCGCATCGCTACCTGAGGATCGACATGCTTGAGGCCGCGCATGGGCGCCCTCCTGCAGTTGCGACGGCCATGAAAAGGCTGATGCCGGATCGGATAGTATTTTCGTATCAGGGCGATGGGGATCTCGCTGCTATCGGCACAGGAGAGATTATTCATGCGGCGAATCGCGGTGAACATTTTACCGTTTTTTTTATCAACAACGCCACATATGGCATGACGGGCGGTCAAATGGCGCCCACGACACTCGAGAGCCAGCAGACTTCGACGACACCCAAGGGGCGGCGTGCGCAGATGCACGGCGCGACGCTGCGGGTTGCCGAATTGCTCCAGTCTTTGGAGTCTGTCGATTTCCTGGCCCGCGGGTCGCTCCATTCGCCGAGTGCCGTTATCCAAGCCGGACATTATGTTCGGCGCGCCCTTTCTCTGCAAATGCAGGGAGCCTCTTTCACATTTGTTGAATTATTGTCGCCTTGCCCCACAGCATGGAACAAAACACCGATCGAATCTGTTGAATGGATGGAGTCCGCCATGCTTCCGTATTTTAAGCCAGGGGTTATGCGGGACCGATGGAACAACGCATCGTCATAGCGGGAAACGGCGGACAGGGCATTCTGCTTGCCGGTCGCTTGTTGGCTCTTGCAGCGGTGACGGAAGAGAAAGAGGTCACCTGGTTCCCTTGCTACGGCGCGGAAATGCGTTCCGGGAATGCCCACTGCACTGTGATAATCAGCGATCGAATCATTGGCGCGCCGCTTGTCAGAACATTTGACTGCTGCATCGCGATGAGTGATTCGGGATATCGCCGCTTTGCCCCTCATATAAGATCTGGTGGCGTGCTTATCTATGATTCCGGGCTCATTCAGGCAGCTGCGAGCGAACATATCCGCCCATTCGGCATTGATGCCTTGCGCCTTGCTGCTGCTGAAGGCACTCCCCGATCCGCAAATATGGTTATGGTCGGAGCCCTTGCAGCGCTCGGCTCGCTCGTGCGGCTTGATACGTTGCAGTCAGCCCTGAAGACGCTTTTGGGGAGAGGGAACACTGCACGCCTCGACAAGAATTTAGCACTTATGGAGAAAGGATATTCCAATCAT
Organism: Dissulfurispiraceae bacterium; assembly: GCA_035319145.1. Classification (GTDB taxonomy): domain Bacteria; phylum Nitrospirota; class Thermodesulfovibrionia; order Thermodesulfovibrionales; family Dissulfurispiraceae; genus JAAYUK01. The sequence continues at coordinate 7,821 of DATHDH010000233.1, read as the reverse complement.
GCCGATACGTCGCGCTAAAATTTCCGATATTAAGCACATCCAGCAACTCGTGAATGATTTTGCCCGTAGGGAGCAGATGTTGCCCCGCTCGCTCAATGAGATGTACGAAAGCGTCAGGGATTTCTTCATCTATGAGGAAAAAGGCATTATTTGCGGAGTGGCAGCCCTTCGTGTGCTTTGGGAAGACCTTGGAGAAATCCGCTCACTCGCGGTTCGCCAGAACAGGCAGCGGGGCGGTATCGGACGGCAACTTGTTAAGAGATGCCTGAAAGAAGCGCGGGATTTAGGCTTGGAACGGGTTTTCGCGCTGACATACCATCCGGGCTTTTTTCACCGCCTCGGATTCAAGGATGTCGATAAAGGGAAGCTGCCTCAGAAGATTTGGAGCGACTGCATTAAATGCCATAAATTCCCCGAATGCGATGAACATGCCGTCATTTTGTATCTGAGAGCAGGATCGTAATGTCCGCTGCGGCACGAAGCTCCTCAAGATGCTTTTTCAGAAGCCGGGTTGTCTCTTCCTCGACCAGATACCGCTCAATCTGGTCATGTACACTTTCATAGCTTTTCCCCGCAAAGTCTTGCCTGTTGTCCCTGTAGAACTTCTCGACGTCATCCTCCCTCACGATTACGCTTCCTCTAATTCTCAGATCGATATAGGCCGCTATTAAATCGTCAGGAGTCTTACCCTCGAGTTTCATCTGACGGGCTTTTTCGAGCAGGAGCGCGGAATTAATCATTGAGTTTAGCGCACCTTGTTCGGTCATTGACGGCACGATTTTCCTCATTGCCGCATATTTATCCTCTAACTCCGATAACGTAATAGCCTGATCGTTGATGGTTGCCACGATGCGATCCACCATGTCGATTGCCCAAGTGGAGGTCGCGCTTACTGCCAACCAGAACAAAACACGCAGTATATATGTTTTCATCTATAATCCCTTAGAAGGCCTGCCCGATGCTGAAATGAAAGGCACCGCGGCTCTCTCCGGCATCACGGTTCAATTTAATACCATAATCGACGCGCAGAGGCCCGACCGGTGTCGAGTAGCGCACGCCGAGCCCCGTCGTATATTTCACATTACTGAGCGAAATGTCGGACATTCTGCTCCATACGTTGCCCCAATCGAGAAACGTAACCAGTCCGAGTTCCTGCCAAACGTTGCTCCTCATCTCAAAATTTCCCATCAGGTATGCATTGCCTCCCCGAGGCGATCCGTCACTCCCCTTCGGGCCAAGCGTGTCCTGCACGTAACCCCTGACCGTCGTTCTTCCTCCAAGAAAGAAGCGTTCAATGAGGGGGAGGTCGTTCGTCGAGCCGAATCCTTGCGCAATCCCGCCTCTTACCGACACTGCAGCGACAAACCTTCGGGAAAGACTCTTATAGATGTTCAGGAACGCCGTGGCCTTGCTGAAAGAAGTTTCTGAAAATAATGCCGGAGAGGCAAGTTTGAATGTTGCCCCGAACGAGTAGCCGTTGCGGGGATCCAAAACGTTATCCCGGCCGTCATACAACAGCCCGATATGCAGGGCGCTGATAAGAAGCGTGCCGGTGTCCTCACGGCTCAAGATAATGTCAGGTTTCACATCGAATGTGCGCACATTGGAAAGGTCGTATCCTATCTCTACCTTCAGCGCATGCGAAAACTGTTTTTCAAGACCGGCATTGAATCCGATCCTGTTGGAGCGGTAGAGGGTCTGATGGTTGTCGAGGCTTATTTCCTTCTTCGATTCGGCCAGCACAAGGGCCTTAAATGCAAGATCCCGCTGCCCGAAGACCCAAGGATAATAATAGGAAAAGGTGGCTCTCTTAAGCAGCGAGCTGAAATCAGTTCTGAACTGCACTTGATGATTGAGACCGAAAAGATTCCGATAGCTCATGTCGAAAAAAGCCCGAAACTGCTCATACTCTGAGTAGCCCGCCCCGAACTCTATGGCGCCCGCCGGGCTCTCTTGTATGCGATAGACAACATCGCGATTACCGTCCTCCGAAGATTCCGGCTGGATGTCTATCGAAGAAAAGAGTCCTGTCCGACTGAGCGCAACCCGCTCGTCGAGGAGCTTCTTCGGATCAAACAGATCGCCCTCCTCATGGAGAAGCTCACGACGAATCACCGTTTCCCGTGTCTTCTCGTTTCCGGCAATAATGGTCTTCCCGAAACGGCTCACCGGACCTTCAAGAATGGAGATGCGAACAGCAGCCTTCGATTCCGAAAGCACTCTCGATGTATCGATACGGGCGTCATTATAACCCCTCCGCTGATACCACTCAGCAATCCGGATTTTCGCGAGGGCCAAGGTTGCATCACTGTATGTGTCGCCCTGCTTGAAGGGAAGTATCCCGAGAAGCTCCGTCGCCCTTTCGGTCGAGACTCCATCGAGCGCAATCGAGGATACATGCGTCAAAGGACCCTCTTCAATCTGAAAAACCATATCAACAAAACCGTTTTCAGTCTTGATCTCCGGTGAAGCCACCTGAACATCGAGATATCCGGCATTCCGGTAATACCGTTCAAGCGACTCGCGGTTCGCTTCCACTAGCTCGTCATTGAACGGATCTTTCGGTCTGAAGGAGATTTGATCACGCAGCTTTTCAGCCGGAATACGATTGCGGGAAAAAGCAATTGAACGCACCCTTTGTTGCGTGCCTTCGGAAATATAAAAAGCAATCTTCACCGCCTCCGCTGATTCGGTCGTCACTGGAATAATCTGCACATCCGGATAGCCTTCTTCCCGATATCGCGAGCGCATGCGCACGAGCGATTCCTCAATGAGATCCGCACTTGCGTCATTGAGTTCGAAAAAGGTTGTCTGACGGGTAAGTTCTCCATCACCAAGTGCGCTATTGCCGATAAACGAGAGCTCAAGGGGAAGACCTCGGTTTAGTCGAACGGTGAGCGTATCGTTATTATCAAAAGTCCATGAGATTTTTGTTCGCACAAATCCCTTTTGTGCCAGCTTTTGCTTGATTTTCTCCGCATCCCGATCCATGAGGGCTTCGTCCAGAACATCTCCTTCCGAGACGTTCAGTTTGGACGCGAGGTAGCCAGAATCATCCTCAAGGCGAATATGACGGATAACGACCGGCGCCCCTTCCGTTATAGTCACGGCGATTTTGATGTCACCCGCTGTTTTGACGGTGTTCAATGAGGCATCTGCGCGTCTGTATCCGCGTCGCCGCATCTCCTGTACAAGCTTTCCGAGAGCTCGTCTGCCCTTGCCGGCCTGATAGAACTCACCGGCATTCATGCCGAACCATTCTTTCAGGTCCGACCGTGAGAAATGATCATTCCCCTGGAAGGAGATACCCGAGATTCTGGGCCGCTCTTGAACAACTATCCTTAAACGAAGTGGGTTATCGGACAGGCGCTCAATCCTGATGTCATCAAACATGCCCTTCAGATAGGCGCGTTTAATGCCTGCCCGCAGAGAGACGGGCTGAAGCACAGTTCCCCGCGACAGGTTTAAAAGTTGCAAGAGTTCATCAGCCTTGATTCGCGTTGCGCCGACAACCTCGATAGATTCAATCTCCTTAAGAGTTTCTACGGCGGCAAAGACAATTTCAGTACGGGCCATTGACAGCATAACTGCCAGGGAGACCAGCAGAACCCTAGAGAACATCATGATTTGCCGGTCACTCATCTGAACTCGAAACGCAACTTGACATCACCGCCGATGCCGCCCTTTTCATCCCGCTGCCCGACCAGCGAAGTATTCTTGCCGATAAAATATTCCACCTTCCAGATCTGCTCTTCCCCCGTACCCGCCGCGGCGCTGTATGTGACAAGCAGTTTGTCGTCGAGCAGCCTCTTTTGTGCCGACACGCGGGGCGCTACCGAACCAGTCGATCGTGAAACCGCTGGCTCCACAACGATGCGGTCGATGCCGGTCACGGTTCGGATGCGCTCTTCGAGCGTGTTCTGAATGCGCCCTGCGAGAAATGAGGTCGCTCCTCCCACCCCAAGCGATCCGGAAACCTCTTTGCCGGTCTGTCCTGTCTGTCCGAACGCCAAAAGGCTGAATATCTCACTTTCCGCCAAGGGTGGATCCGAGGCAACAGCGAGTGAAAATTGATCGATATATCCGTCAAGGTTCAGCCGAACCTGATAGGTACTGACACGGGATGTCGCCATAAGAGATATATACGGCCTGTTGCGGGATGGGTCCGCAAAATCGAGCTTCGCGCTTTGAATGCGGAACTCATTATTCCTGAAAAATGCCGTCCCCTGGAGTGCTTCGATGCGACCGAGCAGGACCGGCGCCGCGACCGTGCCGCGCAACGTAGCGTCTACGGCCAATGTGGCACGGGCAAGATTATTGTCAATGATGAGGTTGTTACCCGATATCCTGACGTTCAGCGTCGCACGTTCGAGCGGGGTAAGTTCGCGATTCGGCACTTCCCGCGACTTTGATTTCAGGAGCATGCTCAAGAGATCGAATCGCTCCGTATAGCTCGCCCGGCGAATCTGAACGTCACCGGTGATCTGCTGTTTATCCGGGGTGCCTTGATAGACTAAAGCCCCATCCAGATTTGCGAGAATCTTTTGGGGAGACGAGACCGTGATCCCTTTTACGCGCGCGTCAAGAAAATACCGTTCTAAGGCAAACCCGCGCGTGCTTGCCGTTCCGGTGGCGGTTACGACACCCCCGGCAACTCTTCCTGTCGCCTGTTGCAGGATAAATCTATTCTCGTCGAAGACAACGTATGCCGCAACCTCTGTCAAACGATAGGGAATTCCTGCGAGTGCAAAGGCCCCGTTGCTGACATCCAATGCACCATCGAACCGCGGCGACTCCCACGGTCCATTGACCGACATGACGAAATATCCCGTTCCACGCGAAACGTCGAATTGCGGAATAATAAGCTTCAGGAGTGTGAGGGAGGAACTTCCCTCCGCATGAAGGTCAATGCGGCTTCCGAGATCGGCGCTGCCGCTGATGTCAACCTCGGCTGTATCTCCCCGGAACTTGACAGGAGTCATTGTGAAGTGCCGGTTCTTGAGCAACAGATTCAGGGGCGCCGCATTCGATAGGCTTGTGCCATATGCATAGATTAACGCTTTGTCGAGATTAAGGCGAGCATCAATTTCATTATTCGTGCCTGAAGCCACGAGTCTTCCTTTCAGATTGATGATCAAGTCGTCCGGCGCCTTGGGAAAGAAACTGGTCAGGAGAAAATCGGCCCGAGCTGAGTTGAGGTCGAGCGTTGCCCGCCATGGGAACGGTGCATCGAGCAGCACATCTCCGTTCAATACGGCGCGGTTATCGACTAGCTTTGCTGATACCGCAAAGTTTCGATCCCGCAAAATACCGGCAAAGGTCCCCTTGCCGAGAGACTGGCCCTTCTCTGCAGTACTGAAAAGAGATCCGGCGACCGAAAGGACCGGTCTTTTAAACGTCGCTGCACCGTTCAATTCAAGTTGTGAGAGCATGAAGGTCTTGATGTTTTTTCGGCGTAGTTCGGTTCGGGGCCCGCTGGGCAGCATATCAATGAGATTCACCTGGGTTCCCTTGGCACTGATCGTATATGAACCTTCAAATGCTATCGAACCCTTTCCCTGCACGACCGATTGACCGTTCCTCAAAACAAACGGTTCGAGCATAAAACGATTGTTCTCATAAACGAAAGCGGCATTCGCTGCCGCGGCCACAAAATAAGGCTCCCATGAAAAGTTGCCGGCGTTCATGTTCCCGGCAAGACGAAGATTCTTTTTCGTACCGGAGACATTGAACCCCGTATTCATGACCCCACCGAAGGCAGGAACCTCCCGGAACGCCTCGGCGACATTTCTTACAGCCAGAGACGTTCCGGAGACAGACAAGGCATAGGCAGGATCTCGGATATCAAAGAGATGTTTTGCATCACGGAAGCCGACCGTACCTTTTACCTGAATCGTTTCTGTTCCCGTCCTTGTAACAAGGTCATGAATGGTCATCAGGTTCTTGCGGTAATGAATTGACCCGGATATCGAGCCAATCTTGAGGGTTGTTTTTTGAAGGAAATCGGGTATTTCAGGCCCGCTCGTGACAAAAACATCATCATGACCACTGAAACGGACAGAAAGGGCCGGGTCCGCGAGGGGGCCTCCCAATTGAATCTCGTAGGAGACAGGCCCGCTGAACGAAGTAAAATACGGTGAAAAGAAATCTAGTGTATTGCCGCTATCGCCGCTTCCTGCAAAGGCAAGCCGTTTGTTGCCGAGATCGACTTCACCGCGTCCCGTTGCACGGGAATCGGCGGTGGCGATATGAAGGTCAGGGAGTGACAGTGTCTGCCCCCTCATTGAAAAAGGACCTGAAACCGACTGCACCCTGCCGAGGATATCCGGCCCGCTCTGCACGCTGCGATAGATGAAATTGCCCTCCGGCTGGAAGGCCGAGCCGGATGTTCGCAGCTCCCCACTCACTTTGCCGGGGGCTATTCCTGGGTCCCAATGTATCAATTTGAAGACCCCGGTACTATCTATATTGTCGGCCTTGACCGAGAGCGTAAAGGCAAGTACTTTCGGTAGGGTGATTGTCGCCTCCGCTGTAGCAGTGCCACCGTAAAGACGCGCCGCGCCATTACTGAACCTCATCAGACCGTTTTCGTAGGTGATATCGCAGGAGAGCGTCTCGGATTCAACATCAAAGAGATTGCCCTTCGTCAAAACGGCCTTTGCCGTGCCGTGCAGTCCGGACAGCGTACCTTCGACCTTTCCCTCGCCCTGAACAAGGCCAAGAAGCTTTTCATCGACCTTCAGCAGTTCCATAAGCGATTCGATATAAAACTCGCCCTTTACGTTCAAGTGCACGAACAAGCGATCAAGCAGGGATTTCCCTTCACGCAGCTCAACTGATCCCTTCGCATCAATCTGCCCCTGGCCGGGCGATTTCAGGGAAAAGGTTTGTTTAAGCGTTTCAAATGCCAGCCGGAGGTCGGCCAGAAAGGATCCTTTTCGGCCTTCCGTATCCAGGTTGCCGCCGACATTCAGATCGGTAGCGCCGGAGCGGATCCGAAGCTTTTTCATGTCGATCACATTGCCTTGGAGGGTAAAATCGGTTTCAACGGCTGCGCGAAAGGACGGAGTTTGGGCGAGACGTGCCGAGACATTGCCCGCGTCTATCTTGAATCGCGGCGTTTTGCCGAGCAGGATATCAGCCTGAAGGGACTGTGCAGCAAACTCACCGTCACCGGAACGATGGGTGATTTCCGTGTCATTCAGACTTATTGACTTTATGACGAGTTTGAACGGGAATCTGCTTTCCTGTTGGAGGAAATTCACAATATGACGAACGGTTGATTCGACCTGTTCATCGTCGGTATAAAGCTTTGCCCCGCGAATGACGAGGCGTTTTACTACGATCTGCTTATCGAAAAAGCCGCCTAGGTTGAGATATCCCTTGACACGCTCAGCGGTCAACACCTTATTCCCCGCCTCATCGAATGCCTTGAGTTCCTTGATTTCGATGAACAGCGGAATGAGGTTGATATATATTTTTTGCGCTACGAATTTCTTTCCGGTCGCATTCTCAAGTTCAGGCAGAATAAGCTTCTTGAGCTCGTTGGAAATATTGGGACCGCGCAGAACATAGAAAATCAGCGCGACGAATACCGTGATAATAGCATAGTAAATGAGTTTCTTCTTGTTCTGTATCAACATGTTCCTTCATGAACGCTGTCTGGCCGGGAGGGATGTCCACAGTTCGCCCAGAAGCCGCATGACCGTCTCCGCGGTCAGTTTCGCCCCCTGCTCCTGGAGATAGAACACATCTTCCGCCATCTCATCGTCCGTATTGATGACCGCTGCAGCTATATCCAAGTTTAAGCCATATAATACG
>DATHDH010000232.1:0-2803 GCA_035319145.1 Dissulfurispiraceae bacterium | reverse complement strand
ATCGGGTCTGGAAAGGATGTGTCAGTACCATGATGAGAATAATAATTATCGGCTGTCTGTGCATCGTCTTGGCAGGAGCGGCATCTGCCGAGCAGACGCGCTATGAGATTCCGCTTGACGACTCTCCGTTTATCGGGCCTGCTTCGGCATCGGTGACGATTGTTGAGTTTATCGACTATCAGTGACCGCACTGCGTGGCTGCCGGTCCGGCTGTCGAGCGGGTAATGCGCGAGCATCAAGACAAGGTTCGTCTTGTCGTGAAGTTCATGCCGTATAAATATCGCGACTTCGCTTTTATTTCAGCCGAAGCCGCACTTGCTGCACATGAGCAGGGTAGATTTTCGGAAATGCACCATCTGCTGCTTAAAGTGTCGCCGTCTCTGGATCGGGCGCACCTGATCAGCTACGCAAAGCAGATAGGACTCGATGGTGCAGTATTCACGGCGGCATTAGACAGCGGAAAGAATGCCGGCGTAATTCAGCGGGATTTGGCCCTGTCACGGAAACTCGATCTTTTTAATACGCCCACTTTCTTCATCAATGGAAGAAAGATTGTAGGCAATGTTCCCTACGAGGCACTCAGGAAAGTGGTTCTTGAGGAATTGAAGCGCCGCTAGGCATGTCCGGCAAAGAGACTTCCGAAGTTGCCGAAAGGAGCATTCCATGAAACGTACTGTTCTTATCGGTATTGCAGTTGTTTTTTGCTATATGACGGCCGTTGCAGAGGAACTGAAACCCCTCAGCGTCGTGCCTGTTCCGACTGAAAATCCTCAGACGCCTGCAAAAGTCGAACTCGGGAAAAAACTCTTCTTCGACAGGAGGCTGTCGGGTGACGGTACAATGAGTTGCGCAACCTGCCATAATCCCGAACGTGCGTACACAGACGGCATGGAAATATCGCTCAGTTACCCGACAACCAGAAACTGGCGGAACGCTCCGACGCTTGTGAATGTCGGTCTGTTTCAGAGTCTGTTTCATGACGGACGGGTGACTTCGCTCGAGGAGCAGGCGCTGTTTCCCGTTATGTCGGCATTCGAGATGAATCTCAATCTTGATTATCTCGAAGAGAAAATACGCGTTGTTCCCCCATATGCGCTCGCGTTCCGTGAGGCATTCGGAGGTGAGGTGACGAGGGAGCGAATCGCCATGGCCCTGGCGGCATTCGAGCGGTCTCTCGTGTCTGTAAATGCGCCGCTTGACAGATACCTCGGGGGCGATAAATCCGCTCTTTCCGCCGATGCGCAGAAAGGTTATGCCTTATTCGTCGGCAAAGCGAAATGCGTGTCTTGTCATAACGGTGCCCTTCTGTCGGATGGCAAGTATTATGCGCTCAAAGTTCCTGAAAATCCTGAACATCAGGCTGATCCCCGGATTACTGCGACACGCAGATTTGTTGCGAAGGTCTATCGCTATCCTGAATACATGACACTCAATGAGGACCCTGGCCGCTATTTGATAACAAAGGAAAAAATAGACTGGAAGGCATTTCGCACGCCGACGCTGCGTGAAATTGCAAAAACAGCGCCATACATGCATAATGGAATATATAATAGCCTATCGGAAGTCATTGATTTTTTCGACGGAGGAGGAGGACTGGGCAACAGGGTATTGAAGCCGCTCGGTCTTCGTTCAGAGGAAAAACGGGATATTGAGAGTTTTTTGAGGGAGGCGTTGAGCGGTGAAGATCAGGTCATGCATGTCCCTGAAATACCCTGAATCCGTTCACCCTTGAAAGCATGAGCCGGATAACGTCCGTAGACTTTGAGTGTGCCGATTTTCAGGCGATTCGTCCGTTATTGGTAGAAGGTATGCAGATTGCGGTTCGTGCGGGCGTGCCGCTGCTGTCTATCTTGGTTGACCAACTCGGCATATCAGAAGAATACGTTACACAACGCATAAGCACTATTTTTCTCGACGGAAAACCCCTTGATGATATTCTGGCAGTTGTTCGTGAGGGTTCTGTTGTGGCGCTCTCTGCAGCGTTGCCGGGACTCGTCGGTGCAACAATGCGCCGTGACGGACTTCTCGCCTCTTTTCGCAGCGGCATCTCGTTCTGCGGCTATGACACAGATGCGTCTGTGTGTGAAGGAATGATAACCCTGAAACTCTTTAACGCCGTGCTGGACGAGGTCGGGCCCGATTTGTTTGAGCGGGGCGTACTTGTTCCGGCAACGGAGTATCAAAGGCTTGCGGGTCTTGTCTCGGGGATTCCCGGCCCGAATATCGTTGAGGGCGTATACCGCATAAGCGTGAAGCGGTGGAGTTGCTCTGAACGCGGGGTGTCTCTTTGTTGCAGCGAGGGCCATAAGGCTCCGGCAAAGAAGGAGAGCACAGGGACTGCTTAAATGCTCGCCGACAAACCGAACGAAGTGAAGGATATCTGGAACCGTTTCGTTCAGGAGAATATTCTGGACGATCATTCGGTTCGTCCGCATATTGCCCGCTCGTGGGAGCGTTGCCGATCCCTGCATATCGATCCGCTCCATAACTCGACATCCGACGTCCGGGGGCTGGAACTCCGCGAACTGCGCCGTTCGATGCGCCATCTGCTCGATATTTGCCGTCCGGTCATGGCTGATATCAATCGCGCGATCAGCGGATCGGGCTTCCAAATCGTGCTTTCCGATGAACGGGGCGTTCTGCTCGAGACCATGGGAGACCCGTCGGTCATTCGCAGGACCAGGCAGGTGCAGCTCTGTCCCGGCGGCAACTGGAATGAGTCGATCAAAGGTACGAACGCCATCGGGACGGTGCTTGCCGAAGGCATTCCTCTTCAGGTGCACGCCGCCGAACATTTCTGTAA
>DATHDH010000231.1:0-11637 GCA_035319145.1 Dissulfurispiraceae bacterium | reverse complement strand
ACCTTTGCGCGTCGCTCTCTCTCCGCCTCCGCCTGGCGCGCAATCGCACGAAGCATTTCAGAGGGGAGATCGACATTTTTCACTTCCACTGCAGTCACCTTCACACCCCAAGGCTCTGTTTGAGTGTCGATGACTTTCTGCAAGTCGGCATTCAATTGTTCCCTGTTCGTAAGCAGTTCGTCCAGCTGACTCTGCCCCAGAATCGAACGAAGCGACGTCTGGGCAATTTGCGACGTTGCGTAATAAAAATCCTCGACTTCCGTAACCGCCCGTATCGGGTCGAGCGGCCTGAAATAGATGACCGCGTTCACTTTCACGGTAATATTATCGCGCGTAATAATATCCTGCGGCGGCACATCCATCGTGACGGTTCTCATGCTTACCTTCACCATCTTGTCGATAATCGGCCAGATGAGAACAAGCCCGGGCCCTTTGACGGGAATGACGCGGCCGAGGCGAAAGACCACGGCGCGCTCATATTCCTTGAGGATGCGGATTGCACTTGAAATGAGGTAGACTCCGAAAACGACGAAGAAAATGATCGTGAGCAGCGACGTCGGGATAAACATGGTACCCTCCTGCATGTCTCTTGTCTTATTATACCGAAAAGCCCCGGACAATCTTAGTCAGCCGCGCGGGGCTATCCACTGGGTTCCGCACAACGCATGGAAATCACAATAACCGCAACTCGTTCTGAGGTCTGCCGCCGGGGAAAACGGCATCGATGGATTCTGTATCTCCCGTAACAATTGCTCAATAACCTGCTGAATCAGCAAGGAGTGTTCCCTGTCGCACATCTCTCCCGCAAAGACCTTTTCCTCAATATGCGCTCCCATCTGGGCAGTCCCGAGTATGAGGTAGGATGCGTCAATGACGTCAGGCGAATGGCCGCCGGTTTCAGCAAGGAGCAATCGATAAAGCGGCAATTGTACCGATCCTATGCCATCACCCCATGACGCTCTATTATCAAGCTCGATCCTGTCGAACCGTATCCGGTATGACGACGCCCGCGCACCTGTCTTGAAGTCGAGCAGCAATGGCCGCCCGCCGCGCACCATGAGGGCGTCAAATACCGCCCTGAAGCGCCATCCCTTCCAGACAGCGGAACATAATCGTTCGACCGACACGACCGACACATCCCGCTCGTGCGCCTGAACCGTAAGCCACGTATCGACGAATTCGCTCAGACGCCGTTCCACCTGCATCATAATGAGATAGTCGTTCCCGCGAGGCGGTTCGCCCGATTGCAAACGGAAATAACGGCGAACAAGCGGCGAAATCGCGCGCCCGCTTAATTCACGGGGCAAGACTTGCCTTCCCGTGAAGCCTTTCAGATACTCGGTCAGAATGGCATGGACCGCAACGCCTATGGCGGCTCGGGCCATATCGGCATTCTGTTCAGCCTGCTGAAGGCCGAGGACATAGCGAAAATAGAACCTCAAGGGGCACTTTAGATACGCATCAAGAGATGAGGCGCTGAACTGAAACGTGTTCAGAAACGCAATTACGCGGTCATTTTTTTCAAAACTGCGCGGCACACCATGCGCAAGGTGAACGTTATACTCCATCGCCGGGCTGTCAGCCCCCCCTTCCTCAATGATACCGGCGTGCTGTTCGCGCTCCCAAACAAGGCGTTCAACAAACCGCGATCGTTCCATCCGATCATTTTCAACCCAACAAATCGTCACCTGCTCCGCGCTCCCAACGAGCAAAGAAAAATAATAATGTGCGAGACGATCCCGCTCTCGATAGGTCGGAAGCCCGAGTCTTTCCCGGGCGCCGGAAGGAAGCAGCGAGTCCTCGCGGCCGATCTGGGGGAGAAGCCCTTCGTTTGCATCGAGAATCACGACTCGATCAAACTGCAACGCCCGTGTTTCAAGCATTCCGAGGACCTGCATACCGCGAAGTGGCGTACCGTCAAAGGGCACATGACGGCTGCCCATATACCGTTTGAGCAGAGCAAAATATTGCCCGAAGTCCGTAAAACGGTGTCCGGCGAGGAGAGACGCCCGCATCGCCTCAAGGGACTGTCCGAAGAACTCCGCGAACGGGTAGAAGAGCGGATGGCGGGATGCGCTGGAGCGCTCGTTCAGTACGTCGAGAAGCGCTAGGCACTTTTCGGCAAAATCTCCAACGGATCGAATCGACAGAAACGGACGCACACACATGTCATGAATGCTGCGGAGATGTGCAAGCAGCGTCTCCGCAGAAATGCTCTCTCCCTCGGTCGCCAATTTTCGGGATGCCAGCTGACCCAATTCCGTATCGGATTCCAGAGTCTCCAGAGAGACAAAAAGCCGTCCGCGCTCTTGCCTGAATCTCTCCTGTACGCTATGGAAAAGAATGCGAGTGACGGACGATTTCGTTTCAAATAAGATATTCTTGGTATACGGGTGCAGGAGAAAATCGACATACGACTGCACACGGAGGCGATCATCCTCAGCCGACTCAAGCAGATCGCCGAGCGACGCAAAGAAGCCGAACAGCGGCGTTCTCACGAGCGGATATCCTAGTGTAATGTTGAACTCCTCATCATTATAGCGCTGCAATGCATGGCGAAGCAGGGGGAAGAGCGATTCGGCGGAAGGCAGGATTACCGCCGTCCGTTCATCCGGCCGTCCTGCCGTCATCGCTGCATTCAACTCGGCCCCGACGCACGCGACTTCGCCGTGGATGTCGGGACAGCGGACAAAGCGAATCTCCGGCTTATGAACCGGAGCCTCTTCACGCTCCACGGTGATTCCGAGCATTTGGATCAGCCGTTCAATCCCGGGCCCGTCCTGACACAAGATCGTGGTCTGATCACGTTCAAGAAGGCGCTTGAAAAGACATAACTCCGAGGCGGTTAGCTGAAAAAATCCGGCAAGCACAATCGTTCGGACACCCGCGAGCGCCGGTCCCGGATCTTGCGCAGCAGCTGCTCTATAACGCAGCGCTCTCGTCGTCATTCCCTTTTGCCGCACCTCGTCATAGAATCTTTCGAGATACGACGCCAGGCTCAGGAGCCTTCCCTGAACACCCTCCGGCAGGGCCAGTGCAGAGTCGACCTCCAAGCCCCTGATACGTTCCGGCGGCACCTGCTCGATCAAAAGCTCTTCAAGGTCTCCGTAGAGTTTGAGGGCAACCGGAAAAAACGAATCGAGATCGGAAAAGCGGCTGCCTCCTATGCGTTCGATATCCGATATATGAAATCGAAAGAGGAGAGAAACTGCATCAAGTGCATCGACCGGCCGCTTATCCGATTCGGGATATGCAAGCAGTTCGGCAAACCCGTCCATGGAAAAGATCCTCGGCGGAATCAGCGCGCCGCCGGCACGTTCGGCGAGAAACTTGCGCAAATGATGTGCGGGCCGCTTGCCGGGGAATACGACCAGATTGTCCGAATAATCCCGGCCGTCGACATGGAGGAGATCGGCGACTTCCCGGATCAGCGGGGTCCGTGCGGAAAGCAGACGGCCCTTCATGTAATCCTCCGGATGAAACGCCCTTTCAGGGAGGCAAGATATCCGACGACAGTACGGCCCGGATAGATGTCGTGCACAAGCTTCACATACCGACGGATTTGTGCGAGACCGGACGAATTGTCCTTCGCCTCATATCCGGATTTATAATCGACAATGGAAACCGAATCGGGATCGACAACCAACCGGTCAATCCGGTAAAGACTTCCGTTCGCGCCGACAATATCGTATTCCGTTAGAAAGACACGGCCTGGGGCACGCCGGAAGAATCGCCCGGCATCGGGCAGATTCAGAAATTCGATCACCGGCCGCGCGATATCATCGGCTACAGAACATGCCGAAAATCGAGCGGCCAAACGGGTTGCATCCTGCATCGCCCTTTCCTCCCATCCCATATCCAGCGCGTTGATGCGAGACAACAGTATATGCATGCACTCGCCACGTCGCCGTTCATACAGCCGCAAGGATCCTCCCTCCGCCTGCCAGGTCCGTCGAGTCGGCTCAAGCCATGCCGGCTTGATCGTTTGACGGGAGGCGAGACGTTCAGGTCGGCATTGCTGCAAGGACGGCTGCCCGAAGACGGGCTGGTCAAACGGCAGCAAATCCAGCGGATAGCCCAGCTTGTTGCAATGTGCCGCAGAACCTATGATATGGAGTTCGTCCTGAGCCCTTGTGAGGCCGACATAGAGCGCATTCAGATTATCGGCGAGCGATCGAACGGAAGCCTTCTCATACTCGGGCAGCAGTTCCGGATGAGCGGCGGCCATTGCCGCTGTGATGCGATGCAGCCCGATGCAATCCCCTTCTTCGACAACGATCGGATCGGGGCTGTGCCTGCGCTGCTCCGCCAGCATCAATACGACGACCGGGAACCCGAGTCCCTTCGCCTTGTGAATGGTCATGATCCTGACCGAATCCTGCTCAGGAGGAATCGACATCTGCCACATTCTGCTCCCCATCTCTTCGGATGCAGCAAATTGGAGGAAAGCACCAAGGCTGTTGCTCCCCTGCCCTTCGAAATCCTTCACCGTTTC
This sequence comes from Dissulfurispiraceae bacterium, assembly GCA_035319145.1. Classification (GTDB taxonomy): domain Bacteria; phylum Nitrospirota; class Thermodesulfovibrionia; order Thermodesulfovibrionales; family Dissulfurispiraceae; genus JAAYUK01. Next base: position 7,142 of record DATHDH010000231.1, on the reverse strand, counting down.
GAGCAGCCGGACGAGTGCGGCCTCCTCGTGAATGAACAAACTGAGCAGATCGAATACCTGATATATCTCCGACAGTAGGTCGTAAAGCGGAAGATACCCAACCAGTCGCATGAGATCGCTCAAAGATGAGGCCCAAACAGCAGGATACTGCTCCGCAAAAAGGGTATACGCCGCCCTTTTCTGCATTCTTGCTTCCATCACAAGCGCAGCGAGCGAATCGGTTGAGACCCTCGCCTCACGCACATGCAGGTGCCGGGAAAAGATATCGCCAAGCAGAAATGTCGCAAAGGACAGGGTATCAGTAGGATCATCGAGGAACCGCAGCAGCGCGATTAATTCACCGGTAAGCGAACGCTGACGGATGTCGAGACTGCTGAGCGAAACAAATGAGATCCCCTTCTCATTCAGCCACTCGGAACACCGGACCGCGTCTTCATTGCGCTGCGTCAGCACCACGACGCTGCCCAAAGGAATTCCTCGCCTCCTCACTTCTTCGATACGGCCGCAGAGCGCGTCCTTCTCTGCAGTCGCTTCTGCGTCTTTGGCTACGAGCGTCAAAGTCACATACCCGTCGTCGGCGCGGCCGGGAGCGGCCTGCTGAGAGAAATCATGCAGCCCGCTTAACCGTGAAGCAGTGCGATACTCTTCAATCTCCTGCGCACGCTCCCTGAACACGAGTGCCGGCAAATCCAATATTCTGCCGCCGCTGCGGTAATTGTCCGTCAATTCCCGAGACCGATATTCCGCTGCCGGGAATTCATTCCTGCTTTGCAACTCGGCCATAATGCGGTAATCGGCATTGCGAAATCCATAAATGGCCTGTTTCGTATCCCCGACGACGAAAAGGCTGCCTCCCTCGGCCACGGCATTTTCGAGCAGGGGTCTGAGGTTTCGCCACTGAATAGGCGAGGTATCCTGAAACTCATCAATGAAGAAGTGGAAAAGGCTCTCTCCCATGCGAAAATAGATGTCGGGAACGATATAGCCGCTGAGATATTCAGCGAGGTATGCGTTGATGTCTTCGATAAAGAGAATGCCCTGTCTCCGTTTGACTTCATCGAGTGTTCCCGCAAAAGCGGTAAAGATCCGCACAAACGGCTCGTAATACGTATGGGCATGCAAGCCCGCATATTCCTGAACAGACTGTCTGATATCTTCCCATATCCGTTCTATCTCTTCGTATGCCGAGCAGGCAGAGTTGTCCGTTTTCCTTGGAAGTTTCACCGGTTTCGCGTGGAGCTTCTTCCCGAGGAGTTCGACGAGTCTGCCGGACTGCGCAATGCCGGGCATGTCTGATAGCCTCCAACTCGAATTGCCGCTGGGAACCAAACCGGATTGCGTGATAAGCAGCTGAAGCGCCGATACGCTCGTGCGGAAGCGAGCGAGGATATTCTTTTCATCGATGGCACAACCGGTAAGCGCAGGCTTTCTTCCAAAAGCCGCGCCGGTCTGCGCAAGCATCGTAACCTCTTCCAAAAGTGCGTTGAAAGGATCCCAGAGATACGTTCCGTCTTTCTGCTTCCGCTCCGCAATCTGCCTCACGACCGAAACAAGCAGATCCGCCTGAGCAGTCCCTTCAGAAGCCTTGTGCAGAAAACGCTGAAACGCAAACTCGATGGTAGCGCTTCCGTCAAGCGTTATTTCGAAATCGGGGGGGAACCCGAGATCGACAGCCGATGCCTGAAAGAGCGTCGTCATAAAGCTGTCGATCGTCTTAACCTGAAAGTCCCCGTAATGGTCGAGGATGCTCTCAAGAACGGCCTCGGCCCTCCGCTGCAAGGCGCTGCTTTCACTCGCAATCAAGCCCGAAAATTCCTGCATCATTATCTGCTCGCCCAGGGCAAGGCGCTTGAGCAAAAAGACAATCCTCCGGCGCATCTCCTGCGCCGCATTGTTCGAGAAGGTAACGGCAAGAATATTCTTCAGGCGGTTGTGCGGAACTTCCGGCAAAAGAAGAAACTGAACGAAACGGCGCGAAAGCGCATAGGTCTTACCGGTCCCGGCTGAAGCCTTCAGCACCAGGACATGCGGGAAACAGAGCGCCGTATCCTTATCCAGGGCTTCTGCCATCAGGAGCGGAGCGAGCGCGCCATCTATGCCAGAAGCGCATATGCGGGAACAGTCAGGAAATCGGCAAAATCATCGGCCTCTATCAGAGATGCAAAGAGATGAGCCGCCTGCTCATAGTTCCCTTCGGCAAAAGCGCCTCCCGCTGCGGTCCTTATCTTCGCCGTTTCTTCATCAAGCATCTGCCTGAATAATTCCCTAGTGGCCTTGCGCCCGTCGTCGAGGATGCCTTTCGGATGCCGTATCCATTGCCATAACTGAGCGCGCGAAATTTCAGCGGTCGCGGCATCTTCCATAAGATTGTGAATCGGAACCGCACCGTTGCCCCTGAGCCACGCAGCCGTATAAAGAATACCGACCTCTATGTTCAGGCGGAAGCCTTTTTCCGTGATAGCCCCGACAGGAACGGCAAGAAGATCCTGAGCAGTCGCCTGCACATCATCGCGCTGTCGAGCAATCTGGTTTCTCTCAGGCATGATATGGTCGAAAACATCCATCGCTACACCGACAAGCCCCGGATGTGCAACCCACGTGCCATCGTGTCCGTCGGTCGCCTCCCGCTCCTTGTCGGCACGCACTTTTGCAAAGGCTTCCTCGTTGGCAGCCGGATCGTTCTTGATCGGAATCTGCGCAGCCATGCCGCCGATTGCGTGAGCCTTTCGCTTATGGCAAGTCTTGATCGTCAGGAGGGAATATGCTCGCATAAACGGAGAGGTCATCGTCACCTGGGCACGATCCGGCAGTATGATTTCAGGTCGGTTCCTGAATTTCTTGATATAGCTGAATATGTAGTCCCACCGCCCGCAGTTCAGCCCCGCCGAATGGTCGCGCAGCTCATAGAGAATCTCGTCCATCTCAAACGCGGCAAGAATCGTCTCGATCAGAACGGTCGCCTTGATGGTGCCGTTCGGAATCCCGAGTTCTTTTTGGGCCAGAACGAAAACATCATTCCAGAGCCGCGCCTCAAGATGGCTCTCCATCTTCGGCAAGTAAAAATACGGCCCCGAGCCCTTTGCGATAAGCATTTTTGCGTTATGGAAAAAATAAAGCGCAAAGTCGAAGATCCCACCCGACACCGGCTCACCGTCGACAAGAAAATGTTTCTCGACGAGGTGCCAGCCCCGCGGACGCACCATCGGTATCGCGGGATTCGCCGCGAGTGAATAAGTCTTTCCATCCGGATGATCAAACGAAATGGTACCGTCAACCGCGTCACGCATGTTGATCTGGCCCTGTATCATATTTTCCCAAAGCGGCGCGTTCGCATCCTCGAAATCCGCCATAAAGACTCGTGCGCCGGAATTAAAGGCATTTATCACCATCTTGCGGTCGCTCGTCGGCCCGGTGATCTCGACACGCCTGTCCTGCAGATCGGCAGGAACCGGGGCGACCGTCCAATCGCCGTTCCGAATGTGCGCGGTTTCCGGCAGAAAATCAGGCGTGACACCGGCATCAATCCGTTTCTGGCGCTCGTCGCGCAAGCGAAGCACTTCGACACGCCTTTCCCGGAACGAGCGTATAAGAGAAGCAGTGAACGCCGACGCCTCAGGAGTGAGAACCGCATCAAACCCCTGATGCATTGTTCCTACAATCTGAATGCCGCCTTGCCTTGTATTCATCGCACCCTCCTCGTATTCGCTATGTTCATCACATAATTGGCCTAGGCCGGCTCAACACGTTACAACCTTCCCTCCTGCCGCAATTTGTCCAGAATGCGTCGAATCTGGGGCAGCGCTTCGAGTGCGGCGCGCTCGCCTTCAAGAATGGCCTCATGGCGCTTCGTGAATTCACCCGATCCGATATGACCGACCTTGGGGCGAATGACGACATCCGCGCGATTCAGCGCGGCCGCGGCAATTTTCGCATACATTATATTGACCGCCTGCAATATGGTATCGATAGTGCCTTCCGGAACCCGGTTGTCGAGGTCAGAAGAGATGTCAACGGCAATCACCACGGTGGCGCCGAAGCGCCGTGCCGCGTCGACCGCTACGGGACTCACAACGCCTCCGTCAATATATGTTTTATTGTCGAAGCGCACCGGACGGAATACACCGGGAACTGCACAGCTCGCCCGGACCGCCATCCCGGTATTGCCGCTGCCGAAAACGACTTCCTGTCCCGTACTGACATCGGTCGCCACTGCATAAAACGGCAGCCTGAGCTTCTCTATCGGCGTATTTCTGAGCATACGGTTGACATATGCCTCAAGAAGCTCTCCCTTCACAAAGCCGTTGTCCGGGATCGTCACGTCGATAATGTCGCTCTTTTCGATTTCGAGGGCTATTTTTTGGAGCTGAAAAGCATTGAACCCGTAAGCGGATAAGCTCCCCACAAAGCTCCCCGCGCTGGTGCCGATGATCATGTGGATGGGTAGGGAATTGCTTTCGAGGACTTTCAGCACGCCGATATGGCTGAACCCGCGGGACGCACCCGCCCCGAGCACCAACGCTATCTTGGCGGGCGGCTGCGGATGCTGAACGATCTCGCGGGGTGTGCATGCGCTGATCAGAATACAGAGCGTCGCGAACACTAAGAGAACACGTCTTCCAGGGTTAATCGACATCATCACCTCACGTTATCTTATGCTGCTATCTAAAGGCTGAGGCTCTTTTTCTGTTCCTCAAACGCCTCGACGAACTTCTCCTTCAACCCTCGGTATCGTGCCTCGGTGAGACCGATTTCGGCGAAGCGGTCCTCGGCTTCATATCCCCCCGAAACCCCTATCCCGAGGCCGTTTGCCAAGGCATCAGCGACGGCTACAACACGACAAAGCGGCTCGTAGGCCGGATCAGCATCTGTAGGATAGTTCCGGGAATGATGAAACTCAATAGCGCTCTCGAGGCTAAGCGGGAGTTTCCATTTTCGGGCAATGAAACCGCCCACATCGCAATGGGTGAATCCGAGCATAACGTCTTCCGCACTAATCAACAGACCACCATTGCCGTAAACAGCCTCGATGACCACCGTATACCGGTCAGTCATGCTGTTATTGAGCACGGTCTTGCCGACATCATGCATGAGCCCGGCAAGCGCCGCTTCATCGACCGGTACCAGCTGGGTCTCTTTTGCAAGCAGGGAGGCCGCTATCGATGCACCCAGGCTGTGCTCCCAGAGTTTCTGCTCGAACAGGCCGAAGCGTCTGTGCATATCCCGCATCGCAGTCGCCATGACAAGAGACGACATTGTCTTGAATCCGATGAGCATCAGCGCATTCGCAATCGAATCGATGCTGCGGTTGCGACCGTAGAAGGGAGAATTCGCCATTTTGAGGACGCGGGCGGAAAAGGCCTGATCCATTTCGATAGTCTGTTCGAGGGCATCGAGCGAAAAATTCTCTTCCTGCAGCATGCGAAGAACTTTTATCGCGACAACCGGCAGGCTGGGTATGTCGCCCGCTTTACGAATAATCCCTTCAAGGTCAGCGTCGAGCATGAATATCAGACTCCTCCCCCCCGGAAGTGAATAATAAAGCACATGTGTTGATAGCAACTCATTGTCTTAAGTATAGTCGACAGGGTATCCGCAAGCCAACTGCCGAGCCGTATGCACCGTAATGATGATTTTCATTTTGCATACAGTGCGGAACTCCTCTGGCTATCCCTTTGAAAAACAGCGTCTTCCGGTTGAGATTCCGGCAGGTATCCAGTAAAATACATCATTCACGCTCTGGAGGAACTGCACGATGATATACGGAAAGCCCATGCTCTCTGCTGAACAGATTCAGGTGAAAGTGGCAGAAATGGGACGGCGCATTTCCGAGGACTATGCTGGCAAGAGCATTCTTGCGGTTGGTATTCTCAAAGGTTCCTGCGTATTCTTCGCCGATATTATTCGGGCCATACAGGTTCCGGTCTCCATAGATTTCATTGTAGCAGCGAGCTATGTTATGGCATCGTCGAGCGGTGAAGTTTCTGTTTATTATGACGTGCGGGAACAGATTGCCGGCAATGACGTCCTGCTCATAGACGATATTATCGACACCGGCGTTTCACTCGATCATCTGCGGCAACGGATTCTCGCACGCAAGCCTGCAAGTCTGAAAATCTGCGCCCTCCTCGACAAGGAGGCCCGGCGGACGGTTCAGGTGCCTGTCGATTATATCGGCTTTAAGATACCGAACCAGTTTGTCGTTGGCTACGGCCTGGATTATGAAAACCAGTACCGCAACCTGCCCTATATTTCCATTTTCACCAAGAAACAATAAGCAGCGACGGTATATCCGTACAGGAGGGTCCATTGTTTGAGCTCATGATAGAAACGTCGTTTGCCGCCGCCCATCAGCTCAGAGGGTACAGGGGGAAGTGCGAGAACATGCACGGCCATACATGGCGCGTACAGGTCATCGTCGCGGCCAGCCAGCTCAATGAAATCGATCTCGCCATAGATTTTCATGACCTCAAAAAGATGGCGCATGAAATCGTCGGCCCGCTGGATCATTCGTGCGTCAACAATATCTTTCCCTTCACGGAACGCAACCCCTCGTCGGAGAATATCGCCAAGTGGGTCTACGACGCCATGAAGAAACGGCTTGTTGAATTCGCAGGGGTTTCGCTTGCGGCAGTTACCGTCTGGGAGTCCGACACAGCGTCGGCCACCTATTCCGAGGACGATGTATGAATGGTATCGATGCCGATTTCGCCGCTCGCCTGCTCGATGCGGCAGCCAGGGCTGGTGCTGATGAAGCAGAGGTCTTTCTGAAAAATGTCGGCACCCTCAGCGTCGAGGTCAAGAATGAAAAGATAGAGACGCTCGAGAAATCAGTGTCGGCCGGATATTCGATCAGGATCGTTCGCAACGGCAGGCTCGGATTTTCGTATGCCACTGACGCAGCAGCATGGGAGCAGGTTGTGCAGCGGTCGATGGAGGCGGCGGCACACGCGGAACCGGACATGCATAACGGACTTCCTCTGGAATCAGGCTCTGCCGGGGATGTCCTGGTTTTTGATCCAGCGCTCGATACCCTGGCGGAATCCGATTCCATTCGTAAGGTATTCGCGATCGAAGAAGCGGCCCGCGCATCCGACACGCGGATTACAAAGATCCGGAAGGCAGCGGGGAGTTTTACGAAGAGC
>DATHDH010000230.1:0-10705 GCA_035319145.1 Dissulfurispiraceae bacterium | reverse complement strand
TATGGTGGATGTCTTTTATGTTTAAAGGCCACCAGTACCGGCGTTCAACTTCAACAAATGATAAAGAACTTGCAAAGCGAATACTCGCCAAGATCGAGGGACAGATTGCAGAACAGAAATGGTTCCCCGAGCAACCCGAGCAACAGAAGTATACTTTCTCGGAACTGGCCGATAAGTACGAAGCTTTTATCGACGGTCGGGACAAATCGGAGATGAAACGGTATATCATACCGCAGCTTCGGGAGCATTTCGCGGGCGTCGATATTTCTGATATTGACGTCCAAGCGGTAGAGCTTTTCCAGTCAAAACGACTGAAGGCCGGCAGGAGAACGAAGCAGGTAAAAGCACCCGATGGCAGGCTAATGACTGTTCCAGTTCCGAACAAACCAGCTACTGTCAATCGTTTCAGCGCCGTTCTTGCTCACATGATCCAGAAAGCCGTAGATTGGAAGATGCTCGACAAATGGTCAGTTCCCAAGATAAGACTGATGAAAGAAGAGAACCGCCGTCTCAATTATCTCTCGATTGAGCAGGTCAAAGCACTGCTGGACGCCTGCAATAAGGAGCTACGTCCAATAGTCATTATGGCGCTCAATACCGGAATGAGGCGGGGCGAACTTCTTGGGCTGACTTGGGATAGGGTGGACCTCAAGCATGGTTTTATCCTGCTGGATAAAACCAAGAGCGGAAAGCGAAGGGAAATCCCGATAAACGAAACTCTGCAAGAGTTGTTCAGGACTTTGCCGAGACGACTGGATGTCCCGTTCGTTTTCTTCAATCCAGAGACCGGCAAGCGATATCAGGATATCGGCAAGGCGTTTGAAGGGGCATGTCGCAGAGCGAAACTTGTGGATTTCAGGTTTCACGATTTGCGACACACATTTGCAAGCCATCTTGTCATGGCAGGTGTTGACATCACGACGGTAAAGGAACTCTTGGGTCATGCGGATTTGAAAATGACACTACGTTACGCTCATCTCGCACCGACCCACAAAGTCAAAGCAATGGCTGTTCTTGACAGCGTGATCAACACGAAAATGCCTGACTCAGATAACCTGACTCAGGCAAATTATCATAATTTTATCATACCAGCAGGTGTAAGAGGGGTTGAACGGAAGGTTAGCAGCTTCTAACTTATTGTTTTAATTAAGTGGAGCTGAACGGGATCGAACCGTCGACCTCTTGAATGCCATTCAAGCGCTCTCCCAACTGAGCTACAGCCCCATTAGACCTTTTAGAATACCATCTCAGAGCAGCCAGCGTCAACCGATCACACGGGATCGGTGCTGTGTTACCATGGACATATGAAGAAGCGTGTTGTGTGTGCAGGGACATTTGATCACTTCCATCCCGGCCATGAGGTTTTTCTGCGTCAGGCAAAAATGCTCGGCACGGAGCTTGTCGTTATTGTTGCCCAAGACGAGACGGTAAAACGGATTAAAGGATTTATTCCTACGCATTCTACCCAGGAACGTTATGATAATGTTGTTCGCTCAGGCATTGCCGACAGCGTTGTCTTCGGGCATCTTGGCGACGATATATTTGTCATTCTCGATGAACTGCATCCGCATGTCCTTGCACTCGGGTACGATCAGCGAATCCCCGAGACTACCGTGCGAGAACGGTGTCCCTGGTGTGAAGTAGTCCGTCTGGAAGCGTATCATCCTGAAAAATACAAATCCTCGTTTTATCGGAAACTGGCTGCGAACTGACTCACTTTTCTTATTTGCCGCTCCCGGGGTATCAGCGATCAAACGAGTTGATAGGCCCGGATGAGACAGCGGAAAGTCCGGCCTCGGTAGTGTGTCAACATCTTTTCGCATAATTGATCTGGCGGTCTCAAGCTGGCGTATCTCGTCACGCTGCGGTCGGGTCTCTGAGCTGTTCCTTAATGAGCAAATCAAAGAGGCTGAGAGGTTTGTAAGAAAGAAGAGGGGGCCGGCTCTCTGGAGCCGGCCCCCTCTTCTTGAGACTGATTACTTCACGAAAGGATTTGCGTAGAACGTGATAAGAACAACGACAAGAGCGTAAATCGCGAGTGACTCAATCATCGCGAGACCGATGATGAGGGTCGTCATGATCTTGCCCGATACGCCGGGATTGCGGGCAGTGCCCTCAGTGGCGCCTCTTAGGCCGTGGCCCATGCCGATGCCGGTGCCGAGTGCCGCAAGGCCGATACCGACTGCGCAACCGAGTGTTGCGAGCCCATAGTAGCCGAGCTTGCCGGCTGCCGCATCATCAGCAAATGCAAATGATGCCGAAGCTACGATCAGAAGCAGAGCGAATACGAGAATCTTTTTCATCCGTTTTTCCTCCTTCCCTGAAAGATGATTTAGTGTCCCTCTTCCACTGCACCGGCAAGGTACAGGGTTGTCAGGAGCATGAAAACATAAGCCTGAATAAAGCTGATCAGCGTACCGAGACCAAGAATGACGACCGGGATGATGGCCGGTGCCAGCAGGCCAAGAATGATCAACAGGAGATGTTTTGCCATCATGTTGCCGAAAAGTCGGACAGAGAGAGTAATCGGCCGGACAAGGTGACTGATCATTTCGAGCAGGAACATGAACATCATGAACGGAATGGCGGCAACAGACTGGATGGGACCCATAAAGTGCTTCAGGTACTTGAGCCCATGTACTTTGAAGCCGTAGAACTGATAGAGCAGAAAAACAGGCACCGCCATCGATGCCGTCGTGTTGATGTTGCTTGTCGGCGACTCGAAGCCCGGAATGAGGCCGAAGAGATTGCAGACAAGGATATAGAGAAAAATAGTGCCGAGCAGCGGATAGAATTTCTCTCCGTAATGATGACCGATATTACTCTCCGAGGTAGTCCGGAAAAAATCGGCAAAGACCTCCATAAGGTTTTGCACACCGGACGGAACCAGGCTCAGTTTGCTTTTAACAACGGCTGCGGTTCCGATGAGCACACCCATTGCGAGCCAAGAATATGAGACATATGCGGGTACTTTCGGTAAGACTGCGCCCAAAATGCTCGGTGATTCCACGGAATGCCTCCTGATATCTGGAAATAACGACGGCGTCTGAGAAAAAAGTTATTCTATGTTAAAGCAAAGCTCACGATGAGTCAATTTTAAATAATTTATAGCGTTATTACTTTTCCCTAACCCCTTCGGATCGCTTTTATGGCTATGTCGGTACGATACTGCATACCGTCGAACGATATGTCCCGAATTGCGGCGTAGGCTGCGTCCCGAGCCGCTGCAACATCTATCCCAGTAGCAGTAACGCCGAGGACCCGGCCACCGTTTGTAACGAACTGATTTGCAGTATTAAAAGACGTTCCGGCATGAAAAACAAAAACATTTTCATGTTTCTTCGCACTGTCGAGACCGCTGATGACAATCCCTTTGCCGTAAGGGCCCGGATAGCCTTTCGCCGCGAGCACCACACAGATGGCATGTTCGGGCTTCCATTGTACCGGAATCTCCGCAAGTCGCTCATCCGCAATAGCGAGTGCGATGTCCACTAGATCGGCGTCAAGGCGCGACAGGACGGGCTGTGTTTCGGGGTCGCCGAGGCGACAATTGTACTCAAGGACAAAGGGTTTCCCGTCGCGAATCATCAACCCTGCGTAAAGTATTCCTCTGTATTTGATGCCTTCTGTTCGCAAGCCGTCGATGGTGGGCTGCATAACGGTTTCCATGATGACATTCTGGAGCTCGGCAGTAATGACCGGAGCCGGGCTGTAGGCCCCCATACCTCCCGTATTCGGCCCTTTGTCATTATCGAATATCCGCTTATGATCCTGGGCGCCGGCCATCGGAACAATTGTCTTGCCGTCGGTAAAGACCATAAACGAGGCCTCTTCGCCTGAGAGGCAATCTTCGATGATCACGCGGTCGCCGGCCTCGCCGAATGCACGATCCTTCATAATGAGATCGATGGCCGCCATGGCCTCGTCACCCGTGTCGGCAACGATTACCCCTTTCCCGGCGGCAAGGCCGTCAGCCTTGATAACTACCGGAGCCCCTTTCATGCGCACATGGTCGCGCGCATGAATATACGAACTGAAGACGCGGTAATCAGCGGTCGGTATGCGATAACGCCGCATAAAGTCTTTCGCGAAAACCTTGCTCCACTCGAGTTGGGAGGCTGCCTTCGTCGGGCCGAGTATTCTGCGGCCTTCCTTCTCGAAGACGTCTACGATTCCCCGGGAGAGCGGCTCTTCGGGTCCGACAATGGTAACGTCAATCCAGTTGTATTTCACAAAGTCGATGAGCGCATCAAAGTCGGCGGTGCCGACCTCGATGCATTCCGCAAGCTCCGAGATGCCCGCATTCCCCGGTGTACAATAAATTTTATCTACATGGCGCGACTGCGCGAGTTTCCATACAATTGCGTGCTCACGCCCGCCGCCGCCGATCACGAGGACTTTCATGGTTGTTACGTGCCCCTTTCTTCCGATTTGGTCACAAGCCAGAATACCACGCCGAGCGTCAGGATGAGCGGTATCAGATAGTACATCTCCTGCATGTTGTCGTGGCGAAGGGCTTTGATCATCGTATCCCGGATGAAGGCCACAAGCGCAACGCCGACAAAGACGCTGATGCGAAACTTACCGCCCTTGAGATGCTTGATTTCGGTGTTCATCAGCTCAATCATCACCCAGAGAATAAGGAGGGAGCCAAGCGCAGTGATAATGCCGTGAGAAAAGGTAACATCGCTGGCAAGATTGCTGAGATCCGTGATGAAAAGCCATGCGACCCCGACGGTCAGGCCGACGAGGGCGAGAACCAAAACAAGGTTCATCGCCTGGGAAAATTTTTCAGTGAATGACACCAGCACATTTCGCACATGATATGCCGGGGAGTATGCCTTCAGTTCCTCTTCGATGTAACTTGATGTAATCACATCAAGGTTAATATCCAGTATCTTCTCTACTGAGAGAAATAATTTGGTGCGTTCTTCATCATCTTCAATATTATGGTGCAAAATTTCGATACAGAGCGTGCGCACTAAATTAATAGTTCGGTTCATAAAATGGGCATCAACATTATATGTAACATGCGATTGCCCTATCCGGGTAATCTTTTCAAAGTATTTTGAATCATAAATTCCTGAAAATAGATCAGTAAACCACTGGCGTCTCATTGCTGAAATATGCGCTTTACGGGCATCATCCTTAAACAGACGCGACGCTTCCGGGAGATTATTGATCCATTGGTCAACGGCAGACATTGACCTCTCGGCGTGCTCGATCATCAAAGGCCGCAGGGTGATCAGATTCCTGGCATCGTCATCTGTGAAGAAATAGTGTGACTTTATTTCCTTGCACGAACGCATTTTACCCCTTTGTTGCAATGATTTTTTCTAAATAGCGGGAAATAAGCACATCATAGGCGCCGGTATGCGCAAAGACCTTCTGCGCAAGGCGCAATTTCGTCTCGGTGCCAACGTTGTTGCCGTTTGCTTTCATTTCATCAATGACTCCGCGATAATCGGCCGGATCGATCAGCACAACAACGTCATGGAAATTTTTCGATGCGGCGCGCAGCATTGCGGGCCCTCCGATATCGATGTTTTCGATAGCATCGTGAAATGAGACGTCCGGTTTCGAGATCGTCGCCTCAAACGGATAAAGGTTGATGACGACCATATCGATTGGTTTAATTCCCATGCGGGCGCAATCCGCCATATCCTGAGCGTTGTTTCTTCGGCAGAGAAGACCGCCGTGGATTTTCGGATGGAGTGTCTTCACCCGACCGTCCATCATCTCGGGAAATCCGGTATAATCCGAAACCTCGATCACCGGCACGCTCCCTTCTCGCATGGCCTTTGCAGTGCCGCCGGTAGAGAGGATTTCCACGCCGAGTGCCGACAGCTCTTTCGCAAACGAAACCACACCGGTCTTGTCCGATACGCTGATGACTGCCCTTTGAATCATGGCCGAACGCTCCTTCTCTTCATGATTTCTTCGAGGATTTTGCATAGAACCCGCCGTACGACTGCTTTATGCTCCTGCCGCCGCAGTGAGGACAGTGCGGATCCGATGCCCCCTTTTCCTTGACGCTCATGACCTGGCTGAAGGTCTTCCCACATGTCTGGCATTGATACTCGTAAACCGGCATATCAACCTCCCTGTGATATGAGATACGGGCTGTCACGATTGTATCATAAAAATCCCCGCTCTTTGAGGCTCACGTAGCCGTCATTGCCGATAATGACACGATCGAGCATCGGGATTCCCACCAAGTCGCCGGCCTGCTTCAGTCGTCGCGTAACATCGATATCGTCACTGCTCGGGGTCGGGTCTCCGCTCGGGTGGTTATGGACAAAGATAACCGCGCCGGCTGCATCCTTGACCGCCTGGCGAAATGCCTCGCGGGGATGAATGAGCGAGTTCGTCAGGGTTCCCTCCGAAACCCGGTATTCGCGAATCAGCTTATGTTTTGCATCAAGCAAGCAGGGCGATGAAGCATTCCTTCTTGTAATGGAGCAGACTCGGCGCAAAATACGAATAAACTGCATTGCCGGATGAAAAATGCGCCTGTATCCCGTTTTCCTCGTGCAGCAGGCGGCGGCCCAGTTCAAATGCAGCCTTCAGTTGGGCAAGTTTCGTGGCACCTATTCCTTTGAGTTTTTCATTATGCTTCATCTCTTGCAGCGATATGGCCTCTATGGAACTGAGCGTCCGGTACGACTCGATAAGCGACAATCCGAGCTGGACAGCGCTCTTGTCCTAGTTCCCTGTCCGCAGCAGGATAGCAAGCAACTGGGCATCGGAGAGTGTCGGCGCCGTGCCGGAGCAAGCGCTCCCGCGGTCGCTCATCTTCGGGCCAATCCTTTATGCTGGAAGTGCCGTTCATAATTTTATGATTTCAATGCCGGACATCAAAGCGCAATAATTAATTTACGACTCTGGGCATTGCATTACAGACTGCTTATTTGACTCGCGCGCCCTGATTCACATCTCGGTCGAGCGTCAGCACCGACAATGTCCCGCTTACGTCGGTCGCAGCGAGCAGCATGCCGTTTGACTCGACTCCCATCAGCTTTGCCGGCTCAAGGTTCGCCACCACAACAATTTTCTTGCCGAGAAGGTCTTCCGGCGCATATGCCGCGCCGATTCCCGCAACTATCTGGCGTTCTTCGCCGGTGTCTACGAGAAGCCGTATCAGCTTCTTCGACTTCGGAACCCGCTCTGCCTGGAGAATCTTGCCGACCTTGAGCACAACCTTCGCAAAATCATCAATCCTGATGCATCCGGTTGCAGCGGTTTCGGACGCGGGCCGCAACTCCTCGGCAGTCTGCTTCCGCTGCTGCGCGACAGCCGCATTTTTCGGCTTCTCGATGCGAGGGAAGAGCTGCTCTCCTTTTTCGAATTTCACCGAATACTGCGGGGTCCATCTCAGATTGAATGCTTCATGGCCCGCGGCTGTGACTTCTGATTCAATGGGCCCGTGCAGGCCTAGTTGACGCCATATCTTCGCAGCTGTTGCGGGCATGAACGGCACAATGCAGACCGCAACGAGGCGCAGTGCCGCCCACAGGCTACGGAGCACTTCATCTAGGCGGGCGAGGTCGGTTTTCGCGAGCTTCCATGGTTCCTCGGTCGCAATGAAGTTGTTGGCGGCACCGATTATCGCCCAGATATGTTCGAGGATCTGGTTGAATCGCAGGTGTTCCCAAAGGCCGACGCCGTCTCCCGCAACTGCCTGCATGTGTGCGGTGCATTCCCGTACGAGCGTGTTGTCCGATAGCGGCTCCGGCGGCGTTATCGATTTGTCAGGGCAGTATTTCTCCGCCATAGTGAGGAATCGGCTGAGGAGATTGCCGAGGTCGTTGGCAAGATCCGTATTGATGCGGCGGGTGAGGGCCTCTTCCGAAAAGTCTCCGTCAAGCCCAAATGTCACCTCGCGGAAGAGGAAGTAGCGAAATGCATCCACACCGAATTTTGAGGCCATTTCAGCGGGGTTAATGACATTGCCGAGCGATTTCGACATCTTGCGGCCCTCGACTGTCCACCAGCCGTGGGCAAAAATATTCCTGGGAAGAGGCAGACCGAGTGCCATGAGCATTGTCGACCAATAGACCGCATGCGTCGTCAGTATGTCTTTGCCGATGAGGTGATGTGTCGCCGGCCACCACTCCGGCCTCCCGGTCGGCGAAAGGTATTTTTCTGCGGAATAATAGTTCACGAGCGCGTCAAACCAGACATATGTCGTATATCTCTCATCGAACGGCAGCGGAATGCCCCACTCGAGTCTTGTCTTCGGCCGCGAGATGCAGAGGTCGCCGAGAGGTTTTGACTTCAGAAAGCCGAGAACTTCGTTTCTGCGCGACTCGGGCATGACATATTCGGGGTTGACGGTTTCAAGATGGTCGATGAGTCTGTCCTGATATTTCGACATCAGGAAGAAGTAGTTTTCTTCCTCAATCTGCTCCACCGGTCGGGAGCAGTCGGGGCAGTTTCCGTCCATCAGGTCTTTCTCGGTCCAGAAGCGCTCGCACGGGGTGCAGTACATCCCACGATATGAACGTTTTTCGATCTCCCCTGCATCGAAAAGCTGCTGCAGCAATTGACGGACCATGTCTTTGTGCTTTTCATCAGTCGTTCTGATGAAGGCGTCGTTGCTGATATTCAAATCCCGCCACAGTTCCTGGAAGTTCGTAACCAGCAGGTCGGCATGCTCTTTCGGTGACCGCCCGCGCTCCCTGGCCGCTTTTTCGACCTTCTGGCCGTGCTCGTCCGTTCCCGTCAGAAAGAAGACCTTTCTACCTTGCAACCGGTTCCACCGCGACAGGATGTCGCAGGCCAGAGTGGTATATGCGTGCCCTATATGCGGGATGTCGTTAACGTAATAAATCGGTGTCGTAATATAGAATTTATCGTCGAGGCTCATTTTTTATTTCGTCTCCTTCTTCGAGGGTGGCGGCGACTGCGCTGTTTGTCTTCGGCAGTTTGACTGTCGGCTCCTTCAGGCGACTGTTCTTCCTTCCCCGGCGATTCATGGAAATGAGGCGTTTCCTGCTTCGGAAGATCCTGTGCCGGTCCGAGCGGCAGCTGAGGCTGCATCAGCGGTACTCGTCTGTCCGGCAGCGATCGCCGTTCACGCGGCGGGCGCGGTTTTTCTTCATGCTCCGGGCGTTCGGATTCTTCTCCATCAGGTGCAGTATCTTCTTCTGCCGCGGCATCTCCCTTGCGTTCATATTCATAGCGAAGGCAGCACATCAAGCGGCTGCAGAGCCCTGACAGCTTCCCGACATTCAGGACCATTTCCTGCTTTTTTGCCATGCGAATCGAGACAGGCTCGAAGGAGGTCAGAAACGTCTTGCAGCAGAGTTCCCTGCCGCACGCACCCAGGCCGCCGACGAGTTTTGCCTCATCGCGCACGCCGATCTGCCGCATTTCGATCCGGGTTTTGAATTTTGCAGCGAGGTCCTTGACCAGTTCCCGAAAATCGATGCGGCCCTCCGATGTGAAATAAAAGATTATTCGCTTTCTGTCCAGCGTCGATTCCGTTGCGACCAGCTTCATGGGAAGGCCACGCGCCATGATACGTTCCATGCAAAATGCTTTTGCTTCTTTTTCGAGCGTCTTGTTGTCCTCGCGCTGCTGCAGGTCTTCGGCGGTCGCGCGCCGCAGAATGTGCTTGAGTTCGCGATCCTCCGGAGCATCAAGAGATTGTTTTCCGACGACTCTCGCAATATTCAGCCCAAAATCCGATTCGACCACTACGAGATCCCCCTCGGCGGTTTCAATGCCTTCACTGGCAAAATCATATATCTTGCCGCACGGTTTGAACCGGACGCCTACGACATTGGCCATCTCTTCCTCCTCATCGGCAGACCGAAGAAGCGTATTGATCTGTATGCAACCGCTTCAGGCGCGAAGATACGAATCCCTCCGAGCGCCGAGATCATGCCTTCACCGCATTGCGCATCACTTCAGCTATATAATGCCACGTAATCGATTTGTTCAGATGAAATGCCGTCCGCACACGTACGTGCTGCATTGTCTGCCACGCATCAAGCACTGCCTTGCTGTTGCGCGCCGTCAAGGCGTGCGTCGGCAGAAAATGTTCGACGCCGTCGATACCGGAAAGCGCCAGGTCGCGGAATATTAGAGCTGATTGGTCGAACCACTCTTCCATGGAGTCACGGTCACTCCATGCCTCTTTTGCATCGCCGCGCAGCATGGCGTCCAGAATTTCCATGCAGTGGCGCAAATCGTCGGAAGGGTTCCCGCCGATGGCAAACCCCGGCCGTCCCATCGCCAGCCGATTATCGAGTTCTCGGACAGGTTCCTTGCGGAGCGCCGCTATGACTTCGCAACACTGCCCGGCAGAAAGTGGCGAAAATCGCACGCGAAAACACCGCGAGCAGATTGTATCGGGCAGCGACTCGGCATTAGGAGTTACCAGGATGATGACGCTCCGGGGCGGAGGCTCTTCAAGAGTTTTCAGAAAGGCATTTGCAGCGCTCGCATTCATCGTATGCGCATCATCGACCATTACACACTTCATCGGGCTTTCGAGCGCCTTCATCGAGAGGAACTCGTCGACGGAACGAATTGCTTCAATGCGGATCTCGCCGCTGTCCGGCGTTACGGTCATTACGTCCGGGTGAGTTCCGGCCGCAAACCGTCTGCAGCTGCCGCAGCCGTCGCATGCGTTGTCAGCGGATTTCGACGGACAGGTAAGCGCCTTGGCATATGCGCGTGCTGCGACGAATTTTCC
>DATHDH010000229.1:0-6709 GCA_035319145.1 Dissulfurispiraceae bacterium | reverse complement strand
AATGCGTGTTCAAAAACATCCATGATCAGGATCGGGTTGCATCCGGCCGGGTTCGCCACATCGTGCTCGTTAACCCAGAAATTGATGAGCCGGCCGTTTGTGGTGTCCTGATAAAGGACAACCCAGCCGATTCCGCGCATGGTACCGGTCGCCTTGAAATCCTTGAGCCATTCGTCATAACTGCCGAAGCTTGCCGCCATGGTCTTGCCGAGCTTGCCGTTCGGATCGAGCGCTGCCTTGCCGCCGAGGTTTTCGAAATAGAACTCATGCAGCCGCATGCCGTTGAACTCCCAGCCGAGGCGGCGCTTCAGCTCGGCGAATTCAGGCGTAGCGGATTTTCCATCCGCAAGCATAGCCTTGAGAGCGTCGAGAACCTTGTTGGTATTGGTTACATATCCCTGATACAGCGTGAAGTGGTTTTTCAGCAAGGCTTCGCTGAAACCCTCCATGCCGACGAGCGACGCATAATCTTTTGCATTGTATGGCATGTTTACCTCCGGTACCTGTTGTTATCCCTGTTCGATGACAGGTGCACTACGTCTATTTTCGGGCAAGCTTATTAAAAAAGCAACTGTATGAGAAGGGTCGCATTCAGCCCGGTAACGACAAGGGCGATCACCCATAGAATGGCTTTATCTTTCAGAGAGTTAGCAAATCTTCCCATGACCCTTTCCGACGAAGTGAGAAAAATGAGCCCGAATACTGTTACCGGGAGTTGCATGCTGAGGGCAATTTGGCTCCAGATAAGCCCTTGAAAGGTATCCTTGATGAAAAAGACAGCCGCAAGGGCTCCTCCCAGCGTGATGATGATTCCGGTGCGGGAGTGGCTGTCGGTATGGTCGAACGGCTCTCCGAAGCAACCTGCGTAAATACTGCCGCCGGCCATGGAGGCGGTCAGTGACGACGAAATACCGGCAAGGATGAGGGCGGAGGCAAACACGACCGAAGCGGCGTCGCCCAGGAGCGGCTTGAGGGTCGCCTGGGCCACCGGCAAATCGTTCACATGCATGTTGTTGGCGAAAAAGACTGAAGCGGCGACCAGAATCATTGCGCTGTTGATGGCCCACCCGACCAGCATGGCGAGCAGGGTATCAATAAATTCGCAACGGAGTTGCTTTTCTATCACGTCGTCGGATTCCAGGTTCCACTGCCTGCTCTGGATTACTTCCGAATGCAGGAATATGTTGTGCGGCATGACAACCGCTCCCATGACGCTCATGACTATGGGGAGCGCCCCCTGCGGTATGGCCGGAACTCCCCATGAAACAACGGCAATCCCCCAATCGATTTTCACTAGGCTGAGTTCGAAAAGGAACGCAAGGCCGATCAGCGAGACGAACCCTATGATCCAGCGCTCTACCTTACGGTAGCTGTTCGTGAAAATCATCGCGCTGACGAACACCGCTGTCAGGGCGGCTCCGACAATGAGGGGCATGCCGAACAGCATATTCAGCCCGATGGCGGCGCCCAGGAGTTCGGCGAGGGCGGTAGCCACAGCGGCAAGCACCGAGCTGCCGAGAAAGAGTGTATTTGTCCATTTCGGAAGAAATCGTGTAGCAGCTTCAGCAAGGCAGAGACCGGTCGCGATGCCGAGGTGAGCGGCATTGTGCTGCAGCATGATGAGCATGATGGTCGAAAGCGTCACCATCCAGAGCAGGCTGTATCCGTATTCGGAGCCTGCGGCAATGTTTGCCGCCCAGTTGCCGGGATCAATGAAGCCGACCGTGACAAGGAATCCCGGCCCGATATACCGGAGTATGTCGCGCGCCCCGAGGCGGGGCTTGTGCGCGGGGGATGGTCGAAAGATGGACACCGCTAATACAGATGCTTCAGCGTTTCCCCGATGCGGGAAGGGTCGAACGGCTGATGGACAAGCGGTATCTCCGAGATCACCGGAACGCGTTCTTCCATGACGGGCCGATTCGTCCGGTATATGATGCCGATGGGGATGTGCTCACCCCATTCAAGGGCTTTGCGGAATGCCGAAATGCGATCCGAAGGGTCATGATCCGGTTCTATTTGGTAGACTCGCTGGCGATACCAGTCATACGTATTGACCGGATTGAAAGAAATGCAGGGCTGCAGAATATCGACAAGTGAAAAGCCTTTATGAGAAATGGCGGCCTTCATCATGCTTTTCATATGCTCCGCGTCTCCGGAAAATGTTCGAGCCACGAAGCTGCAGTCGAGCGCAACCGCCATCGCGAGCGGATTGAGCTGCTCCGAGAGTACGCCATACGGCTGGTTCTTCGTGACCGTTCCCTCGGCCGTTGTGGGGGAAGCCTGCCCTTTTGTGAGTCCGTACACCTGATTGTTATGCACAAACAGCTTCAGCCCGATATTTCTCCGCATGGCATGAACGAGATGATTGCCGCCTTCGCCGTAACAATCTCCGTCACCGGCCACCACGAAGACCGGCATCCCATGGTTTGCGAGTTTCAGGCCGGTTGCAACCGGCAGGGAGCGGCCGTGAAGTCCGTTGAAGGTGTTGCAACGGATATAGTGGGGGAATTTTCCGGCCTGTCCGATGCCGGAGACGATTGTAAATTGGTGAGGCGCTAGGCCAAGCTCCAGCATCGTCTCCTTGAATGTTTTAAGGATCAGAAAATTGCCGCAGCCCGGACACCATGCTGGCTGCACGCCTTTATAATCATCCAGTTCCGGCATTGATTTCTCCGACGAGTTCATCCAGAAGGAACGGGCGCCCGTCAAATTTTGTTATGTGGCGGTTGAACAGAAAACCGGTTTCGGTCCGCAAAAGCCTTGCAAGCTGGCTCGTCGCATTATTTTCGATGCAGATGGTTTGCTTTGCATTGTTCAGGAACGAAAGATAATCCAGCTTCTCGGTCAGCGGAAGGGGATATATCTCGCTGAAATGGAGCATGGCAATATGCATGCTGCCGGACAGCCGATCCACCGCCTCTTTCAGCAATCCGTAGGTCGAACCCCATCCGACAAGAAGTATTTCCGGCCGCGCATTCCCATAGAGTTCAGGCGGCGCCATTTCGGCCCGGATGAGAGGCAGCTTTCTCAACAGTCGCTTGTCGACCATCTTGTTTCGCGTTTCGATATCTTCTACAAGATTCCCCATTTCATTGTGTTCGTCGCTGTCGGTAATGACCGCATGCGGGCCGTCGCCCGGCACAGCGAGAGGACTGATCCCGGAGTCGGTATACGCGTGCCGTTTATAGGACGGCAGATTGCTGAATGCGGACCCGCGGAGCCGATAGTCGCGATAGACAAGCTTGGTCGTATCGAAGCCGTCAAATGTCCATTGGCTGTCGCCGAGATATTGATCGGACAGAATGAAGACCGGAATCTGGTATTTTTCGGCGAGATCGAATGCCTTGTTCGTAAGGAAGAAGGCCTGTTCGGGGTTGCCGGGGGCCAACAGGACGCGCGGGAACTCTCCATGGGCGGTGTAGAGCGCAAAGTTCAAATCAGCCTGCTCGGTTCCGGTCGGCAGGCCGGTTGCCGGCCCAGGGCGCTGCACCAGACCGATTACGAGAGGCGTCTCGGTCATCGCGGCGAGTGAGAGCCCTTCCACCATGAGGGCGAAGCCGCCGCCCGAGCTTGCCGTCATCGCGCGCACCCCTGCATAAGAAGCGCCGATTGCCATGTTAATCGCGGCAATCTCGTCTTCGGCCTGTTCAATGACAATGCCGTGCTCCTTTGCCCGGGCGGCTATCGAAAGCATGATACCTGTCGAAGGCGTCATCGGATAGGCTGCATAAAATTTGCAGCCCGAGGCGATCGCCCCGAGGCCGACGGCGTCGTTTCCCTGGATGAGCATCCTGGGGTCGGCATTTTCAGGGATCGAAAAGCGGCAGAGCCGGCAGAGGTCTTTCGCAAGCGAATACCCGGCAGAGGAAGCCTTTAGGTTTGCGGCGACGAGGTCTTCTTTCTTGAAGAGTTGTCGGAATATGTCTTCAAGCCGATCCGTCTTCATGCCGAGGAGTCCGAGTACCGCACCGGTGGCGACGGAGTTCGCCATGATCTTGTTGCCCGCTTGTTCCATGGCAAGGCGCATGAACGGGATGTCGAGATGGTTCTGTTGTGCGTGGTTCTGCTTAAGGGTGGCAGCATCATACAGCACTATTCCATCTCCGCTCAATTCGTCGGCGTGGAGGGCAATGCTGGCGGAATCGAGGGCGACGAGGATATCGACAGGGGTCAGCGATGCCGCGACAGGGTGGTCGGCTACGCGGAGCTGGTAAATATTGTGTCCGCCGCGGATGCGCGACTCATAGACCTGATGCGTAAAGACATTGTGTCCCGAGCGGGCAAAAAAACGGGCGAGTGTGTCGCCGACCGTGAGAATACCCTGGCCTGCCTCGCCGCCTATTTTGATGGTGTAATCCATGATGATGGTGAGCCGTTAACCAGTTTCAGTATAGGTCAAAAACGGGACCATTGCAAACAGTCGCATACCAAAGAAAAAGGCGGGCCATGATTCCGGCCCGCCTTTTCGTCTCTGCCAGGTGAAAATTCTATGCGTGTGCTGCAGAAGCCGAATGCATCTGCATCATCTGATCCTTGTGGACGACGCGGTTGCGGCCGAATTCCTTGGCGCAGTAAAGGGCCTGATCCGCCCGGCTGATCGCTTCAATGATATCGGGCTCGTCCGGATTTACCGTCGTGACTCCGATACTGATGGAGCACGGGATTCTCGCATCATTGACCTTCACCGGCGAAGTGGACAGCCGCGCCCGAATGCGGTCAAGCGGTTGCGTCGCCTTCTTTTCGTCGGTGCCGAGCATGACGACCAGGAATTCTTCACCGCCGAACCTGATGACGATATCGCAGACGCGAAGCTGCTGCTTCAGGCTCTGCGCCACATGCTGGATAACCTTGTCTCCCGCCAGGTGGCCGTGCGTATCGTTGATCTGCTTGAATCTGTCGATGTCGGCCATGGCAATGGCGAAGGGGGTGCCGGTGCGGCGTGCCCGCGCAAGCTCTTCGCGCAGGCGCACCAGGCCGGCGCGGCGATTATAGGCGCCAGTAAGCTCGTCGAACGAGAGTTGATGCTGGATCGACTCGAACGAATGCTGGAGATTCGTTTCGGTCTTGCGCTGCAGATAGAGTTGCACAAAGAAAAAGTTGCTTGCGCTGAGCGCAAAGCCCCAGAACGCAATTGTAGTGACTGTGCCAAGGTCCCTGCTTCCCTTTATGGCCAGCATCAGCAAAGGAATGAGGAGAACCATAAAGATCGCATTAAACGCAATCATCTTCTTGATGTCGCGCGAGAGCAGTGAAGCGACCATTTTCGTACTCATTTCAGAGAACCTCCTCTCGTGGAGCGGCAGATTTCTGACAATATAAGCAATATATGTGCCAAAATCAGAACTTTAGATAACTAAATGATTTTAATGTGAAAATTACTTTGGCTCGATAGATTATGTCAAATTATTGGCGGTTAAGAACTTCCGTTTTAATCCTAACGCGGCAAAAAATTCTCAACCTTTAAGGCATCCCTGACTATCGTGAGTATGTTCTAAGCCCCTAATCTCCCGCTTTCGGAGAGTTCGATGAGTTGGTCGCGATGAAGGATGCGGACATTCTTCCCATCCACCGCAATAATCTCCTGGCTGCTCATTTTTGCAAGCATTCTGGAAAGCGTTTCGGGAATCGTGCCGAGAAGGCTCGCGAGCTGCCCCTTTGAGATATCAAGCTCGACTGCATCGGCCCCGTCGAGTTTTTCGCTCATATGAAGAATATAGGCGGCAAGACGTCCAGGGACTTCCTTTAAAGAGAGGTTCTCGACGAGGCTCGCGAGCATTCTGAGGCGACGACTCAACGCCGCCAGCATGTTCATCGCCAGCGAAGGCTCGTCCTGAATAAGTTTAACGAAGGATTCTCGCGCGAAAAAAAAGAGACGGCTTTGTTCAAGGGTGTCGGCATTGGCCGGGAAGTGGTCGCCCGAAAACATCGGTACTTCACCGAATGCTTCGCCTGGCCCGAAAATATGAAGAATCTGCTCCTTGCCGTCCGGGGAGCTTTTATAAATCTTGACCTTGCCGCTTATCACGACATAAAACCCGGCTGCCTCATCGCCGTCGGAAAAGATATTCTGGGCCTTCCTGAAGGTCTGATCGATCACAATGTCGGTCAATTCATCAATTTGCTCTTTCGGCAATCCTTCAAACAATGAAATCGAGGCAATCGCGGAGTGAAGATCCATGTCAGGGTGGTCTCCTGCAAATTATTTCAGAGGCCTGAATATCAGGCATGTTTTCTAGTATAGTTTCAGATCCTCGTCTGCGGCAACGGCGATATTCTTTTCTTTTGACTTGAGTCAATGCGGGGTCCGCATCACTTTTTTAAACTGAATAACAACCTGATGTGCGGAGCGTTTATATGAAATGGTCTCAGGATGCCGAAAACGCCATTGCGAACGTCCCTTTTTTTGTGCGGAAGCGGGTGAGGAAGCGTGTTGAGGAGGAGGCGGCGCGGAGTGGAGCCGCAGTCGTCACCCTCGGGCATGTCGAGACCTGCCGTCGGCGGTTTCTCACCAAAATGGAAGATGAAGTAAAGGGATGTCGCATAGAGGCGTGTTTCGGCCCGAGCGGTTGCCCGAACCGGGCCGTTGCCGACGACGACCTGGCAAAGCATCTTGAAATGGTTGCCGAGAGCAAGAATCTCCGTTCATTTCTCGCAGGGCGCGTTGACGGTGCGCTGAAGATTCATCACGAATTTCAGATTGGCCTGG
>DATHDH010000228.1:0-6091 GCA_035319145.1 Dissulfurispiraceae bacterium | reverse complement strand
TTCCGAAGGGAAAATTATCCGCCATGGGAAGGATGAGCCGCGCGACGTGGGACATGAAAAGATCAGGGGATGCGGGCCGCAAAAGTGAGGATGAGTATGCCGTATGAAATAAGGCATGCGGAACCGGGGCAGAGGGTGCTGACCTTGTCAGGAGATGACTTCAGGAGGTCTGATGCAGCGTATTCTCATCGTTGACGACGAATCCGACATTCTCGATCTCATTTCATATAACCTTAAGAAAGAGGGGTTTGATGTCGATACGGCTGCCGACGGCAACGTGGCGCTCGAAAAGATCCGATCCGGAGGATACTCGTTGATCGTGCTCGATCTGATGCTTCCGGGGATACACGGTATCGACCTCTGCCGCATTGTCAGGAGCGACAAGACATTGTCCGATCTGCCGATCCTGATGCTTACCGCCAAGGGGGAGGAGGTGGACAAGATTATCGGGCTGGAAGTCGGTGCGGATGATTATATGACCAAGCCCTTCAGTCCGCGGGAGCTGGCTGCCCGGGTGAAGGCGATTCTCCGGCGGAGCACGTCGGCAACTTCCCTGGCAAAGGGCGAAGGTAAAGACGCAGGAGTGCTCACGGTCGGCGATTTGAGCATTGACAGGGGTGAATATTCGCTGACCGTTGCCGATCGGCCTGTACGGCTGAGCGCAACGGAGTTCAGATTGCTGGTCTACCTCGCCGAACGGCCGAAGAAGATATTCAGCCGTGAGCATCTGCTTGACTCGGTATGGGGCACTGATGTTTATGTCGAGCCGCGGACGGTCGATGTCCATATCCGCAGGCTAAGGGCCAAGATCGAAGAGGACCCGAACAATCCGGTCTATATCAAAACAATGCGTGGTGTCGGGTATTACTTTGAAGGATAGGGCATGAAAACAAGCATCTTTCGCAGAATCTTTGTTTTATACGCTGTCATTATTATAGTCACCGCTATTATCTCCGAGACCTTCCTGGCGAAGGCGATCCGCTCGAGCTATGAAGAAAACCTTACTTCCAGCATGGTCGCGCAAATTTCCCTGATAGCTGATGCGGTATCTTTTGACCGGGGAGGGCAGGATGCCTTTTGCCGGGCTATTCGCGATAAGAATGATGCGAGAGTGACATTGGTCGCCCTCGATGGAACGGTTTTGGGAGACTCTGATCACGATTCAAGCACCATGGAAAAACACGGTGACCGCCCGGAAATCCTGCGTGCCTTGCATGCAGGGTTCGGCACTACGGTGCGCATGAGCGATACGCTGAACTATGAAGCGGTCTATGTCGCAAAGAGGATAGACCGCGCGGGACAGACGTTGGGCGTCATCCGCATGGCGCTTCCGCTGAAGAAGGCGGACGAAGTATTGTACGCGCTTCGCGTCCAGTCGGTTTTACTCCTGGCCGGCATTCTCCTGATCACCTCTCTGTTTTCCGTGTGGCAGGCGAATCGTCTCCGCCAACTGCTCGGTCAGCTGAGCATCTTTTCAAACTCATTGGCGCGCGGTGCCTTCGGCCGGAAGATGTTCATGGACAAGACCGTCTCAGGAGAGTTTGCCGATATCAGCGAGAATCTCAATACAATGTCGGACAGGCTGCAGGACTCGATGGCCAAGAGTGAAGAAGAGAAGGAGCGGCTGAAGGTCATTTTTCAGAGCAATCCCGATGCAATGATTATCATAGGTCCGAGAGGCAGGATTCAGATGGCAAGCGAGTCGGCTCAGAATCTCTTCGGCGGCCGGATTGTCGGGCAGCAATATTATGAAGTGATCAGAAGCGGAGAGCTTACCGGGCTTGTGCGCAAGGTTTCGGAAACGCGCCAGGTCGGAGAGCTGGAAATCAGCCTCCAATTGCCTGAAAATCGCATATTTTCCGTCAGAATATCGCCTCTTTCCTATAAGGCCGGTGAATTGGGCGGTCTGGTCGTCGTGTTTCATGATATGACCAAAATTCGCAAGCTGGAACAGATGAGAAAGGATTTCGTGGCCAACGTTTCTCACGAACTGCGTACGCCGCTGACGGCAATCAGGGGGTTTTCCGAAACGCTCCTTGATGGGGCTCTTGATGATCGGCAGCATGCGCTTCGTTTTTTGACGACGATTAAGAATCATGCGGAGCGCCTCGACACCATTGTCGACGATCTCATGATGCTTTCCCGGATAGAATTCGGCGACATAAAGGTTGAAAAGAGCGACGTTTCTCCTGCTGAAGCGATAGATGCCGCAATCATGGTCTTGAAGGAAAAGGCGCAGCAAAAAGGACTCTTCCTCAAGAGTGAAGTCGCCGAAGCCGACACGCTGATTTCCGCTGATAAAAATCGACTTCTTCAGATTTTATTGAATCTCATAGACAATGCCATCAAATTCACCGACAAGGGCGGTGTCACGGTCAGCTTCAGGATAGCGGATGACACTCCGGAATTCTCAGTGCACGATACTGGCATAGGCATTCCCAAAGAGCACCTGGATCGCGTCGGTGAACGATTCTATCGCGTCGACGCAGCCCGTTCGCGGGAGCTGGGCGGTACCGGGCTTGGGCTCGCAATTGTCAAACATCTTGTCAGGGCGCACGGCTGGGAACTTGTCATCCGGAGCGAGCCGGGCAAAGGGACTGCCGTTTCGGTACTCTTGCGGGACCAGGCAACTTCCCGGACCTCCTGAAGAATAGGCGATTTGTTCGGACTTTCCTGCGTTTTCTCTCATGAAAAACCTTGGTAAATGCGCGTTTCGGGTGGTATGATTACAAGAAGCGCATGGATCTTCCGCTTCCAAAACTGAGCATGTACTGGGCTGCGTCGTGCGGCGGCTGTGAGATGGCTTTATTGTCGCTCGATGAGCATCTGTTAACATTGCACGAAGCATTTGATCTCGTCTTCTGCCCCTGCCTGATTGACACCAAGAAAAGAGATATCGAAGCCATGCAGGACGGCGAGATTGCGATAACGCTTTTCAACGGCGGGATACGATCGTCCGAAGATGAGGAAATGGCTCGTTTGCTGAGACAGAAGTCGAAGCTGCTGATAGCCTTCGGCTCATGTGCCTGCGAAGGGTGCGTTCCGGGGCTGGCAAATCTTGCTGCGGCGCAGGAATGTCTCGACAGCAGTTATCTGTCATGTCCGACAACGAAGAACGAAGGGGCGATAGTGCCCCGGGCCGAAACATTCGTACCCGAAGGGACCCTCGAGTTGCCGCAGCTCTGTTCCCGGCTTCGGACGCTCTCCGATGTCGTCGATGTCGATTATTTCATTCCGGGCTGTCCTCCTGAGTCACATCGGCTCCTTGATGTAGTCCGCCTCATTACGTCCGGTGAGACGTTGCCGCCCAAGGGCAGCATACTCGGGGCGGGGATATCGACGGTGTGCATTGAATGCCCGCGATGCAGGGGTGAGAAGCGGCTTGCCCGATTCCATCGTCTTCATACGCTGCTCCCCGAGAGCGGTATCTGTCTTGTTGATCAAGGCGTGGTTTGCATGGGGCTTGCGACCCGTGACGGCTGCGGAGCTAAATGTCCGAAGGCAGGCATGCCGTGCAGCGGCTGCTACGGGGCACCTGAGGGCGTTCAGGATCAGGGTGCCAAGATGGTTTCTGCCCTTGCTCCGCTCATCGATATCGGCGATACGGAGTCGCTCGGTGAGGATGAAATTGCGAGGCGTATAGACGCGGCACTCGACACGCTGCCTGATCCCGTCGGCACGTTCTATAAATACAGCCTAGCTGCTTCCGTCCTGAAAGGGACTTTGCGGGAGGCGGATTGACGCGCATCTCCATAGACCCTATTACCCGGCTCGAGGGCCATGGGCGTATCGAGATATTTCTCGATGACGACGGCAATGTGGCGAATGTCTATTTTCAGGTTCCCGAGTTTCGCGGCTTTGAGCAGTTCTGCCGGGGGCGTCTTGCCGAAGACATGCCGATCCTGACGAGCAGGATATGCGGTATCTGTCCGGAGGCTCATCATCTCGCCTCGGTGAAGGCGCTCGACATGCTGTTCGGGGTCGAACCGCCGTCGGCGGCCGCAAAGCTTCGCGAATTGCTGTATATGGCTTTTTTCGTTAATGATCATGCAACGCATTTCTATGCGCTCGGCGGCCCCGATTTCATCGTCGGGCCTTCGGCATCTCCGCGCGAAAGAAATCTCTTCGGAGTGATGGCGAAGATCGGGCGTGACGGCTGGATGCGTTTCATCGAATGCAGAAAACGCAATCATGCAATTCTGGAATTGCTTGGAGGGCGCGGCATCCATCTGGTTGCGGGCGTGCCGGGCGGCTGGAGCAAGTGCTTATCTGCCGACGAGGCGAGGACAGTCCGTGAAGCGGCTGAGCAGAATATCGGTTTTGCTCGGGCCACGCTTGCATTGTTTGAAAAAACGATCTTGCGGGAGCCTCAATTTGCGGAGATGCTTTACGACGATGCATACGAGCACAAGACGTTCTCCATGGGAATGGTAGATGCCAAGAACGGGCCGAATTATTACGACGGTGAAATACGAATCGTCGACCCGGACGGCGCCGAGTTTGCCAGATACCGCCCCCCGGATTACGCGGATCATATTGCCGAGCATGTAGAGTCATGGACTTATCTCAAGTTCCCGTACCTGAAGAAGGTCGGATGGGCCGGCCTGAAGGACGGTGCCGACAGCGGCATTTATTGTGCCACTCCGCTGTCCCGACTGAATGCTGCTGACGGCATGGCGACCCGGCTTGCGCAATGGGAATATGAACTTTTTTATGAGAAGCTTGGCGGAGCCGCTTGGCCTGCGAGGAAGCGGCCGGTTCATAACCGGATGGCTACTCACTGGGCGCGTCTGATCGAATTACTGTATGCCGCGGAGCGGATGCAGGAGCTTGCCGGCGACAAAGAAATCGTGTCGCAGGACATCCGCCGTCTTCCGAAGGAAGCGGCCAACCCGGTCGGCATCGGATGTGTCGAGGCACCGCGCGGGACATTGACCCATCATTACTGCGCTGATGAAAACGGTGTGATTACGGCCGTAAACATTATTTCCGGAACGACGAATAATCATGCCCCCATCGCGATGTCGCTCAAGCGAGCCGCCGAAAAATTCATCAGACAGGGAGTGGTCGTCGACGAGGGACTCTTAAACAGGATTGAAATGGCATTCCGCCTCTACGATCCCTGTCTGGCATGTGCCACGCATGCCGAGGGGAGCGTCCTGACCGTGTCGGTTCGCAGCCGGAACGGCGATGTTCTCAGGGTGATTCGGCGATGAAGATTGGGGTTTATCTCTGCGACTGCAGCGGCAGCCTTTCGGACCGTCTGGATTTCGAACACATGGTTGATATCCTTATGCGGGAGAGTGATGTCGCGTATGTAAAGAGGGTTTCCTTGCCCTGCGGGCAGGAGGGCTTCGAAGAACTGGCGGCAGATCTCCGCAGGGAACTCCCTGATCGCGTGGTATTCGGTGCGTGCTCTCCTCGCGACCGAGAAGACACCTTTCGTGATATTCTCGAAGCGGCAGGGATGAATCCTTTCCTGTTTCAGCTGGCCAATATCAGAGAGCACGTCGCCTGGGTGACTCCCGCCCGTTCGTCGGCTACCCAGAAGGCCCTTCGTGCCCTTCGTGGTGCTGTCGCACGGGTGAAGCTGCAAGAGCCCATAGAAAGGGTTTCCGTGCCTATTTGCAGTGATGTGATGGTTATCGGAGCCGGCCCGGCAGGGCTGAGCGCAGCGGTCACGCTTGCTGAGTCTGGGCGCAAGGTTATCCTGGTAGAAAAATCGCCGGCGCCCGGCGGATTGCCGATGATGTTCGATGAAATATTCCCGGATATGGAATGCGGACCATGTCTCATGCAGGCGTTCCTCGACAGGATACTTCATGGTGAGCACGCTGCCAATATCGAGCTGCTCACCATGTCGCACCTTGAGTCACTTCGCGGATCGTTCGGACGTTTTGTTGTTAACATTGAACAACAGCCGCGTTATGTCGACGGCGCACTCTGTATCGGATGCGGCGAATGCGTTACCGCCTGTCCGGCCACTGCGAAATCATTGTTCAACGCCGATCCGGCGATGCGCAAGGCGATTGATTTTGCCTCGCCCGGTGCGCTTCCGCATGTTCCCTCGATTGATGCCTGTTCATGTCTG
>DATHDH010000227.1:0-10717 GCA_035319145.1 Dissulfurispiraceae bacterium | reverse complement strand
CACGTCTGGCATACGGCTCAAGCGGCTTATCAAGAAAATGTCCGAGTTTGGCGCTTATCAAAAACGCTACCGTTCCCGCTTGCCTGCGATGAACGCCTCTACCATCTCGCGCGCCTCCTCATCGGCAAACTGATGGCGGGGATGCTTCATAAAGTAGGCTGACGGCGACAGCAACAGACCGCCTATCCCGCGATCCCTGGCAAGTTTGCAGCAACGAATCGCATCGATGACGACACCGCTGCTGTTCGGCGAATCCTCAACCGAAAGACGAAGCTCAAGATGCATGGGAATGTTGCCGAACTCATAGCCTTCCATGCGGAGGAAACAGACCTTGTTGTCATTCATCCACGGCACATAATCCGAAGGCCCGATGTGTATATCATCATTCGCTAACGTATGGTTGACCTGCGACGATACAGCTTCTGTCTTGGATATCTTTTTGCTCTTCAGCCGCTCATGATTCAGCATATTCAGGAAGTCGGTATTGCCGCCCACGTTCAACTGATACGTATGGCTGACTTTGACTCCCCGATCCATGAAAAGCTTGGTAAGCATACGGTGGATAATCGTAGCGCCGATCTGAGACTTGACGTCATCGCCGACAATCGGCAGGTTCTTTTCCTCAAACTTCTTGATCCACGCGTCATCAGAAGCAATAAACACGGGAATGCAATTGACAAGACCGACCCCTGCCGTAAGGCAGGCTTCGGCGTAAAAGCGCGTCGCTTCTTCTGAGCCGACCGGCAAATAGCTGACGACGAGATCAGCCCTGCTGTCCTGGAGCACCCGAACGACATCACACGGCGGGATTTCGGCGGCAATAAAGCGCCGATCGTCCGAATAGCCCGCGAAATGAGCCGAGACGCCATCCAATACCGGCCCCATCATGACGGTAACCGGAAAGTCAGGCAGATTCGGATAATACACTTTCGTGCAGTTCGGTTTCGCAAAAACCGCTTCCTTCAATGGACGGCCGACCTTGCGCACATCAATGTCGAAAGCGGCAACCACTTCGATATCACCGGGCGAATAGCCGCCCAGGTCATGATGCATTAGACCAAGCGAACGATCCGGACTGCCTGCGGGAAGCGACTTATAATACTCTATGCCCTGAATCAGCGAACTTGCGCAGTTACCGACACCGACAAGCGCGATACGAACTTTCCCCATACGATCTATGTCTCCTGTCTCTTTTCTCGGGTCTCAAACAGCCATGAAAGCACTTACGCGCCTTATATGGAGATGACAAGCTAAACAGATTTTTATAAATTACAGACTACAGTTCTGTCAAGCAATGTCATCCCGTTTCCTGCTGAACACGACGCTCCGAACACTGCTGCGGAAGGGCTTGTCAGAATCTCGGAACCGCCTGCAGCGGGTCAAACCACCGCCGCCCGCGCCCTCAGAGGACGGGCCAGCACGTATGCGATATGCGCTTCCAGAAGATTGTCCAACTCATTGATGAGGCCATCCGCAACAGAAAAACGGTCGAGGGTCGCAAAACGCCAGTTCAGCATCGACCGAAAGACACGAACCGCCCCGGCCGAAACCTGCCTCGCCTCCTCCTGAACAGACGAGCAATGAACACAGAGAATCGCGCCATGCGCAAGATAGAAATCATGCGTACCGTGCGACACGGTCTCATGCCCGCATCGGCCGCACATGGCCAGCTCAGGCAGATACCCGCAGATCTGGAGGAATCGTGTTTTAGCGTACAGAAAATAAAGGCTCTGCACTCCGCTTTCCAGTCTGCTCAACGTCTGCACAAGCAGACGAAAGGCCTCAGGATTCGGCTCGCGCTCCGGCAAGAAGCGCAAATTCAGTTCTATCAGTCCCGCCGTCCGCACAAAGATTCCGTAATCTTCGCGAAGACGTTGAAACGGCCTCACGATGTCCGATTGCGTCAGCCGCGGCAAGTTGGCATTCTCCCTGCCCATCACTGCGATGCGGGCGTATGTGAGGGGCTCGAGAGAGCTTCCGAAGCGGCTTTTCGTCTTGCGAGGGCTCTTCGCAAATGCTTTGAGGATTCCGAAGTCTCGGGTCAGATAGGTGACGATGAGGTCGGCTTCGCCGAACACCGTCGACTTCAAAACAACTCCTTCCGTGCGTGTCAGCATAGAAAAACTTTATTCGGAATGTCCCGCACGGCAGGCTTGCGGGACAGAGGCGGGAACCCCGCTTACATCATCGTGCCGAAATCTTCGGGTTTGAGGTTCTTGAGCCACTCTTCCAGTTCGTCCGTCTTGCGCACTTCAAGCACTGCTTCCTCCACAAAAATCGGCGCCTGCACGCGCAGTGCAACCGCCACGGCATCGGAAGGGCGGGAATCTATCGAGATGTCGCGTCGACCGTCGCTTCCCTGAATGAGCGCATAATAAGTGTTGTCTATGATTTCGGTAATGACAATCTTGGTAACGGTGACATTGAGTCCTTCAAAGACGTTCTTGACAAGGTCATGCGTCAGCGGTCTCGGCGTAATCACCTTGCCGAGCGCGAGCGCAATTGCATCGGCCTCGGGCTTGCCAATCCAGATAGGGAGTGTCTGAGCCCCGTCAATCTGCTGCAGCAGCAGGATGTACATGCCGCTGCGCGGATCAAAGAGAAGACCGTCAACTTTCATTTGCAATTGCATTATTCGAATCCCAAGTCCTTCAACGCTTGCTCATCGTCCCGCCAGCCCCTGCGTACCTTGACCCATAACTCAAGAAATACTTTCGTGCCGAGAAAATGTTCAATGTCGGCCCGCGCGGCGCTTCCGATTGCCTTCAGCTTGGCACCATTTTTTCCTATTATAATACCCTTTTGGCTGTCTCTTTCAACATATATATTCGCCTGGATAACGATGAGGCCGTCCTTTTGTTCTTTCCATGTAAGGACTTCCACGGCCACTGCATGAGGTATCTCATCAGACGTCTGCTGCATAATCTTCTCCCGGACCGCTTCGGCAACCATAAAGCGTTCAATCTGGTCGGTCATGATATCGTCCGGGAACATTTTCGGACCTGCCGGAAGCATGGGGAGCAGGATATCGATTATTTTCGCGACGCCGTCGCCTTCGAGGGCGGAGACTGGAATAATCGCACGGAACGGATGGAGTTTTCTGTAAGTCTCAATGAGCGGAAGGATCGCCGGTTTTTTCACGGTATCTATTTTGTTGATGACCAGGCAAACCGGCCTGTTGAGCCCGGAAAGCGTCTCGATAACAGCCCGGTCTCCTGCCGTCGGTTCAGCCGGTTCAACAATGAACAGCACGACATCAACATCCCGCAGCGTTTCGGTGGCCTGCCGCACCATTTTTTCGCCGAGCTTATGGCGCGGCTTGTGAATACCAGGCGTATCGACAAAAATAAGCTGAGCAGAAGGCATCGTCCTGATACCGGTAACGCGATTCCTCGTCGTCTGCGGCTTCGGGCTCACAATGGCCACCTTCTCGCCGAGCAGGGCATTCAGCAGCGTTGATTTGCCGACGTTCGGACGGCCGATGAGCGAAATGTAACCGCAGCGGGTTTCGGTCATGCCTTCTGTCAAGACAGCTTTGAAAAAGCGGCGGCTATGCGCTCGACGCCTTTTTTCAGATTATCCATCGACGTCGCATAGGAAAGCCTGATATACCGGTCTGCGCCGAACGCCTCTCCGTGTACCAAGGCTACATTAGCAACCTCAAGCAAGTAGAGTGCGGCATCACGAGAATTGTTGATGACGCGATCACCCGCCTTCTTTCCATAGAATGCCGAGACATCGGGAAATGCATAGAAGGCGCCGTTCGGTTTGCGGCAGCGCACCCCGGGAATCGCATTCAGGGCATCGACCAGAAATGTTCTTCTCTTGTCGAACTCAGACCGCATCATCTCCACGAAATCCTGAGGTCCTTTCAAAGCGACGACTGCCGCCTTCTGGGCAATCGAGTTCGGATTCGATGTCGACTGGCTCTGAATATTCGTCATCGCCTTGATAACGTCCTTTGGTCCTGCCGCATATCCGATGCGCCATCCGGTCATGGCATGCGACTTCGAAAGACCGTTGACGACAATCGTCCGCTCCTTGATCTCTGCGCCAAGCGATGCAATGCTGCAGTGTTCGGCTCCGTCGTATACAAGCTTTTCGTATATTTCGTCGGAAATGACGTAAAAGTCATGCTTCACCGCCAGGGCTGCGACTTCCGCCAGCGCCGAACGATTATAAGCGAAACCTGTCGGGTTTGACGGAGAGTTGAGAATAAGAGCCCGGGTCTTCGATGTTATTTTCTTTGCAAGCTGTTCCGGACGGAGCATGAACTGATCGTCCTCGCTGGTTTCCACGATAACCGGGGAGGCATCATTCAGTTGGACCTGATCCGGATAAGAAACCCAATAAGGAGCGGGGATAAGCACTTCATCTCCCGGCCCGTAGAGCGCCTGCGCAATATTATACAGGCTATGTTTGGCACCGCATGAAACGACCACCTCGTCACGCTCATAGTGCAAACCATTATCTGCGGAAAGTTTGGCGATTATGGCGTCCTTCAATTCATCAATGCCGCCGACCGGCGTATATTTCGTAAAACCCTCGCGGATGGCTTTAATTGCCGCTTCCTTGATGTGGTCAGGCGTATCGAAATCGGGCTCTCCCACGCCGAAGTTCACAACGTCGACGCCCTGCGCCTTCATGCCTTTTGCCTTTGCGTCCATCGCAAGCGTAGGCGAGGGTTTTATGGCACGCGCTCTTTCAGACAGCATATGAATCCTCCTCTTGTTCTTTTCGTCGTTCCCTATACCAAATGTATTGAATATCTTTTTACCGGCCTGCAGTTATGCCCGGATTGCTCGTATTAAGAGGCCACTGATCGCACGCTTTGCCGCCCCAAGGCAAGCAGGACCTCATACGGAATCGTATCGAGTCGCCGCGCCCAGTCGGCTGCCGTTATTGACTCGCTGCCCTGGGTTCCAATCAGTACCACCTCATCATCCTCATCAA
This sequence comes from Dissulfurispiraceae bacterium, assembly GCA_035319145.1. GTDB lineage: Bacteria > Nitrospirota > Thermodesulfovibrionia > Thermodesulfovibrionales > Dissulfurispiraceae > JAAYUK01. The sequence continues at coordinate 5,764 of DATHDH010000227.1, read as the reverse complement.
CGCCGGAGATGTCCGTTACATCAACCATGGTAAGGTCCATGCAGACACGTCCGACAACAGGTGCCCGGCCGCCGCGCACCAGCACCTCTCCGTTATTCGAATAACCGCGGAAGAAACCGTCAGCATAACCGAGAGCGAGAACGCCGATTATGCTCTGTCGTTTCGTATAAAATGTACGGCCGTAGCTGATCGGAACCCCGGCAGGCACGCTCCTGATCGAAACGAACCTGGTGGTGCACCGCATGGCCGGCAGAAGGCTGAACGGTTCAAATGCGGTTTCATCGTGTTCGAGCGGAGAATACCCGTAGAGCATCAATCCGGGACGAACCGCGTCAAAATGGGCTTCAGGTTTGCTGAGGACCGCCGCGCTGTTCGCCATGTGGAAACAGCGCGGGCTGATTCGCATCGATGCCAGGTCATCGCGAACGCGCCGAAAGCGCATCAGCTGCTCTTCCGCAAAAGCAGGCTCCCGCAAGTCTGCATCGGCGAAATGGCTCATGATGCCTTCGACTTCGATGCCGGGCAGATTTGCGATCTCTCTTATCTGAAGAGCGGCATTTTCTGCAGGCAGTCCGAGCCGCCCCATTCCACTATCTATCTTCACATGGATCCGAAGTGGCGTGTTCCTGCGCTCCGCCTCGCGAGAGAGCGCGCGAGCCGACTGCACGTCAAAGACAACGGGGGTCAACGCAAGACGGAAAACCTCGGCAACATCGGGATCAAAAAAGACGAGAATCGGCGTCCGAATCCCGGCGTCACGCAAAACGGCTGCCTCATCGGTATTTGCCACGCCGAGATACGAGGCACCGAGCGATGAAAATAATCCGGCTACGCCGGGGGCCCCATGACCGTATGCATCGGCCTTGACAACGGCAATGACAGGACGCTTCGAGGAAAAACGCTTGACTACTGCAAAATTATGCGAGAGCGCCGCAAGATCGATCTCGCGGCGAAATCCGCTGCTCACCTTGTCATGCTTTCTTTTCTGATTCCGGGTTCTCTTTTTTATCGGCAGCTTCTTTTTTCGGCGTCACATCAATCGAATCAGGGTCATTGGTCGCCTTCTTGAAATTGCGAATAGCTTCCCCCATCCCCTTGCCGATTTGAGGCAAGCGACTCGCACCGAAAAGGACGAGCACAATGATGAGAATAACCATCAGTTCCTGCATACCGAGACCTAACATGTCAATTCCTCCTCGTTCGGAACACGGTGACCGGCATGCCGCTGACAGACGGTCCGCACAGCGAGTTCACGGGCGGCAGCGTAGTCTTCAACTGTATTTATATTAACAAAACTCCTTCCCTCGGGATCGATATTTTTCAGTGTCTCTTCCGACATAAATATCGCTCCGTGCTCCTCAAGAAAAGGCCAGATCTTGACGCGATCGCTCAGCAGGGCCGCTTCCATCGCAGGGACAAGCATCGACGAGTATACTCCGCATAAAGGCTGCGGCCGTCCATGATAGCAGGCAATCGTGGCGCTGACAGGTCCGTGATGGACAGTATGACACCGGCAGATCGCCTCAACGACTTCAGGCGCAAGAAACGGCATGTCGCAGGCGACGAAAAAAGCGGACCCGTCCTGTGCATGCATAAGTCCAGCATGAAAACCGCTCATCGGACCGCCGCCGGCGATAATGTCGCCGATCATCGGGACGCCGAGATGAAAATAGTGTTCGGGCGCATTTGTGCTGATCAGCACGTTCGGAAAAATATTTTTGAGGATCCGAAGGGTCCTGACTATCAGCGGCAGACCGTTGATCTCGACAAACGCCTTTAACACAGGATAGCGAGTATTCAGCCCGCCCGCCAAGATAACCCCGGTGGTAACGCGATTATTCACGCAATAATGAGTCCGGCATATCCCACCACTTGTGCATAGTCTCCGCTGACCTCGCCCGAAGTTGCATATTGGAGCAGTTGAGCCTGTTTGGCTCCCAGCGAGCGCGCGGCAAAGAGCATCGTCGTAGTCGGATAGATGCCGCACATCGATATCTGCCGGGAATGGACCGTCGCATACAGTCCTTCGGGATCAAGGGCGATAATATGTTCCAAGGCAAGGTGGTCAAGGCGACGGGCGGTGTCCACATTCACATAGTGGCTCATGTCAGTGCTTGACACGATAGTCACGGGATATCCGCACTCGCGGATTGCCGCGGCTACCGCTTCTCCCAGCAGGCGGCATTCATCAAGGGATTGGCGCCGCAAAGCGATCGGCAGGATCCGGGCCGACGGCGATGTTTCAGCAATGAAAGGAAGCTGGACCTCGAGTGAATGCTCCATCGCATGCGCCGAAGCGTCGATTTCCAGAAGGGGATCCTTTGCCCGTATTAACTCCCCGAGTTGAGCATCAATCGAAAAAAGCGCTGTAGGTATTTGCCATTGGCCGCTTCCATACATGGCTGCCGCAGCACCGATACCGGTATGGTTCGGACCGAGCAAAACAAACGTGTTCGGCGGAACTACCGCAGAATATACTGCTCCGGCAACTCCTCCCGAATAGATGAAACCTGCATGCGGACAAACCATTCCGATGGCATGCTGCTTCCTGACATCGGCGATGAGATAGGACCGCACCTGCTGTTTCAGGCCGAGCGGAGAGCCGGAATAGAACTGTCCTGCAACTGCGGGTTCACGATTCATTCGACGTAACTTTCCTCCGGCGCGTAAGAAACATCCGAGAAGTCTGCATATTTGGTGCAATGTGCCATGAAAGCCAGGTGCACCGTGGCAGTCGGACCGTTTCTCTGTTTTGCAATGATTACCTCCGCACGGCCTTTGTGCGGTGAGTTCTTGTTATAGACTTCATCGCGGTACAGAAAAATAATGACGTCGGCATCCTGCTCAATCGCTCCCGATTCCCGCAGATCGGCCAGCGTCGGGCGTTTATCCGTCCTCCCCTCGACAGCGCGATTCAGCTGGCTCAGGGCGATTACCGGAACCCGAAGTTCTTTCGCAAGGGCCTTGAGGCCGCGGGAAATTTCCGAAATCTCCTGTTCGCGTCGCTCGTGATTGCCGCGCCCCCGCATCAACTGGAGATAGTCGACCACGATCAGTCCGAGGCCTCCGCGCTCCATCTTGAGCCGTCGCGACTTTGCCCGGACTTCAAGGACGCTGATCGCCGAAGAGTCATCGATATGGATCGCCGCATCGGCAAGACGTCCGGCAGCGCTCGTGAGGCGCGGCCAATCCTGCCTGCCGATGAAGCCTTTCCGGACGCGGGATGAATCGACTTCGCTTTCGGCGCAGAGCATACGCATGGCAAGCTGCTCCTTCGCCATTTCAAGGCTAAAAATTGCAACAGGCTCTTTCCCTTCGATGGCGACATGTTGCGCCACATTCAGCGCAAATGCGGTCTTTCCCATACCGGGCCGACCGCCGACGATTATCAAATCGCTGGCCTGAAATCCGGAAGTCAGCTCATCAAGGTCCTTGTAGCCCGAAGGCATGCCGGTTATGGCCTCTTTTTTGCTATACAAATGCTCGATTGTCTTAAACGTGTCCTTGATGACTTCCTTGAGCGAGAAGAAAGAGACCTTCGTGCGTCTTTCAGCAATATCGAAGATCATCTTCTCGGCCTCATCGACCATCTCTTCGGCGTCCGAAGTGTCCTCGTAAATCCGCATAATGATATCGGTCGACGTCTGAATGAGAGAGCGCAGCAGGGCCTTTTCGCGCACGAGTTTCGCATGATAGTGGACATTCGCCGACGTCGGCACGCTGTTGGCGAGCCGAGAAAGGTAAGGAACCCCGCCGATGGCTTCGAGATCCCCGTTGCGCCTCAGGGCGTCGGGCAAGGTTACGATGTCTATCGGCTCATTCCGCTCGAAAAGATCGATCATTGCGCGGTAAATGCGTCGGTGAGACTCTTTGTAAAAATCCTCTGCACTGACGAGTTCGACGGCCTTCGGAAAAGCTTCGTTATCGAAAATGATGGCGCCGAGCACCGATTCCTCGGCTTCGAGGTTCTGCGGCGGGAGTTTGTCGATTGCTACCTCTGGCTGCATGGGAGATTCCTCCGCTCAGAAATGCAAAAGGCAGGCCGGCGCATGAGCCGACCTGCCTCAGTCTGATAATTACTCCGCGACTACCTGAACGTTCAGTTCAGCAGATACTTCGGAATGAACCTTTACGGTTGCCGTGTAGGTGCCGAGTCGGCGAATCGCATCGTCAAGATGGATTTTCTTCTTGTCGACATCGATGCCGTCCTTTTTCAGTGCCTCGGCAATGTCAGCCACCGTAACAGAGCCGAACAACTTCTCTTCCTCCCCCGCTTTTGCGGCGATGACAATCGTTCGCCCCGCAAATTTTGCCACAAGCGTTTCGGCTTCCGATTTGATTTTGCCGGCTTTATCAAGTATCTGACGTTTTGTATGCTCAAACGCCTTTACGTTTTTTTCGTTGGCTTCTACCGCAAGCCCCTGGGGAAAGAGAAAATTCCTGGCATAGCCGTCCTTGACCGAAACGACATCACCCATTTTCCCGAGGTTCTTGACCGCATCTTTTAAAATGACCTGCATGAATAGTCTGCTCCTTTCACATCCCGAGGAATTATAGAGGCTATAGTCTACCCCAAAGGCCCGGAAAGAATCCAGCAGCGGAACCCTTCATCTCTCTGCAGCTGCGGGATATACGGTTCCAGGCGAGGCGCCCGGGTTCTTAAAACCCGCGAGCGGACAAGTCGATGAAACCGTTAAGATACAAGGTCGGCACCATAATCAACCTTTTTGCCACATCACAAGGGCTCATCAGCTCGATTGGAACTCCATATCGCGCCTCTCAGCACCGCGCCGCGACAGCCCTTTGGCGCAACGCTTCATAGAGAATGACCGCTGCGGAGGTTGCAACATTCAGGCTTTCAGTCTTTCCTATGATCGGAACCCGGACCATGAACGAGGCTTTCTGACTTATCCGTTCGCCGAGACCGCAAGCTTCGTTTCCGAAAACAACTGCCAAGGGCCCTCTCAAATCGGCATCAAAACAACTCGTTTCGGCACGGGCGTCTGCGCCAACCAGCGGAATGCTCCTCGCAGCAACGTACCCGAGAAAGTCGACTACCTCGGCGTGGACCACGGGGATATGGAAAATGCTCCCGACACTGCTCCGTATCGCTTTGGGCATGAACGGATTGCAACTGCCCGGGAGCACGATCAGCGCATCCGCGCCCACGGCATCAGCCAATCTGAGCAGCGCTCCCATGTTGCCCGGGTCTTGTATGCCGTCGCTGACAACGAACAGCGGCGGATGTCCTACCTGCAGGTCGGCAAGAGACAGAGAATCGCCGGTGGCTAGTGCGACGATGCCCTGGGGAGAGGCTGTGTCGCTCAGTTTTGCCATAACATCGTCCGACACCGTGCAAACCCGTGATTCTCCCAAATGACGGAAAAGCTGATGCATCAGGTCATCATTCTCATGCCGGGCGGCAAAAGCATCGGCAACAAAAGCCTGCGTCAACTTAAAACGTCGTGACGCCAGCGCCGTTTCGAGGAGATGCGCCCCCTCGATGAAAAACTCCAAGCCTTTGAAGGTACTATGCCCCTTCCGCACGCGGATTGCCGCCTTCACGAGTGGATTCGTTGTGCTTTTTATCCTCTTCGGTTCCATAGATTAGTCCCAGGGTATCTGAAACGGCGCGGGAATAAAGGTGATGATGAAAACGACGAGCGCAAAGATGCCGAGCATGCGGCGCGCAGGGTCAAGCCGCTCTTCCCAATAAACCACCGGCGGATGCTCCAGTCCGAGGATGAGCATCAGCACCGACCAC
>DATHDH010000226.1:0-21480 GCA_035319145.1 Dissulfurispiraceae bacterium | reverse complement strand
CGTCCTTGATGGAGGGATTGACGACGGGGGGCGCAACACCGGCATGCAGCCGATGGAGCTGCTTCTCGTCGGAATCGGGAGCTGCTCCGGCATGGACATCATCTCGGTGCTCGAAAAGAAGCGCCAGCAAGTACTCTCGTTGGACATCAATGTGACCGGCGAAAAGGCAGTCGATTATCCGAAAAGGTACACGGAAATATCCCTCGAATGGGTTATTACGGGCAAGAACATTTCCGAAGAAGCGGTCAAACATGCCATTGCGCTGTCAATGGAAAAATACTGTTCAGTCAAGGCGTCGCTCGAATGTTCCGCGAAAATCAACTTCAAATACACGATAGTCAACGTTTGATTCCGATTGGACATATCGGCGGAACGGCTCGAACCGTCTGAGCCATGCTGCTCGTCTATCCGCCTGTTGCGAAGTCATCCGAGCCTCCCGCTGGCATTGCGCGCCTCGCAGGAGCTTTAACGGCGCACTCCGTCAAACACACCCTACTGGATGCAAACCTGGAAGGCCTGCTCTGGCTTACTGCGACGACAACGGGCAGTGAACCGACGGACCGATGGACAGCGCGGGTCTCACGAAACCGATTGCAAACCCTTGATGCACTTCGATACGCTCCAACGTACCGGTGCATTGACAAATATAAACGTGCTGTGCTCGACCTCAATCGCTGGCTTCAGCATGTTACGTCATCACGAGTCAGCCTCGCAAATTATGAAGATGCGGGCCTATCGCCTCTAAGGAGCGATGCTCTCCGGCGCGCGGCCGAGCTGCCCGAGACCAGTCCGTTCTACCCTTATTTTAGTGCGAGATTGCCCTCGCTGATTGAAGATGAACGGCCAAAAATAGCGGGATTCTCTATCTCGTATCTGAGTCAGGCCCTGCCTGCCTTCTCGATGATCGGCTTCCTGAAAAAACGCTTTCCATCGCTCCTGATTGTGTGCGGCGGAGGGCTTATCACGTCATGGCTGCACCGTCCCGGCTGGAACAATCACTTCGCCGGACTCGTCGATCTATTTGTTGACGGTCCCGGAGAAGACACCCTGCTCCGCCTCGCCGGAATCAAGCCTGACGCGATGACGCATTCTGTTCCGGACTACAACAAGCTGCCGCTTGCCTCATATCTTTCTCCCGGCGCTATTCTCCCGTACAGCGCTTCACACGGCTGTCTGTGGAACAGATGTTCGTTTTGTCCCGAACATGCCGAAGAAAACATCTTTGTCCCTATCGCCGCCCGCGCTGCCGTCGAGGAAATCAACATGCTGACGGGAAGACTGAAGCCGCGGCTTATCCATCTGCTCGATAATGCCCTCAGTCCGGCGCTGTTGCAAGCGATCATCGCGAATCCTCCGGGCGTGCCCTGGTACGGTTTCGTCCGCATTACCGAGGCGCTGACCGATCCCGACTATTGTGACGCGCTCCGTCACGCCGGGTGCGTCATGCTGAAACTCGGTATAGAGTCCGGCGACCAGCACGTGCTCGATGCCCTCTGCAAAGGCATATCCATTGAAACTGCTTCCGCTGCTCTGCGATCTCTCAAGCAGGCCGGCATCGGCACTTACGTCTATCTTCTCTTCGGCACCCCTCCCGAGTCGGAATCAGCGGCGCGGAAAACTCTTGCGTTCACGGCAGCGCATGCTGAGATGATAGGATTCCTGAATCTGGCAATCTTCAGCATGCCGATCGGAAGCTGCGAAGCGAGACAGTATCCGACTTTTCCTTTCTCGTACGGCGACCTTTCCCTTTACACAGACTTCGAACATCCGTCCGAATGGCACAGAAAGAAGGTGCGGCATTTTCTCGATCGTGAATTCAAGCGATGTGCAACTATCGCACCTATCATCAGACGCGACCCGCCCATTTTCACATCCAACCATGCACCGTTTTTTCTCGATGCTCTGCGGAGGGGCGATAACCCGCCGGAATCGTAAGCGGAGAAACAGCCTGAGCGTGCAAGGCAAGGCAGCCCTGCAAGAAGATGATAATTCTTCGCACACCACCCGCATGAACATCTTGTTTTTATTGCGATAAAAAAATAGCTTGACAATCATTCGAAAAGGCGCTATAAATGAATCAGAGAGAGACTTCCGAAAAAGTGGTGGTCTTGCTTCTCAAACGGCGCGGCAGAAAGGTTGTAAAGTCTCAGGACGTAGGAGTTTAGACGTAAAGCGTCTCAAGTCGTATGTCGCAGGATGTGCAGACCGTCCGCCGAAGAAGTCGAGAATGCAAGCACCACTTTTTTTCTGTCTTGGTAGGTAAAAGGGCACATGGAATGACAGATTCCATGTGCCCTTTGTTCTCAGGAATGTACGCAACCGCCAGCAGACGAAAACCCGCCCTTCTCATTTGAGATTCTTCGATAAAGTCTCCTGAAAGGACTTGGAATCAAGCGCTCCAAAATGGACGTATCCGTTCGGAAACACCAAGGCTGGCGTGGCATTGACTTTGTTGCGAAGCGCCATTTCAATGGTCTTCTTCACCGGTTCGTCGGGACAGCTCTTTTCCGGAAGCGGTCGCCCGTGATACGCATCGTCAAGCAGCTGAAGGGAACGCTCACACATGATAGTTCTGGAGGCGACATACGACTTTGAAGTCGGGGTCGGATCCAGCGGGAAGAGAAAGACGGCAAACGCGATATCCTTTCGTTCCTGTACGATCGCAAGCATAACTTCATGAAACATGCGGCAATGCGGACAATTGGGGTCCGTAAACACGGCTATCCGGTTCTTTGCGGCAGCATCGCCGACGATAAGCGCCGAGCTGTAATCGAGCAACGCGGGATCGATTTTCACCTCACGCGGCTTATCCGGGCCCGTCTGCGCGCTGACTATCTTGCCGAAAATGATGTTTTGCTTGCTGTAGTCGAGATAAAGAAATCCCTGGCGCTCTCCCTTCTCGACAAGAACCTCCCAGAGTCCCCGGACTGGGGCGTCGCCGACTTTTATAACCTTGAAGCCCGGCTGGTTCTTGAGAATCTCCTGGGCTTCACCCGCACTCAGTTTATGGCAGGATGCACACTCATGACCACATCCCTCGGCAGCCCATCCGCCCGAAGCCGTCATGAGCATGGCAGCCATTACAGCAAATATATATACCGTTATGCGCCTCACTGAATCTCCCTTCTGTTCGATGTCGATCACCCTCGTAAAATCAAACCCCTCATAGTCAGCTCGCCAAAGAACCCATAAGTCTGCTGAAGCTATCCGCGATTAAAGAGAGGAATGTAGCTCTTCTTTCTCTTCAGCGATGAATAAAAGGAAGGACGGATAATCCTCCCCTGCACGAGCTCTTCAATCCGGTGCGCCGACCAACCCGCTACACGCGCCAGGGCGAATATGGGGGTGAAAAGCTCTGTCGGAATACCCATGCATTGATAAACAAAACCGGAATAGAAATCGACGTTGATGCACACGGTTTTGCCTTTCTTTTCTTTCACGAGCTTCGGGGCTATGCGCGCAATCCGTTTAAGAAGCTCGAACTCTTTTTCACGTCCGGCCTTTGCCGCCAGCTCGCCGGCGGTTTCTTCAAGAAACACGGCTCGCGGGTCGGAGACTGTATACACTGCATGCCCAATCCCATATATCTTTCCGGTCCGGTCGCCGACTTTCTTGTCGAGCATGGCTTCAAGATAAGCGGTTATTTCCTCGTCGCTCTCCCAGTTTCTGACTTTTCTCTTGATGTCGGTCATCATCCGGATAACAGCCTCGTTGGCGCCGCCGTGCAAATGACCCGACAAAGATCCGATGCCCGCACAGATCGCCATATAGGTGTTTGCCCCCGACGAAGATACGCAACGCGTCGAGAACGTCGAATTATTGCCGCCTCCGTGCTCCGCATGGAATACGAGCAGCGTGTCGAACAGCTCGGCGGTCTCCCTGTCGGGCACCTCGCCGAACAGGAGATACAGGAACGTTTCCGCAGCTCCCATGTCGGGATCAGGATCTTTGAGCTTCTTGATTAAATTCTTCTTGTCCACGACCGAGGTCAGATAATTATATGCGATGATCGTCGGGAACTTTGCGATAAGATCTATGCATTGACGCGTCACATCCTGAAGATTCGTCGAATTCGGATGCTTATCAAAAAGATGCAATGCCGAGACGATAGTATGCAGAGAACCCATCTGGTCATCGTGCTTCGGGCGGCTCAATATCATCTCTTTCAGATCCTGCGGAACGGCGCGCCTCTTCCCGAGAAGCTGCGTAAACGCCTTCAGATCCCGCTTGTTCGGCAATGTCCCGGTCAGCAGCAGATAAACGGTCTCCTCAAAACCGAAACGGTTCTCTCTATTTTTCTGCTGAACCAGATCGTCAACATCATACCCGCAATAAAAAAGTTTGCCCGGCACAGGCTTCACTTGGGTTGTACCGTCGCCGTGCATAACCTTTTCATAACCGATAACCTGTCCCTTGCTGGTAATGCCTACGAAGACACCGGTGCCGTCTTCATTTCGCAAACCAAGCTTGATGTTTTTTTCACGGACAAGTTTCGGATCGATTTTGTCATGCAGAAGTGCCAGTTCCTGCACTTTCTTCAGTACCGCATCCATAGCCTTCACCCCGTCGACATGATTTCCTGCTAAAAAACAGACATATATGATACCACAGATGGACACAAGTTTAACGCGCCGCACCGTCGGCAGCCGACGGTGCGGGCAATGAAGCCGGGTCTGGATATTCCGATGCCGCATGCCGTAATCTTGAAATGCCATGGATACACTGAGAATTCCTGAGACGGACGACGCGCTGCTGGCGGAATGCGATATCATGACATTTCGTTCAGGAGGAAAAGGCGGACAGCATCAAAACAAAACTTCGAGCGCCGTGCGTCTCGTGCACAGGCCTACCGGCCTTACCGTCATCTGCCGAAATGAACGCAGCCAACACCGGAACAAGCTGGCCTGTCTCCAGCGACTTCGTGAGAAACTCGCCCTGCTCGCCTATCGGCGGCCCAAGAGGATTCCGACGAAAGAGCCTGCACATGTGCACACAAAAGTTCGGGAAGCCAAAATCCTTCGCGCAGAGAAAAAACGGCTGCGAGCCCGACCCACAAAGACCGAGTTATCCGACTGAGCCACTTTATTCATAATATCGAGAGACCAGTCGGCGAAGGATAGCCGTTTCAAATCGAGGTGCCTGAGTTCTCACGGCACGCGCGAGCGGGCAAGGCAAAGTGGCTATCACAACAAAAGTCTGCCTCATAACTATGCATTTTCCTGCTGCACAGAGGCTAATCAGCTCTCTTTGCAACAGCTATCTGCACCGGCAGTAATTTCGGTTAAACTCTGAAGGCCTCGCCCATCAGCTCGGCAAGCGCTTCCATCGCTATTTGACCGCTATGATGGGTAACCAGCTTATGCCAGTTGAAGAGTCGTGCCTGCAAATGCGCATTGAACATGGCAAGAACCATTGCAGGCTCTTTTTGCGAAGCGTAACCGGCGAACCTCGACGCCCATAGCGCGTCAAAGGCGTCCCTGTCGAAAGGCTTCGCCCCTTTCACAAATGCGGCGGCGAGGCTGTCATGAAATACGCAATCCAGGTGACCATGCCATCTCCCGGCAAAATAGCAGGAGATATGCTTTTGTACGAAGAAAGACAATAGGAAGAAATACTCTTCGCGAACTGCCGGGAATCCTTCAGCGTCATGGCTGTGAATATCGCGATAAAACTGAATGGAAAAGCGCTGGACAAAGCCGAGAAATCGGGGGGCAAAGTCCTTGAGGCTTACAACGGCCTCGTCATCGGACATCCCTTCGTAAAATGCGGCCAACAACGGATCTTCTTTCTTTTTGAATAATGCGAATAGTCCCATAACGTCTTTATTATACCTGGATAGACAATTGCAGCATCGACATGCTGTCTGGCATTCTGCTGCATTATAAGGTAATCTTTTGTATGGAACCTGTACGATTGATCGGAATATCGGTCTCTGCCCCGACGGTCATTATCGCGCTTGTCCCCGCGATATTTGTTGTATTCGGGACGATCTCGGATGCTTCAGCCGAGAAATTGGTTATCGGCGCGATCGAAGAAGTCATGCTTACCCACTGGCGCGTTGTGCTGCCTGCTCGGATAGATACCGGAGCAGCACTTTCGGCACTCGATGCCCGCGATATCGTGGTCAAGGGAGGGTTTGCCGAGTTCAAGCTTCCTCCCCAATACGGCGGCACGTCAATTCGCTATCCTTTGGTCAAAAAAAAGCGGAGAATTCGCGCGACGGTCGGTGAAGAGCGTCGCCCCGTTGTCAGGGTTGACCTTTGTATCGGCACGAAAAAGGTCCGCGTCGACATGACATTAACCAACAGAGCCCTCATGGATTTCCCGTTGCTCATAGGACGCAATGCCCTTTCAAAGGGATTTCTTGTGGATGTCGATCAGATGTTTCTCCACCCTCCCGCCTGTCCTCTGAGCCCGCCCGGTGAAGAATAAAGCTTATCTTCTTGCGCTTCTTCTTATTGCCGTTGCTCTATCGATGGTCGAATATCGCGTTGTCGCGTTGAACTATCCGCCCTTTCCGAAGCCTTTTATCAAAGCGTGGCAGATAGCGATGGAGCTGAGAATCCGTCAAACAAACCCTGAAGCGCCGATAAGCGTTGTAGTCGCTTTGCCGGCCAACCGTCGTGACCAATCGGTGGTGGATGAACGTATGCTCTCAGGGTCACTTGCTCCCAATGTGGTCACCGAGAATGGCATCCGGCAAGGCATATGGTCGGGGGTGATTGACGGGGAAGAAGAGCTGATCCGATATGAAGCGACCATAGTCATGAAACAGCCGCCGTCGAAGCAGGGAACAAATGATTCCGAGGGTTCGATCATGAAGCTCCCCCCACTCAATGAATCCGAGTACATGCTCCTACAGCACATCTCACGCAGGATGCAATCACGGCCCCCGCTGGCCCAGATTATGGCTTTGCCCTCATTGAAGAAAGGGCTGACGGGAACGGAGCCCCAGTCGGCTGAAGTCGGGCAGCAGTGGCTTGCATTTCAGGCTGAACACGGACCGGAGCGCTCCCTTCTTTATCTGCTGGACAGACTTGGCCTGCCCCGGCGTCAAGCCGAGGGGTTAATCCTTGCCGAGGGAATGGTTTTTCAGCCGGTGCGATGGGTCGAAGTTTCGGCAGGGCAGGACTGGATTCCGCTTGATTTAAGTTCATGGAATAGGCATCCCCGCTCTCTCCATCTCCTTACGCTCGCCAGAAATGGATTCCCTGTCGTTTCCGTATCAACAGGGGCTACTGCCGATATCCGCTGGAGCATCGGACAGAATGTCATTTCCCCCTGGCGCACGCATATGGCTTCCGTCATGCATTCCGATGCATTTCTTAATCGCTGGTCGCTCTTTTCACTTCCTCCTGAATTCCAGGCTACGGTTCGGATATTTCTGCTCGTCCCGGTCGGGGCGCTCATGGTTTGCATATTGCGCAATATTGTTGGGCTACCGACCTTCGGCATCTTTATGCCGGTGCTCATGGCCCTCGCGTTCAGAAACACCGGCCTGTTCTACGGGCTCTGCATTTTCGGGGGAGTGATCTTCCTGGGCTATGCCGTTCGCCGGTGGATCAACAGTTTCCGCCTGCTGCTCGTTCCGCGCCTGTCCGCAATGCTTACGCTTGTTGTTACGGGGCTTGTCACACTCGCACTCGTCGGAAACTATTTCGGGTATCGCGGAATGATGGCAATCGGCCTCCTCCCGATTGTCATTCTCACCATGACCATCGAACGGTTCTATGTACTGGTCGAGGAATCCGGTGCCCGACAGGCGTTCATTACGACCGCCGGCAGCACCGTTGTTTCCGTGCTGACTTACTGGCTGCTCAACAGCGAACGACTTCAGCTGCAGTTCTTCATATATCCCGAATTGCTGTTTGCGGTAGGAGGGCTACAAATCCTGATCGGACGGTATACGGGCTATCGGATATCCGAATATTTACGCTTCCGCGCCTTCAGGAACAAACAGTCATGATGTTGATCGATACCGGCTGGCTACATCGTGCAGGCATCATCGGCATGAATTGCCGCAACGCGGAATACATCATGCGAATGAACCCCCGCTCGCTCTTTCCGCTAGTCGACGACAAAGAGATGACAAAGCAACTTGCCGATCACCATGGGATACCGACCCCTCCGCTCTATCATGTCGTCAGGCATCACGGAGACGTGAGACATTTCCGCGCAGCAATCGAAGAGAGGCGGTCATTTGCGATCAAGCCTGCTCGCGGATCTGGCGGCGGAGGCATTGTTCTGGTTGCCGACCGGAACGAACATAACTACGTAAAGCAGAGCGGCGGATCTTTGTCGCCCGAAGACATGCTCTACCATATTTCCGACATCCTCTCGGGAATCTATTCCCTCGGGGCGCTTGAAGACAAGGCGCTCATCGAAGGCTTGATACATCCCGATGCGGTCTTCGGCACGGTGACCTATTGCGGGGTTCCTGATGTGCGTGTCATCGTCTATCGCGGAGTCCCCGCGATGGCGATGGTCCGGCTCCCGACCAGTTTGTCGGACGGGAAGGCGAACCTTCACCAGGGAGCCATCGGAGCTGGGATCGACCTCGGCAGCGGTATGCTCACGTTCGCGGTTCATCGCAATGAAACGGTAGCACGGCATCCTGACACCGGGAACCCATTGGCCGGCATACTGGTACCGCACTGGGACCGGATTCTCATGATTGCGGCACGGTCATTTGACATGACGGGACTCGGCTATCTCGGGGCCGACGTCGTCATCGACGAAGAGCGCGGACCGCTCCTGCTCGAACTCAATGCACGGCCCGGCATCCAGATTCAGGTGGCGAACAACGACGGACTTCTACGGCGGCTGGATATAATCGACCGGGCTCCGAAGGCGATATTCGCGACGCCCGAAAGCAGAGTTGCCTGGACTCGGCGGACGTTCAACTGAATCACAAGCGTCAAGAATCCATCGATACAGCCGGTGCGGAATATCCGCTCAAAAGCGAGGGGCCTGAGTTTTATAGCACACGCATCTGATCGATCACTTCAACATCTTCTGAATATCGGCAAAATAATCCTGCGCCGTCTTTTCGGTATGTTCCGGGCTCTTCTCAGCGAATCTGCCTGCAGTCTGCATGACCGCCGCCGGAAGTTCCTCAAGAAAACGCGATGGGCTTGCTGGAACGGCTTTCCCGTATTTCACCCGATGACGCGCATGGGTGATGAAGAGCTCCTTCATTGCCCGCGTGATGCCGACATAAAACAAACGGCGCTCTTCCTCAACATCCCCGGCTGATTTCCTGTGCGGCAGAATGCCCTCTTCCGCTCCGGCGATGAAGACAACCGGAAACTCCAGGCCCTTGGATGAGTGCAGCGATATCAGCGTCACGCCGAACGTCTTGTGTTCAGCCTTCTGTCCGGCAATATCGGTCAGCGCCAGCGCTTCCAGAAAACCGTGCAGGCAGGGCTCCTTCTCTTCCTTTTCATAGTTCGCAAGCGAGAGGATGAAATCCTCGTATGCCTCAATGCGTTTGATCACTGCCTGCGGATTCTTGTAAAGATCGTGAAGATGCTGCCGGTAATTGACCTCGTCAATCAGGTCCCTGAATGCGGCACTCATCTCCTTCCGCTGCGCGAATCGCGAGGAATAGCAATCAATCAGCTGAGCGAGCCCCCGGGCATTATGCTTAAGACGTTCACCGAGTTCCTGGATTTCATCGGAGCGCCTGCAGGCCTCCAGCAGCGGCAGCGATCGCTCTTTGGCAAAAGCGACCAGCCTTCCGAGCGCGCTCGGGCCAAGCCCTCGTTTGGGGATATTGGCAATGCGCAGCAGGCTGAGATCGTCGTGCTGATTCGCGCAGATCTTCAGATAGCAGGCGAGGTCCTTTATTTCGCGGTGATCAAAATAGCTCGTACCGCCTATCACAGTATAGGGGATGCGCTTCCGACGAAGGGCTTCTTCAAACGGACGCGAAAAGAGATTTGCGCGATAGAGAATCGCGATGTCTTCGTATGCACCGTTCCTCTCGAACTTCATCAGTTCGATGCGATCCGCCACCCATTGCGCTTCATCATCAGCATCGTCCGCGCAAAAGATATTCACCTTGAGCCCGCTGCCCTGCTCGGACCAGAGCGTTTTATCCATGCGCTTCCGGTTGTTTCTGATAACACCGTTTGCAGCATCGAGAATATTGCCGGTGGATCGATAATTCTGTTCGAGACGGACAACAGCAGCGCCGGGGAAATCCCGCTCGAAATCGAGAATATTGCCGAGATTCGCCCCGCGCCATCCGTAAATGGATTGATCGTCGTCGCCGACCACGCAAATATTCCTGTGCGCCCCGGCCAGTAGTCCGACGAGGCCGTATTGGGCGCGGTTGGTGTCCTGATATTCGTCGACCATGATGTATCGGAAGCGGTTGCGGTATTTTTCGAGCACAGCGGGATGTTCGCGGAACAACTGCAGCGTGTGCAGGAGCAGATCGTCGAAGTCCACGGCGTTCAGCACCTTCATGGCTTCCAGGTACTTCGGATAGACTGCATCGGAGATCATCTCGATATCGTCCGGCTCGTCCTTTTTCGCCGCGCGCGGCAGCGGCATGTCGTTCTTGACCATACTGATTCGCTCAAGGATGTTCTCGGGCCTGAAGCTCTTGTCTTCATACCGAATTTCCGACAGGAGATTTCTGACGAGCGCATGCTGATCGGAGGTATCGTAGATCGTGAAATCGCGCCGGAATCCAAGCTTGTCGATCTCACGTCTCAGGATGTTCATGCAGAGCGAGTGAAACGTGGCGATGAGCGGCGGTTTCGTTCCATTCGCCTTCAGCATGCCCATGACCCGCTCCCGCATCTCGTTGGCCGCCTTGTTCGTGAACGTGACTGCAATGACGGCTTCAGACCGCACACCGAGAGAAAGCAGGTACGCAACACGGGTCGTTATAACCCTTGTCTTGCCAGATCCCGCGCCTGCAAGAATCAGGAGCGGACCGTCGGTATGCAAAACAGCTTCGCGCTGGCGCGGATTGAGACGGGAAAGGTGCTGATCTATTTTCATGGAAGCAGTCTCCGAAATGGCTATTTAAAAAAGAAGTTAGTTTACCTTATCTTCAGGCTTTGCATGAAACCCGGTCCGCGTTTGAACGGCTATTGACAGAAACAGGCGCATCGAGCAGGAGGCGGGATGGATCAGATTCCGTGCTGCCTGCTGCCTTCGTACAACGCGTATTTCAGCAGACGGCACTCTATTTTTCCGTTGAAGAAGACCGTGCGGCTCGATGCCTTCAGGCCGATCTTCTTCGCGAGATCGAGGTTCCCGGTAAAGACATACCCCGAATAGCCCTGACACTTCTGCTTCAGAAAATCGCCGATGGCCTTGTATGTCGATGCGAGCTCGTGTATCTTGCCCAGGCGTTCTCCGTATTCCGGATTCATCATCACAATGCCGCCGCCGCCGGGAACGGGCGTTTCCCGAAAATCGCAAACCGCGAACTCTATCAACTGATCGACGCCCGCGGTCATCGCGTTCTTCCGTGCCGCCTGCACGGCAGCCGGGTTGCTGTCGGTCGCTATAATCCTGCCACGCAGCCCCCTCTTCACCTCCGCCTTCGCACCGGCACGCAATGCCTCCCAATCGTCCCGCCTGAAGCCCTTCAGATGCATAAACCCGAAGTTGCTGCGCAGGATTCCGGGCGCGCGATTCAGGGCAATCAGCGTCGCTTCGATTGCGAGCGTGCCGCTGCCGCACATCGGATTGATGAAGCTGCCCTCACCTGCCCAATCAGACTCAAGGATGACAGCAGCCGCAAGGGTCTCCTGCATCGGCGCCTTCATCGGGATGCGGCGATATCCGCGCTTCGCAAGGGGTTCACCCGACGTGTCGAGATAAATGCTGCATGCATCACCCTTCCAATAAAGGAACACTACGGCGCCGCTCATTTCGGAACCTGAGTCCGGCCGCCTGCCGGTCTTCTTTCGCATGCGGTCGACAATCGCATCCTTGCACTTCATGTTCGCAAAGAGCGGGTTGTCGATGGACGCGTTATCTACCGAGGAGTGGACCGAAAGATATTCGTGAGGCTCCAGATACTCTTCCCACGGGATCGATAAGACGGAAGCGTAGAGTTCGTTTGCATCACAAGCCGTGAATGATTGAAGGTGAAAGAGCACCCTGTGGCCGGTGCGAAGCCGGAGATTGAGAATCATGGCACCGGCAAGAGATCCGGCGGTTTCGACCCCTGCGGCGGTCTCGTCGACTATCGGGAACCCGAGAGCGGTCAATTCCTGTTTGAGATAAGGAGGCAGTCCCTTCGGACAGGTTACAAGGATCCGGCTACTCTGCATTCGGCCCCGGCTGAACCGTCTGCTGACCGCCGGAATCCGGCTTCCCGCGCCTTCTCCGGCGTTTCCGCTTCTTGACGGATTCGCCACCGGCATTCGCAGGCGTCTGCGGCCCGGGGCCAGCCGCGGCAGACCGTTCCGTTCTCGGCCCTGATCGCTTGCGCGGGGAACGCTCTTTTCGTTCAGGACGCCGCCTTTCGGCATGAAGTGGTTTCGCGTGCCCGCGCGGCGCTCTTTTGTAATCCGTAACAATCATTTCATCGGTCAAGGACCCGACCGGTATCTTCTGTTTGATGTACGCCT
The DNA here is from genome assembly GCA_035319145.1 of Dissulfurispiraceae bacterium. Lineage (GTDB taxonomy): Bacteria > Nitrospirota > Thermodesulfovibrionia > Thermodesulfovibrionales > Dissulfurispiraceae > JAAYUK01. Next base: position 8,878 of record DATHDH010000226.1, on the reverse strand, counting down.
CGATTTCTGGCAGCGCCAGAATATAGTTCTCGCAAGCGAGCGTTATCGCCGCGCCGCCGGCGCCCGCCCTGCCGGTTCTGCCGATGCGGTGCACATAGTCCTGAGGGTCCTGCGGGAGGTCGTAGTTGATGACATGCGTCACATCATCGATATGTATCCCCCGGCTCGCAACATCCGATGCGATAAGGACCGGAAATAGCCCTTCCTTGAAACCGGCGAGTACGCGAAGGCGCTTCTTCTGCGGGACATCTCCCGTGATCGCTTCGGCCTTGATCCCGTTCGCTTCAAGATGTCGCTGCAACTTCTCGGCAGTAACCTTCATGTTGCAGAAGACGAGATAACGTCCGCCGGGGTCCTGACGGACCAGCCAGAGCAGGAGCCCGAATTTCTCTTCCTTGCCGACATGATAAATAAGCTGTTCGACCCGCTCGACCGTCACCTGTTCAGGGGTGACTTCATACCGCTCCGGCATGTTCATGTATTCATACGCAAGTTCCATGACCCGGTGTGACAGCGTTGCGGAGAAGAGCATCGACTGGCGCTGACTATATGGCGCCATGCGCTTCAGCAGAAAACGGAGGTCGGCAATGAACCCCATGTCGAACATGCGGTCCGCCTCATCGATGACGAGAAACTGCGTCTTTCTGAGGCTGTATATTTTCTGTTTGAGATAATCGATCAGGCGGCCGGGTGTGCCGACGAGCATGTCGACCCCCTGCGCAAGGTCGTTGCGCTGCTTGTTGTAATCGATGCCGCCATACACGGGAACTATACGAAAGCCGGTCGAACCGCCGAGCACCTGCGCCTCTTCGCAGATCTGTACGACCAGTTCCCGTGTCGGCGCAATGACGAGAGCCCTCGGAGACGGGCCTGTGCCCGGATACGGCAAAGTCAACATGCGCGAAAAAACCGAGATGAGGAATGCGGCCGTCTTTCCGGTGCCGGTCTGTGCCTGTGCAGCAATGTCCTTGCCCTGCAATGCATGCGGCAGCGTCAGTGCCTGCACCGGCGTACACTCGGTAAATCCGGCGGTGCGGATCCCTTCCCGGACTGCTTCGGGGATATTCAGTTCATCGAATTTCATTATTTTCGCTCTCTGGGTGATGCGATTTCATGCATTAGTATAACGTGTTGATTTTCATTATAAACCACGAACGGGCGGAATATGAAATGAAATACGGCCCGACCTCCCACCAAGGCGAGTGCAACGTCTCTCCGTGCGAACATCGCTAATACAGCCAAGTTTATGAAATTCTTCTCTGTCGAACGCGCAAAAACTTCTTATAAGAAAACCCGATCATCAGTCTTGAATACTTTTGCTAATTTTCTGCCTGTCTCCTTGCCGATAGGTCTCTTGCCCTGTCCATTTCGAAGATGTGCCGCTGAGGGCCTCATTTTTGAAGTCTTGCAAGAAGACCTGCATTCCTGTAACATCCTTGGGAGAAGCGGCGCTGCGCCATTTAACTTCCACTGGAATCAGCTGGCCTCCTTTTTCTATAAGAAAATCTATCTCCGCACCGCCCGAAGACCGCCGAAAGAACAGCTTTGCGGATGGTTCACAGATTGAGAGATAAGGCTTCAATTTAATCGTAATCTTTTTTTCGACCAAGAGAGCATCCCTGCCGAGCCTGCTTGCCCCCCCCAGGAGTGCAAGCCTTGAAGATGCATTGCCAACCCAGTGTCACTCCACATTATCTTCGGAAACTTAATGAGCCGTTTGCCGAGATTCCTGCAATACGGCTCGACAAGGAATATCTGAAAGGTCGCAAGGAGCAGATCAAAAAATGGCCGGCAGTCGTATAGGATATGCCGCAGTCGCGTGCAACTTCGGCCTTATTAATTATCTGGGCCGATCTGAAAGCCAGCAGGGACAGATACTTCTGATACTCATACAGTTTCTGTATCCGTGACAAGTCGCATATTAACGGGCACTCCGTTAAATTGCAAGGCATAACTTTTCGGTGTCTTGCTGTGTGTTTTCAGTATACCCATCAAGCACCTGAACAACCTGTTCTGCCTCCCACCGCACAGGTGTATTTCAGATGTTTCGCATCCATCCCACCACAGTCCGCTATGCATCAACATTCTCTGCATGCTATAGTCTCTGAGCGGGGAGGTCGGCTATGCAATAGATGTTGCCCTGTCGACTTGCAGTTGCTTACTTTATTCGGTCCGGCTCTTATAGAACAAAAAACAACTCGAAATTGCCAAGCACATGAATGCCGCAAATATATATCAGCGCGAGACAAGCCCTCGCCTGCCGCCATCCGATCGCCTGTCATTTCTTGACAATATACGGGCGGTGGCAATCATCATGGTTGTGGCATACCACACTATGGGCTACTGCGTTCCCCTCCCGCCGCCCTACAGCGAACTGCTCACTTTTATCGTATATATCATTTCCGTGCCCGTCTTCTTTCTTGCGGACGGATATATATTCGCCAGGAGTGCCGCGCGCTCTAGCGGGTTTGACTATGCAGGATATATTCGCAAAAGCAGTATGCGGCTTCTTGTGACGTGGGGAATCTTTACGTTGCTCTATACCCTTGCCCGATATTCCTTCGAGCTGGCGGGACTCCTGAAAGAGAAGCTGGTCATCGGGCATTCCCTGCCCGAAGTGGCTTTGATGGCTTACGGATCGACGTATGCCCCGCAGATGTATTTTCTCTTGTCGCTGTTTCTGATACGCTTGTGCTCGCCAATTGTCAGAAAGGTCGTGCGCTGCAATACTCCTCTGCTTGTGCCAATGCTCTTTCTTGTCTACGTTGTATTGTACCAATCAACGGAAGGCCGCTTGGCCGTGCACCTGAAATATACGGCCGGTCAGGAGCCGATATGGCATGCGTTCTGGGGAATGCAGTATTACCTGCTCGGCATCGCCTGCTTCAAGGTGTCTGAAGTATTGGATTTGAGAAGGCTCTTTCTGCCGGTGCTCGTGCTGTTTGTCATTGCCGTCATTGCAAAGGATAACCTCGGCGTCTTTGAATTTTCGGTTCTTCAGTATCTCTATCTGCTCTCGATGTTTCTCTTCTTCGTCTTTTTTCAGAACCAGTTTCAATTCCTCGGAAGGCTCGGCAGCCTCACGATGGGCATCTACCTGATTCATGCGCCCGTGATTCTGAAAGGGGTCTCTCTTGTCATGAACAGATTTATCGGGAATCCGTTGGCGAGTTTCGCGTCAATTCTTTCTGCTACGCTTCTCATAACAATAGCCGTCGTCATGCTCATCAACAGCATACCACACGGCAGCCTGCTCTTCGGCATGCCGTACCAGCGAAAGACCGACACGAAATCCATAGGAAACTAGCCTGAATTATTCTTAAAAACAGGAGAGTCGCCGGTGCGGAATGTCCGCTCCGGCCATAAATAAAGTGGACTAAACAGGCGGGGCGAAGCGGTAATAGGCAGCGCAACTGCCCTCGGTGCTGACCATGCAGGCGCCGACAGGCCGCTCCGGCGTACATGCCTTGCCGAACAGGGCGCATTGATCGGGGGTCTTGATGCCCCGCAGCACAAGCCCGCACTGGCAGCCCTTCGGTTCGGGGTGATCGGGCACTTCGATGGGGATCATTACCTCTGCATCACGGTGACGGAACGCATCGCGCAGCCGCAGACCGCTGCCGGGAATGACGCCGATGCCGCGCCAGTAGCTGTCGCACGGCTGAAAAACGGTTTCGAGAAAACGAACCGCCTTCGGATTTCCCTCAGGGCTTACGACGCTCGTGTACTGGATTTCTACGTCGGCCCGCTTCTCGTCGATCTGCCTCAGCAGCATGACTATTGCGGCAAGAATGTCCTGCGCGCCGAAGCCGGTAACGACGCACGCCCTGTTGAATTCCTTCGCGAGAAAATCGTAAACATGCGTGCCGATGATGGTGCTCACATGGCCGGGCAGCATGAATCCGTCGATGCGCACGTCGTCGGACTGCAGCAGCGCGGCAAGCGCCGGGGGCACAACCTTATGCACTGAATGGAGATAAAAATTCGGGATGCCGAGACGATCGGCCTCCGAAACTGTAGCCGCCGCATTCGGCGCAGTTGTTTCGAACCCTGCCGAAAAGAAGACCACTTTCTTGTCCGGATGCTCTTTCGCAATGCGCAGCGAATCGAGCGGGGAATAAACAATCCTGATGTCGGCGCCATCCGCCTTCGCTTCGAGGAGCGACTGTTTTCCGCCCGGCACACGCATCATGTCGCCGAAGGTCGTCAAAATGACGTTGGGTCGGGTCGCGAGTGCTATCGCGATATCGACATCTCTGATAGACGTAACGCAGACCGGACAGCCCGGTCCGCTCAGGAGCTTCAGCCCCTCGGGCAGCAGGCTCCGGATGCCGTGTTTGAAAAGGGCGACAGTATGGGTGCCGCAGACCTCCATGAAATTGATCGGCCTGCCGATGCGTGCGTAGAGTTTGTGTATCAAATCCTGCATGGAACCTCCCTTATGGCTCGAAGAGCCGGACATCGACCTGTTCGCCCGCATCGAGTCCGAGCTTCGGCCCGGCAATGGCCACCGTACCGTGAGCGCGGACAAGCGTCGTGATAAGGCCCGATTTGCCGAGCACCGGCACGGCAATTAGACCGCTCTGCCCTTCGTCGAGACGAACACGTATGTGATCTTCCCGCCCGGCGACGGATGCAACCGCCTTTGCCATGCGCGCCGGAACCGTGCGCGGAAAGGTTCGTTTCTCGTGCTCACCGCTCAACATGTCGAGCGCGGGACGGATAAAGTTCGCAAAACAGATGGCGGCGGCCGCGGGATGTCCGGGCAGTCCGAGAATCGGCCTGGAGCCGATTATTCCACCTATCAAAGGTTTGCCCGGCTTTACCGCAACCCCGTGAAACAGCACACCGGGCCCGTCGAACGCATTGATGACCGCAGCGCTCATGTCGCGGACGCCGGCGGAGGTGCCGCCGACAATAAGGACCATATCGCTCTCTGCGAGCGCCTCCGCTACGACAGCCCTGATGGATTCGAAATCGTCGCGGATGATCCCTTTCCATAGCGCCACTGATCCTTGTTGCTGAATGAGGCCGCGCAGCGTGAATGAATTAATATCGCGCACCTTGCCCATCGTGAGAGGCTCGCCGAGCGGCACGATCTCATCACCCGTCGATACGATTGCAACGATCGGTCTCCGAAAGACTTCGACTGAAGGGATGCCGAGTCCAGCAAGCGCCCCCACGTCCTGAGGCCGCAAGCGCTGCCCCTTTTCGAGCACGCATTCACCGATGCGGATATCTTCGTCCCGCTGAATAACATTCTCCGCAGGGGCTGCGGCATGCATGATCTCGACTATAGTGTTGGAAACGACCTGGCTATCCTCGATCATCACAACGGCATCGGCCCCTTCAGGAAGCATGCCCCCGGTCGGGATCGGTGCGGCTTCACCCTTGCCGAGCACGAAGGACGGCGTAGTTCCCATAAGAATTTCCGGGGCAAGGGTCAGATATGCCGGCATCTGCTCGCGCGCTCCGAATGTATCAACAGCGCGAACCGCATATCCGTCGACGATGGAGCGGGCAAACCCGGGAAGGTCTTCCTGCGCGATAATGTCTACGGCCAGTATGCGGCCAAAGGCGTCGTGGAGCGGAACGGTTTCGACGGCGAGCGTCCTGTTGCGGAGATGGTCCAGCAGCATGGTCAGCGCGGCACCCGGCATCAGATAGTTTTTTTCGAGCATTATTTCTTCAATCTCCGCACACGTTGTCAGGCGAACGCAGCATTGCGAGCAGAAGCCGCACGCCGACGCCGGTAGCGCCTTTGGCACAATAGGGTTTGTCCTTGTCGATCCACGCGGTTCCGGCGATATCGAGATGCGCCCACGGCGTGTCTCCGGCAAATTCCTTCAGAAATGATGCCGCGGCGATGAGAGAACCCTTGCGGCCCGCCGCATTCTTGATATCAGCCACATCGCCCTTCAGCGATTCGCCGTATTCCTCAAAGAGCGGCAGTTCCCATATACGCTCGTAGGTTTCCTCTCCGGCGCGTCTCAGCGCGGCAATCAGTCCGGGACTCGTACCCATGACCGCAATCGCCTCGTGTCCGAATGCGATAGAGCATGCGCCGGTCAGCGTTGCTATATCCAGCATGCAGCGCGGGGCAAAGTGCTTCCGTGCATAGGCCATGGCATCGGCAAGCAGCAGGCGGCCTTCGGCGTCGGTGCTCACAATCTCGACCGTTTTGCCCGCAAGTGTCCGGACAATGTCACCGGGGCGAAATGCATCACCTCCCGGCAGATTTTCGGCAGCTGGGATGATGCCGACAACATGCCGCTTAATCCGAAGGGCGCTGATCGCCTTTATGAGCCCGATGACCGCGGCGCCGCCCGCCATATCATACTTCATCTTTTCCATGCCGTCCGCGGACTTCAGCGATATCCCGCCGCTGTCGAAGGTGATGCCCTTTCCGATAACGACCAGAGGGGCGCCTTTGGCCCCCTTGTAGTCCATGATGATAAGCCTTTCCTCACGGCGTGACCCCCGACCCACAGCATGAAGGGCGTCCATTCCTTCCCGCACGATCGCCTTGCGATCAAGTACGCGGACCTTGGTGTTTTTGCCTGCCGCTTTCCTTGCCGCCTCCGCGAGATCGGCAGGGGCGAGGTCTCCGGCAGGCGTAAGCACGAGATCACGCACGAAGGCGTTCGCCTCAACGGAAACCTGCAACAGCATCGTATCAAGACTCTGCTTCTCTCCGGCAACCAGAATCGACTGCAGCATATCGCCGCCGTTTTGTCGCGGAGCGGTCCGGTACCTCTCGAAAGAATACCGACGCAGCAACCCGCCTTCGAGCAGGTAGAACGCGCATGGCTCGATTCCCAATTCCGTGCAGCGCATCGCATCGAACACATGCGCTCCGACCATGACCGACCTCACGGGCGTGCCGCGCAATGCGTTGAACGCCTGTGCCCCGGCACGACGCAGCCTTTCCGCCGTCAGGTCCGATTCTTTGCCGAGACCCACGAGAAGTATCCGCTCATGTGGACCGGAATGAACCGGGAGCAGCATGGTCTGACCATGCCGCCCGCTAAAATCGCCTGCCCGGATAACACCCGCAACGATCCTGTTGGCTTCCGCGCTGCAGCCCTGATACGGTGCTTTAATAGCCTCTTCAAAAAAGGGCAGGATAACGGCATCAGCCTTTATCTTGGCGGCGTCGCTGTCCGTGGTTGTTATTTTCAGCCTGTTCACTCGTTCTCGCCTCCTGCCTTCTGCCGGTTCACGTTGGTCATCGCCTTCTCCACGCCGAGCCGGAGAATGGTGCCCACGGCTTCAGCCGCATGCACGACGGCCTCATCGATCAGCGGCTTCTCGTCCGGTCTGAATGCCCGCAGCACGAACTCTTCCGCAGGCAGCAGCGGCTCACGGCCGACGCCAATCTTGATGCGAACAAACTCGCGCGTCCCGAGTTCCGCGATGATCGATTCAATCCCGCGATGACCGCCCGAAGACCCATTGCGGCGAATGCGGATCCGGCCGACCGGCAGATCAATATCATCATGGATGACGATAAGGCGGCTGCCCGGCTCATCAGCGCTGCTCAAATATCTCCGCAGGACCTGCCGCACCGCCTGTCCGCTAAGGTTCATAAAGGTAAGGGGCTTCAGGAGGGTTACACGCTGCCCCTCCTGAGCCCCTTGCCCGATACTGTATTTCTCTTTCACCTGCAGCGCTATCTGCAGCGTGCCTGCAATATGATCAATCACCCGGAACCCGACGTTATGGCGCGTCGCGCGATACCGCTCACCAGGATTGCCAAGTCCCGCTATCAGAACCATTGCGCTGCCGGCGCTTTACTGCTTGGGAGCTGCTTCTTCCGGCTTCTTGCCCTTCTTGAGCACCTCGGGCTCAGCCGTTTCGGCAGGCGCCTCGGCGGCGACTTCTTCCCTCACCGCAATAACCGACGCGATCATTTCATGACCGTCGGTAAGTATCCGTATGCCTTCACCCGGATTCAGGTCGCTGACATGAATGCTCTGACCGACCAGCAACGGTGCGACATCGACCTTGATGTGACCGGTAATCTTGTCAGGGAGACAGGCGATCTCGATCTCGCGGATGCCGTGCTGCAGCATACCGCCATCGCGCTTCACGCCGATCGGCTCGCCGATGGTGACCAGCTTGACATTAATTTTGATCTCTTCGGTGGCCGAAATTTCCTGGAAATCGATATGCAAAACCTGATTCGTCATGGGATCGAGCTGATAGTCCTTCACGATGGACTGCTTCGCGCCGTCGCCAAACTCGAGATGCACGAGCACCTGTTCGCCCGCCGTGACATTAATGAACTGCGCGAGTTCCTTTGCTGAGAGATGAATCGACGATGCCTGGCCCGCCCGATACAATATGCCGGGGGTTCTTCCTTCGCGACGGAGACTCCGGGCAGCGCCCTTGCCCGCTTTCTCCCGCTTCTCAACCTGCAGACTGAACTTCTCCATGTACATCCTCCTCCGACCGCCCAGAAGGTCCCCGATGGACCCGCCGCGGCGATGCCTCTGTGCTGGTATTAATCAAATAATGAGCTGATGGACGACTCGACGTGAATACGCGTTATCGCCTCTGCCAGCAGTTTCGCTACGCTTACGACTCTCAGCTTGCTGCATTTCGCCATTTTGTCGTCAAGAGCAATGGTATTGGTCGCAACAACTTTTTCGAGCACCGATGCGTTGATACGATCTATTGCAGGTCCCGACAGCACTGCATGGGTGCATGCGGCAAGCACGCGCCTGGCTCCATTGTCTTTCAACGCCTGTGCGGCCTGTGTCGTCGTGCCGGCGGTATCGATCATGTCATCGAGGATTATGGCGTCCTTGCCCTTCACGTCACCGATGACATGCATAACGCGAGACACATTGGCCATTTCGCGCCGCTTGTCGAT
>DATHDH010000225.1:0-8275 GCA_035319145.1 Dissulfurispiraceae bacterium | reverse complement strand
CCTCCGAGCCCTCCTGAACCCGTTCTTCTATTTTTTCAAGCGCCGCCAGTTCATCTATCGCAGCAGTCCGGAATGCTGAAATGGCTTCATATCCGCTGCCGTATTTCTTTTCCATTGTTCTGAGGGTTTCGAGGCGGTTTTCAACCACATCAAGACGTCCGGGGTCAGCGTCATAGCCGTCGCGCAGATTCCGCAGGGCCGCTGCGGCATCTTTAAGCTGGGAATGGGCCGAGCAGATGAGTTGCAGCGTCTCTGATGCACGCGGATCGACCTGAGAGATTTCCGCAGCTTTCGTCTCGACTGTCCCGAGGGTGTCGATGCACGACCCTTCGGCATCATAGAGCATGTCGTAGGCGAGTGCCGAGGACTCCTGGAGGCGCGACGCATTCATGAGAACCCTGCGCTCCTCTTCAAGCTGATTCTGCTCTCCGGGCTGCACCGCAGATGCATCGATTTCAGCGATCTGAAAACGCAGGTAGTCGATGCGCTGTGCCCGCTCCTGCATCCGCTGCTGCATTCTGTCGTGTTCAGCCCGGGCGGCGACAAGCGCATCGTATTTATCTCTCACGTCCGCGGCATTCGCCTCCAGGCCAGCCAGACGGTCAAGGTAGGCAAGATGCATTTCGCGTTTCAGCAGGTCCTGTTGCTCATGCTGCCCATGAATGCTAACCAGAGATGCTCCGACACGCACAAGCGAGGGAATGCTGAACGGAACATCGTTGAGAAAAGACCTGCTTTTGCCGTGGGCAGGCACCGTCCTGCGGATGAGAAGCTCATCATCGGCGGAGATGCCGAATGCATCGGCAATGTCGCGGGTATCAGCAGCAAAGACCGCCGAAAGCTGGGCCTCGGCAGCACCTGTGCGGATTACTTCCGGTGAGGCTTTGTCACCGAGAAGCATTGAAATCGCGTCGACTATGATAGATTTCCCCGCCCCTGTCTCTCCGCTGAGAACGGTCAGACCACCCGAAAAATGGACAGCGAGGTCGCTGATGATGGTGAAGTTTCGGATTCTGAGCTCGCTCAGCATCAGACCAGTCCGGCGAAATCCTCCGCACGCACCGGACCCAGCAGCGTGAGGTTCGGCGTGCTTTCGTTTATCAATGCCCTGGAGAGTGTTTTTACCTGATCAAGCGTGACCGCTTCGACCGCCTTCATAATGTCGTTCTGCGAAAAGTGGCGCTTGAAGTACAATTGCTGGCGGGCGATGCTCTGCATGCGGCTGCTTGTCGATTCCATGCCGAGAATCATATTGCCTTTGAGCTGATCCTTTGCGCGGCGGACTTCCTCGTCGGTAATCGTGTCGGCAAGGCTCTTCATCTCGGAAAGGATGAGCTCCGTAACCACCGCAGCCCGCTTTTTCCCTGTTCCGGCATAGACCGCCCAGTAGCCGCAATCCTTGTATGACGATACGAACGAATAGATCGAATACGCAAAGCCCTTTTTCTCGCGGATTTCCTGAAAGAGGCGTGAACTGACGCTCGAACCGAGAATGCAGTTCAGGATCGCCACAGAATACCGATCAGGGCTGGAAAATGCGGTCGCCGGAACGCCCAGGCATATATGGGTTTCGGACAGGTCTTTCGGATGCACCGAGAGCCCGCCCGAAAAGATCGGTGCCTTGAATTCCTCCGGCTCGGAACCGCGCTCCAGCTCTCCGAGATATTGATTCAGCAGGCCGACCACGCGGTCGGGATCGATATTCCCGGCACACGAAATAACTGTGTCGGCGGTGCCGTAATATTTGCGAACATGGTTCACCAGATCGTCACGGGTAATCTGCTTGACCGTCTCCCGCCTGCCGAGCACCGGCTGACCGAGACCGCTTTTTCCGAAAACAGCCTCGTTGAACAGGTCGTGAATATAATCGTCGGGCGTATCCTCGACCATCTTGATCTCTTCCTTGATGACGCCCTTTTCCTTTTCGATCTCCTCTGCCGCAAAGGTCGAATGCAGAAAGATGTCGCTCAGCAGTTCGATCCCCTTGTCGGTATATTCATCAAGCACCTTGACATAGAAAGCGGTATTTTCACGCGAGGTGAAGGCATTGAGATCGCCGCCCAGAGAATCGATATTCATGGAGATATCGGCGGCTGACCGCTTGTGCGTCCCCTTGAAAAACATGTGTTCGAGAAAGTGGGACATGCCGTTCTTGTCTTCGGTCTCATAGCGCGAGCCGACCTTGACCCAAATGCCGGCGATGACCGAGCGGAAGGCCTTGAGCTGTTCCATGACGACAGGAATGCCATTATCGAGATAGCGTCTTGTAAACATAGTTATCCAATGATGTTGCCCGGAGAAGCCGGGCCGATGCAGCGGTTTAGAAAAGTGCTGATCCGGCGAACCGTTTCAATACGGTTCGCCGGGTCCATCACCCTATTCCTGCGTCTTTTGTTCGCGCAGTGCTTCTTTTCTGCTCAGGCGTATCCTGCCCTGACCGTCGATTTCAATCACCTTCACAAGGACTTCATCGCCCACGTTGATCTCGTCGGTCACCTTGGCGATACGCTTTTCCGAAATCTGGGAAATGTGCAGCAGGCCGTCCGTGCCGGGAAGTATCTCGACGAAAGCACCGAAATCGGCGACCCGTACGACTTTGCCCTTGTAAATCTTGTTCAGCTCCGCCTCGGCGACGATGCCGTTGATGATATCGATTGCCTTCTGGGCGGACTCTCCGTCTGCAGATGCAATGTGAATCAGGCCGGTGTCTTCGATATCGATCTTACAGCCGGTTTGGGCAACAATCTCGCGGATCACCTTGCCGCCCGATCCGATAACGTCACGGATCTTCTCAGGCCTGATCTGTATGGTGTGAATACGCGGTGCGTGCGGGGAAAGCTGCTCGCGCGAAGACGGCATGGCATCCTTAATCTTGCCGAGGATATGCATACGGCCCTTGCGAGCCTGCTCGATAGCGGTCTCGAGCACGGCGCGGCTTATACCACTGATCTTACAGTCCATCTGGAATGCAGTAATGCCGCTTTCCGTACCGGCGACCTTGAAGTCCATATCACCGAGGTGATCCTCAAGCCCGAGGATATCGGTCAGGACGACGACATGCTCCCCTTCTTGTATAAGCCCCATGGCAATGCCCGCAACAGGGGCCTTGATAGGCGCTCCGGCATCCATCAGCGAGAGCGTTGCACCGCATACCGTCGCCATGGAAGACGAGCCGTTGGACTCAAGAATGTCCGAGACGATACGAATGGTGTAGGGGAACTTGTCCTTCGCAGGAAGGACATACTTGATCGCCCTCTCTGCCAGTGCGCCGTGACCAATCTCGCGACGGCCCGGTGAGCGGAGCGGCTTCACCTCACCCACGCTGAAGGGCGGGAAATTGTAGTGCAGCATGAAGGTCTTGTAGCTCTGCCCCTCAAGCGCATCAATTTTTTGCTCATCATCCGCCGTACCAAGCGTCGTCGCAACAAGCGCCTGCGTCTCGCCCCGCACAAAAAGCGCCGAGCCATGCACCCGCGGCAATAGACTGGTATAACAGCTGATTGGCCTGACTTCGTCGGACTTTCTGCCGTCCGCCCGAACCCCGTCCTTCAGGATCATGGTTCGGACAAGCTCCTGTTCGTAATTGTCAAATGCATTTGCGATATCACGCTTGAGATCTTTATCCCTCGTACCGAAAAAGCGCTCGGCGTTTTCAGGGGTGTTCAGGAGCCTTACGGCGTCTTCCAGTATCTCCTTCAATGCCTGGGCACGCCGCATTTTGTCTGGGATGCGGATGGCTCCCGGCATCTTGTCAACCACAAACTGCTCGACTTCGCGCTGCAACTCCACATTGTCCTCAATCGGCTGAAACTCGCGCTTTGCTTTTCCGATCTTCTCCCGAAGTCCATTCTGGAGCGCTACAAGCTTCCTGATTTCAACGTGGGCAAAATCTATTGCCGCAAGCATCCCCGCTTCGGGGATCTCGGCGCCGCCGCCTTCGACCATAATGACCGCGTCGGCGGTTCCCGCGACGACCAGATTCAGCTCAAGGCCGTCCATCACCGCCAGATCGGGATTCGCTATCAACTCGCCGTTCAGCATTCCGACCCGCACAGCGCCGACCGGGCCGCCGAAAGGAATGTCGGAAATATGGACAGCTGCAGACATACCGATAATACCGAGCATATCAGCGACATTTTCGTCGCCATACGAGAGCACCGAGACGATGCCTTGGGTCTCGCAATAAAACCCCTTCGGGAAGAGTGGCCGCATCGGCCTGTCTATCAGGCGGGAGGTAAGTACTTCCTTTTCGGAAGACTTGCCCTCGCGCTTGAAAAAGCCGCCGGGAATCTTGCCCGCAGAGTATGCCTTCTCCTGATAATCGATGGTGAGCGGAAAGAAATCGAGGCCTTCCTTTGCCTTCTTATCCGCAACTGCGGTCGCCAGAACTACAGTATCGCCGCAACGGGCGACAACCGCTCCATCGGCCTGCTTCGCCATCAAACCGGTCTCGAGGATTATCTTTTTCCCTCTGATTTCAACTTCAACACTTGTCATGAAACTCTCTTTCTTTTTCCTGTTTAGTTACACTACCCGCACCACACGCTATCGCCTTATACCAAGGCGCTCAATAACTGCGTTATAACGATTCTTGTCCGATGTCTTCAGATAGGAAAGCAGCTTCTTGCGTTGAGCGACCAGCATCAGAAGCCCGCGACGGGAATGATGATCCTTCTTATGCGTCTTGAAGTGCTCGGTCAGTGATGTAATACGCTCCGTTAGCAACGCAATCTGGACCTCCGGCGAGCCGGTGTCTGTCTGATGCACCTTATACGACTCAATAATCTCTTTCTTCTTGCTCTGCTCAAGAGACATTCCTTTCACCTCCTCTGCAATTTGATGTGCCGCTCCCAGGAACAGCAGAAAACGATGCGGTGACCTTGAGTGCCACCGCATCGTATTTTCTCAGAAAAATCAGTAGAGTTAGCTTAGCATAGGTAGGCAAAGGGTGTAAAGGACAGCGGAACCCCTCCGCACTTTCCTATTCGACCGGCGTAACGACCGCCATGACCACAAGCTTCTCGTCCGCGGCCGCCCTGAAACCGTGTGGAACATTCGGGTCGACCATGATGGCGGTCTTTTCGCCTGCTGCAACCTCTTCGTCCCCGACGGTAAAGACACCCCTTCCCTCGACACAGTACATCAGCAGCCTAAGCGGGGCCTTGTGCGGCTTCAGTTCCTGTCCCGGGCCGAGGCACATCAGCGCAACGCGCATCTCGGGCTTGTCCGTAAGCATTTCCCGATAAATTTTGTCGGGATAGAAAGTAATCAGTTTCTTGAGATCGAGTACTTCTGCCATGCTCTCCTCCTTGCATCGTTTCTAATTCAATCATAGCGTACCTATGCGCGGTCCACAATGACACAAGTCAAAAAACAGGGGCGGGCCCCGGCCGGAAGCGCGAAAGTGTCATTTAGCATCACGTGCCGGTCACAGCATACATATCTCGAGCTAACCCGCCATCCGGTTCAGTGCACTGACCAAAGCCCTGAGCGATGCGGTATCGATGCTGGTATCGACACCGACACCCCAAAAGGCTCTCCCATCCGAGGCCTCGACGCGAATATAGGCCGCGGCCTTCGAATCCGACCCCTGCTCCAGTGCATGCTCATAATACGACGTGAGCGTATAAGCGACTCCGAGTTCCTTTTTCAGGGCATTGCTGAACGCGTCTATCGGCCCGTTGCCGCGGCCCCGGATAATCCGCTCTTCGCCATTCGCTTTCATTGCCGCAATTATTTCGAGAGATGTCGATTCATCATCGCTCTGCTGTTCGCTGATTGAACATGACTTCAGTGAGTACGGAATCTTTCGGTTCAGATATTCGGCCTTGAACGCATCGGCAATCTGTTCAGGCGCGATCTCGCAGCTCGACTTCTCGCAGATGCCCTGAATGAGACGGCTGAATTCTGGATGCATCTCCTTCGGCATCCGGAAGCCGAAGTCGTTCTCCAGAACGAATGCTACGCCGCCCTTGCCGGACTGGCTGTTGATACGAACTATCGACTCATAGGTGCGGCCGACATCAGCTGGGTCAATCGGAAGATACGGCACCTCCCAAAAAGGCGACGGGCTGTCGTGATACGCCCGCATCCCCTTGTTGATGGCATCCTGGTGCGAACCCGAAAATGCGGTAAAGACGAGTTCGCCTGCGTAAGGATGGCGTATATGCACCGGGATTTTGGTGCAGCGTTCGTATACGTCCACCACCCGGTTTATGTTGCTGAAATCGAGGCCGGGTTCCACCCCCTGCGAATAAAGGTTCATTGCGAGTGTCATGATATCGACATTGCCGGTCCGCTCGCCGTTCCCGAAAAGCGTACCCTCAACCCGGTCGGCGCCGGCCATGAGCGCAAGTTCGGTGGCCGCAACCGCCGTGCCGCGATCGTTATGCGCATGCAGGCTAATGATGTAGCTGCTGCGTCTCCTGATATTTCGGCATATCCATTCAATCTGGTCTGCATAAACATTCGGCGTCGCCATTTCGACCGTTGCCGGAAGATTCAGGATGAGCGGCCTTGCCGGCGCAGGCTGCCAGACATCCGAAACCGCCTCGCAGACCTCAAGCGCGTATTCCAACTCTGTACCGGTAAAACTCTCCGGAGAATACTCATAGTAAATCTCCGTCTCGCTCATCTGCGCAGCCTCTTTCGCAATCTGCTCGGCCCCGTTGACCGCCAGATCCTTAATCTGCTGCCTGTTCATCCGGAACACGACATCCCTCTGAAGAGTCGATGTCGAATTGTACAAATGCACGATGGCACGGCGCGCCCCGGCCAACGCCTCGAACGTCCGGCGAATGAGACGCTCGCGCGATTGCGTCAGCACTTGCACCGTCACGTCATCCGGGATGAGTTGTTCATCGATCAGGGTGCGGAGAAAGTCGAACTCGACCTGCGACGCCGACGGAAACCCCACCTCGATCTGTTTGAACCCGACGGCAACAAGCAGCCGAAACATCTCCTTTTTCTCGGCGACCGTCATCGGCGCTATCAATGCCTGATTCCCGTCGCGGAGATCCACGCTGCACCAAGCAGGAGCCGCAGTTATCGTCCGGGACGGCCATTGCCTGTCCGGCAGATCCACTCCCCGATACGGTCTGTATTTATGAACCGGCATATTCATTGAACACCTCCTTCGGAAAATAAAAAGGCCACGGACATATTGCCGTGGCCTGAAAATGCGTGAATACAAATGCTCCGCCTGCTCTAGTCAATAACCTCCCGCGCCGCGGCCTGCATCTTCAGGGCAGCGCTTGTAAGTCGGACACCCGTATTGACTTTCATGCGAAACATGCATAACTATAGAACGGCTTCCGGTGCCAAGTCAAGGGAACGGCACTGCCCGAATCGTTGCGATTCGCGCCTTCGTGGGCGGATATTCCTGGCAGGTCGAAAAATGTTCTCTCTCCATGAGCAACTCAAGGCCGATACAATCGAGATTCGCACGCTTCAGCTTTCGCGCCTGGTGCTGATGAACGACTGTTCCGTTCCCTGGTTCATTCTCGTGCCGGAACAGATCGGCATCACAGAAATCCATGAACTCGATTTTGACGATCGTCAGGTGCTCATCGAAGAGATAGCTCTCATATCCTCCATTGTCCAAGAGCTTTACAATCCCGACAAGATCAATGTCGGCATGCTCGGAAATATCGTTCCCCAGCTGCATATCCATGTAATCGGGCGGTTCCGTGACGACCGGGCATGGCCCGGCCCCATCTGGGGCAGCGGCCCATCCGTTCCTTATTCCCCCGAATTGCTCGCTGCAACACTCGAACATCTACGGCAGCGGTTCAGACGGCGTCGCGATTCAGACTGACCCCGGCCTGCCTAACCGATCGTTTTTTCGGGTCAATTGATTTGTCCCGCCAAATTTGTTATAAATGGAGCATGACAGCCTGCTCTGGGCCGGCCATTATTGTCTGCACCCCTCATCAAATCGCCATTCCTGTCGGGAGGAATCAACAACCATGAAAGCCTCGGATCTGCTCGTAAAGTGCCTCGAAAACGAACTTGTTGAGTATGTATTCGGCGTGCCCGGCGAAGAAACGCTCGATTTAATGGAATCGTTCAGGACATCGCGAATCAAATTCATCCTGACCCGCCACGAGCAGACTGCCGCCTTCATGGCCGATGCTTACGGCAGGCTAACCGACACGGCCGGTGTCTGCGTCGCCACATTGGGCCCGGGTGCCACGAATCTGCTGACAGGTATAGCCGATGCGTATCTCGACGCATCGCCAGTCGTCGCGATAACCGGCCAGGCGGATCTCAAGCG
>DATHDH010000224.1:0-4918 GCA_035319145.1 Dissulfurispiraceae bacterium | reverse complement strand
TCACCGACGCCGATCAGCTTCACCGGCACATTCAGCTCCCTCTGGATCGCAAAGATGATGCCTCCCTTTGCTGTTCCGTCGAGCTTGGTGAGGGCTATGCCGGTAAGTCCGATGGCCTCATGAAATATCATGGCTTGGCGGAGGGCGTTCTGTCCGGTCGTTGCATCTATGACGAGCAATTTTTCGTGCGGAGCGTCCGGCATAGCCTTCTTTATGACGCGGTCGATCTTTTTCAGTTCGTCCATCAGCGGAGTTTTGGTATGCAGCCTTCCTGCAGTGTCTATTATGACAACATCGCTGCCCCTGTGCTTTGCCGCCTCGACTGCATCAAAGGCGACTGCGGCGGGGTCAGATCCGCCTTGGTGTTTTATAATGTCTGCGTCTGTCCTCTGCGCCCAGATCTCGATCTGTTCAATCGCTGCAGCCCTGAAGGTATCTCCTGCCGCGAGAACTACTTTCTTCCCTTCTGTCCTGAACCTGGATGCGAGTTTGCCGATTGTAGTTGTCTTTCCTACTCCGTTTACTCCAACCGCAAGGATTACGGAAGGATGGGCTGAAAGGGCAAGAGGCTGGGCCGTCCCGAGCATTGCCGCCATCTCGTCTCTTATAACCGCCTTGACGTTGGAGACATCCTTTACAGCGCCCGATAGGACTTTCTCTTTAAGTATGCCGATGACGCGGCCTGTTGCATCAGTGCCGACATCGGAGGCGATGAGTATCTCCTCTATCTCGTCGATAGCGGATTCATCGATCTTTCTGTTGAGTAGTATGGTCTCGACGCGCTCGACGAGGTTCTTCCTCGTCTTGGCGAGCCCGGATTTCAGTCTGTCAAAAAAGCCCATTATGCAAAATCAGCTCAAATGATCTTAGGTCTCAATGTGTGAGAGTGACGACCAGGGCTTTGTCGTTCCTCGCCAGTTTGAACTTCGCCGATTTCAGATTTTCGATCTTGATCAAAATAGGCCCGGCATTTTCGGGATTGTCTTCGATAAGGACCTTGCCGACGGTCGGCGAGTCGAACCTGACAGGTTCCACGACCTTGCTTGCCGCAGGGCTTATGGAAACCACTATCCATTTTTTCCCGGCAATTACCACTGGTCGCGCCGCATATTTTATCTTTGCGTTTGCAACCAGTCCGGGCACATGTATGGTGACCACCGACGTCTTCTGCGTCTCCACGAGAGAGATGCCTGTTATATCGAGTGTGCCGATCTTTACGACCTGTTCGACTTGGGGCTGAGGCGCCGGAGTCTTCATTATCCGGCTTTTGGCCTCTGCTTCCGGCTTGCGCGCCGGGACCTGTTCCTTCTCCGGCTGGATCGCTTTCTCTGCAGCCTTCTTTTCGACCTGCCGCACAGGTTGAATCGGTTCTGCCATTATTGTAAAGGCTTCGGAGCGGTTGTATTGCACATCAACCAGCGCCGTCCCGTTAACAAATTCCGAAGCCGGTATCCTCGACGGCGTAAGCTTGCCACTTCCGGTAGCGTTCAGCGCGATGTCCGGGCCGATGAGGTTGTAATTCTTTATCGGGTTCCCGATCTGGTTATACGCCGTGATCTTTATCCTGAATTTCTGACCGGCGACAGCGGATTCAGGATTGGCGACTTCATACTTAGTCGGTATCTGGGGCACGACCTTGATCATGTCGCTGGTTCCGTAGTTCTTTCTGTTCATTTCCGTGACGGTAAGCGTTATATCGTGTGTGCCTTCAGTTGTGTCATAGCGCAGTGTTGTCTTGGCCTGCCCGTTTGCGAATTCATATGCGGATATGGTTGACGGGAAAGGCTTGGTACAACCAAACGTCGCGACATTGACACCGGAGCCGACGGAGGAATAATTCTTTACGATGTTGCCGTAAGCATCAACAGCCGCAATCGAAACGTCGAACGGCTCGCCCGCTATTATTTCCTTCGGCACTATGACCTTGAACGATGCAAGGGCGCTGTTTACTACTTCAATCCATTCGCTGGATCCGCTGCCGCCGGTCACAAGATCGCGCACCTCTACGGTGAATTTACCGGCTTTTTCCGAAACAAGGGAGACGGTTCCCACACCGTTTTTGAAGTCGGACAGATCGCCTGCAATCCTCGGATCGGCGCCGCCTTTGAACAGCAGGTTCAGGTTCTTGCCGTATATTGGTTCGGTTACTGTATTGCCGAAGGCGTCAACGGCAACTATCTTTATATCGAATTTTTCATTAGCAGGGATCGCCCTCGGTCCTCTTACAACGAGTGAGTTCAGCTTGCCAGGCACTACCTGGATGTCACGGACCTGAAGGGGGACGGTGCTGCCGCTTTCCAGTATCGTAAGAGTGAAGGTTTCCGCTGCCGTATCTCGCAGCGTTATGACTGCGGTCCCTTTTATAAAAGCCGTTGAGGGAAGCGATGCCGGTGTTACTGAGCAGGCCCCAGATGCAGAAACCATAAAGTCTCTTCGGCTGTCGGCAAAATTGCTGATGATGTTGTTAAATGCATCGACTGCGGTAACTTCAACCGTCACCTTTTCGCCTGCGGACAGCTTCTGCGGCAACTTCAGGTCGAAATGGTCGAATTTCCCGGGCTGCACAACGATTTCTCCGGAGAAAGAAATTGAAGGTATTGCTATAAGCAGGCAACAAAACAAAACTATCAAGTCTGAAACTCTGCATGAGCGCATAACCATATGTCCCCCAATGCTCATAAGTTATATATTAATGAAAGTATGATCAATTCTCGAAAGTATAGCATAAATGGAGGATTCAAAGGTACAACAAAATAATTGCCGGCCCCCTGCCGAGCATGAATGAAGGGTATTTGCATCGCAGCCTGTTTTCAGCATAAAATCATGGATTTAACATCGCGGAGCTCCTTGAAAAAGCAAAAGGCAGTCTGTTAGTATTATGAATGTCCGAAGGCCTGCCGAAGGCAAGTTTGCTGCTGAGAGTAATGGCAAAGCTGCTCGACATAATCGTCATTGCCGCCGCAGCAGGTCTGGCGCCCAAGGTTGGCTTTCTTGCAGGGCTGGCTTATCTGCTCATAGGCGACGGTCTTTTTGACGGCAGGAGTCTCGGGAAAAAAATAATGCGGTTGCGCGTAGTCACGGCCGATTCCGGGGTGTCCGGAGGGTTCAGGGCTTCCATGATACGGAATGCGCCATTTGCGGCGGCAATGCTGCTGTTCAACATTCCGTTTGCCGGATGGATATTCCCCGCCTTTGTCCTTGTCTTTGAATTTCTGCTGGCCCTTGGAAACGGCGACGGCATGAGGCTCGGCGATGATTTTGCTGGAACAAGGGTCCTGGAAGGCTGAGTCTTTTTAATCGGTTGATTATCTGAGGTTTTTATTAAGAGGAGGGTTCAGTGTTTTTCGACAAAATAATGGGTATGTTTTCGAATGACCTTGCGATAGATCTTGGCACGGCAAATACGCTTGTTTATGTAAGGGGCAGAGGGATAATATGCAGCGAGCCTTCGGTGGTCGTTGTCCGCAGGGATAATAAAAAACCTATGGCCGTCGGCATGGAGGCTAAGGAAATGGTCGGCAAGACACCCGCCAATATCGTGACCATCCGTCCGATGAAGGACGGTGTCATCGCCGACTTCGACGCGACCGAAGAAATGCTGAAATACTTCATAACCAAAGTGCACCACAGGAAGAGCTTTATCTCTCCGAGGGTGATAATCGGGGTCCCATCCGGCATCACGCAGGTTGAACAGAGGGCGGTGAAGGACGCCGCACACGCGTCAGGCGCAAGGGAAGTCTACCTTATAGAAGAGCCCATGGCGGCGGCCCTCGGCGTGGGGCTTCCGGTTGGAGAACCTTCCGGCAACATGATTGTCGATATCGGAGGAGGGACGACCGATGTCGCCATCATCTCCCTGGACGGAATTGTTTACAGTAAAGCCGTGAGGGTTGGCGGCGACAAGATGGACGAAGCCATAATCGCGTACATCAAGCGCAAGTACAATCTGATGATCGGCGACAGGACGGCTGAACAGATAAAGATCCAGTGCGGATCGGCCTATCCCACCGAAAAGATACCACCCATGGAAGTAAAAGGCAGGGACCTCATATCCGGGATACCAAAGGCAATCAATGTCACCGACGAAGAAGTGAGGGAGGCCCTTCAGGAGAGCGTCACGATGATCCTTGACACCATAAAGGTTACGCTCGAAAACACGCCTCCGGAGCTGGCCGCCGACATAGTCGACCGTGGCATCGTAC
Source organism: Dissulfurispiraceae bacterium (assembly GCA_035319145.1). Classification (GTDB taxonomy): domain Bacteria; phylum Nitrospirota; class Thermodesulfovibrionia; order Thermodesulfovibrionales; family Dissulfurispiraceae; genus JAAYUK01. The sequence goes on along the minus strand of DATHDH010000224.1, from coordinate 716 downwards.
TCGCGGGCGGAGGAGCGCTGCTCAAGGGGCTCGACATTCTTATCAGGGAGCATACAGGCGTGCCTGTCATCGTGCCTGATGATCCGCTTACCGCTGTGGTGAGGGGCTGCGGCGCAATGCTCGACAGGCTTGAACTGCTCAAGAAGATCGCCATAGCCACAAATTAATGCCGTTAATGTCGCGGTCAAAAAAAAGACTGCTTATAGTTGCCGTCATAGTTCTCGCCGCCGCTGTAATGATGTTCAACAACAGGAACGCTGGCGTGCCGGGAATCCTGAGAATTCTCTCCTATCCTTATGACGCGGTAAGCGGGGTGTGGTATTCCATCAGCTCTGGGGTTCGGGACACTTTCAATGCTGCCGATGAGAACAGGATGCTCAAGGCCAAGATGCAGAACATCCAGCTTGAACAGCAGAGATATGGCGAAACCCTTAAAGAGAACACGCGATTGCAGGAGCTGCTCGGGCTGAAAAACCAGATCCACGGTGGCGGAACGGCCGCTCGGGTAATAGGCAGGGGATATGACAAATTCGTGAATACACTTGTCATAGACAAGGGCGCAAAGGATGGCATCGGCAAGGACATGTCGGCGATCACGCCCAGAGGTCTCGCGGGAAAGGTATATGCGGTGAGAGACAGCTATGCCGATATTCTGCTTCTGACAGATCCGAACTTTTCAGTTGCAGTGCGTCTGCAGGAAAGCAGGCATGAGGGCG